>JAURUC010000001.1:4662500-5028440 GCA_030803735.1 Actinopolyspora lacussalsi | reverse complement strand
TCAGGCTCACTCCCTGTGCGAGCCGGTGGAACACCCTGCCGCCGAGCCGGTTCTCCAACGACGCGATCGCGTGCGACAGCGAGGGTTGCGCGACGCGCAGCGTCTGAGCCGCGGCCGTGAAACTGCCCTGGTCGGCAATGGTCAGGAAGTACTCGAGCTCCCTGCGTTCCATCCCGGCGCCTCCTGGTCCTCGTCACTCGGCCACACGTCGCGGACGCACCGGAACCCGATGTTGCCGATGGACGAGTCAGGGGTGACTCCCTGACGCGCCGAAACCCGGTAACGCCGGCAGTAGGACTCGTGGCACAGGTAGGAACCGCCGCGCGCACTGCGCCGTTCCCCGCTGTCGGGCCCCCTCGGGTTGACCCGGGTGTCCCGTGCCGGGAAGTCCGGGTCGAACCGGTCGGCACACCACTCCCAAACGTTGCCGGTCGTGTTGTGCAGCCCGTAACCGTTCGGTTCGAAGGCGTCCACGGGGCAGGTTCCGTACCAGCCGTCCGAGCACTCGTTGCGCCCGGGGAACTCACCCTGCCAGACGTTCATCCGGTGCCGACCGGAAGGCTCCAGCTGTTCACCCCACGGAAAGGGACTTCCCTCGAGCCCTCCCCTGGCCGCGTACTCCCACTCGGCCTCGGTCGGCAGCCGCAGCCCGGCCCAGTCGCAGTAGGCGAGCGCGTCCCGGAAGGACACGTGGGTGACCGGATGGTCCGGCCGGTCCCCGGCATCGGAGCCCGGCCCCTCCGGCCGCCACCAGTAGGCGCCCTCGACCTGACGCCACCAGGGAGCGGCGGCGACTCCGCGCGTGGGCGGGAAGTCGTCCGGCAGCAACCCGCCGAACACGAACGACCACCCCCAACGCTCGGCGTCGGTGCGGTGGGCGGTGGCGTCCACGAAGGCGGCGAAGTCGGCCACCGACACGGCTGTCGGGCTGATCCAGAACGGGTCGAGCCGCACCGTCCGCACCGGGCCCTCGCCGTCCTGCGGGTACGCCTCGTCCCGCTCGCTTCCCATCCGGAACTCGCCGCCGTCGAGCCGCACCAGCCCCGCGGTGGAACCGGAGTGGACCCGGGTGCGTACCGTCTCCGTCCACGGCGCACCGCTCGCGGTCCGCGTGGGTGCGCAGCAGTCTCCCGTTGTCGTGTCAGTCATGGGCCGCCCTGAACAGTTCGCGGTCACGTTCGCTGTCGCTGTCGCTGTGCAGATCGTCGCCGAGATCCACCCGCACGCTGTGCAGCGTGCCCGTGTAGGCGTTGTCCACCGGTGGGTAGTCGTCGGTGACCGGTGACGCACGGTCGACTCCGATGTCGAACGTCTCGTCGAAGGCGAAGTAGTACGGAATGGTGCCGCCCACCCGCTGCTGCCCGCGCTGCTCACCGTCGACGTGGAGGGTCGCGGTACCGCCCATGCCGACACCGCCGCCGTCGTAGGCGAAGTCCAACACGATCTCGTGCTCGCCGGCAGGGAGCGGTTCGTCCGTGCTCACCCGGTAGACCTCGAGCCCGAAGTAGTTGTACGCGTAGCAGGCGCGCCCCCCGTGCACGTACAGCGACCAGCCGCCGAACCGTCCGCCCTGGGCCACCAGCACTCCGTCCGCACCGGACTCGGGGACCTCGATACGGGCGGTCAGGGTGTGCGAGCGGTTCTTGACGTTGGGCGCCGTCTCCTCGGTCAACCGCGAGGCGGAGGCGTGGAACGTGATCGACCGACGGTCGCCGTGCAGGTCGCGCCGCCCGGCCTCGCGCGGGTTCTCCCGCTCGGTCATGCGGTCGTCGAGGGGGAAGACGTTGTAACGACTGGCCTCCACCAGGAAAAGCTGTTGCAGTTCCCGGAGTTTGCCCGGGTGTTCCGCCGCGAGGTCGTGGGCCTGGCTCCAGTCCACATTGGTGTCGTAGAGCTCCCAGCGGTCGTCGTCGAAGTAGTGCCGGGTGCCGTCCTGCACCATGTCCCACGGGGTGCCGTGCCTGGTGACCGCCATCCAGCCGTCGTGGTAGATGCCCCGGTTGCCCACCATCTCGAAGTACTGGATCCGGCGGCGTTCCGCCGCCGAGGCGTCGTTGAAGCTGTAGAGCATGCTCGTGCCCTCGACCGGCTGCTGCGTGACCCCGTTGACCTCATCGGGCTGTGGGATCCCGGCCGCTTCGAGGACGGTGGGCAGCACGTCGATGACGTGGTGGAACTGGTCGCGGACACCACCGCGTTCGGCGATACCGCGTGGCCAGTGCACGATCATGCCGTCCCTGGTTCCGCCGAAGTGCGAGGCGACCTGTTTCGTCCACTGGTACGGCGTGTTCATCGCCAGCGCCCAGCCGACCGGATAGTGGGCGTGCGTGGTCGCGTCACCCAGCTCCTCCCGGTGGCGGTTGATCGTCTCGGCGTCGTCGGGGATACCGCTGGCGTGCCGGTGCTCGTTGAGCGTCCCACCGAGTCCGCCCTCGGCGGAGGCGCCGTTGTCGCCGAGGATGTAGACGAACAGGGTGTTGTCGAGTTCGCCCTGCTGCTCCAGCTCGTCCACGAGACGGCCGATCTGGTCGTCGGTGTGCTCGGCGAATCCCGCGTAGAGCTCCATCAACGAGGCGGCGGACTCCCTCTCCTGCTCGGACAGTTCGTCCCAGTGCGGCACGCCCTCGGCCCACGGGGCCAGTTCCGTTTCGGGGGGAACGACTCCCAGTTCCTTCTGCCGCTCCAGGGTGATCTCACGCTGCCGGTCCCAACCGTGGTCGAACCTGCCCCGGTACTTGTCGCGGTACTCCTTCGGAACGTGGTAGGGCGCGTGGGTCGCGCCGAAGGGGAGGTAGGCGAAGAAGGGGGTTTCGGGCTTGAGTGACTTCTGGTCGCGCACCCAGTCGATCGCACGGTCGACCAGGTCCTCGGAGAGGTGATAGCCGTCCTCCGGCCCACGGTCGGGTTCCACCGGTGTGGTGCCGTCGAACAGCACGGGGTACCAGTGGTTCATCTCCGCGCACACGAAGCCGTAGAACTTCTCGAAGCCCTCACCGGTGGGCCAGCGATCGAACGGACCCGCCACGCTGACGTCGCGCGCCGGGGTCTGGTGCCACTTGCCGAACGCCGCGGTGTTGTAACCGTTACCGGCCAGGATCTGACCCATCGTTCCCGCGCTCAGCGGCCGTATCCCGTTGTAGCCCGGAGCGGCGCTGGCCATCTCGGTGGTGACTCCCATTCCCACCGAGTGGTGGTTGCGTCCGGTCAGCAGCGACTGCCGGGTCGGTGAGCACACCGCGGTCACGTGGAACCGCGTGTAGCGCAGCCCGTCCCCGGCCAGCCGATCGGCCGTGGGCATCTCGCACGGCCCGCCGAAGGCGCTGGGAGCGCCGAAACCCATGTCGTCCAGCAGCACGACCACCACGTTGGGAGCCCCCTCTGGCGCGCTCGGCGGCTCCGGCGGGGAGAACGGTGGGTCCTGCTCGCGGATGTCCAGCGATGACGCGTGCTGCCGAGTCGCTCCCCGGATCGGGAGACTCGTCCGCGACATCTCCGGATCACTCATGCCAGACCTCCTGAAATCGCAATGATCGGGACAGCGTCCGGTAGCCCACCGGTCGAAAACGAGAAACCGCGGGTGGCGGACGAGGATCGTCTTTGATCAATCACGCGCACCCGTGGGCACCAACCGACGATTTCACCGGATTACCGAACTCGTCGAAACCGCCGTTATTCGCTGGGGCATACTAGCCGACGGCGCCGGAAACGCAACCCCCGAGACACCGAAACGACTCACCACACCACCACGCGGAATCGGACCCAACGAAAGATAAGCGCAGGGCACCACACAAATCAGACACTTGCCAGACAATTTTTGAATTAAAGACATAGACAGTATCTATAGGCAATAGCGAAAACGGCAGTGCGGGACAGGCGTCACACGAACCGAATATTTGTCGCCACCGGACAAGTAACCGACGAACCACGCTGAGTGCCCGAAGCGGGGTGATATCCCGCCGCTCCCGGGTGTCGATTTCGCGCGAAATCGACACCCGGGGTTCCGGGAAGAAGGCCGGATCGCCCCCTGCCCGATCAGCTCACCACACGGATACCGGGCTCGTGACGGACCGGAAAGTTCACGGAATTGGCGATGAAGCACTTGCGGTGCGCCTGCTCGTGCAGTTTCTCGGCCCTGTCGCGCATCGACTCGCTCCGCACGGTCACCACCGGTCGCAGCACCACCTCGGTGAAACGACCTCCACCGCCCCGCTCCTCGGTCATGGTGCCGCGAGCCGCGTCGCGGTAGTCGGTGACCACGACGCCGGAGGAGGCACAGATCCCCAGGTACCAGAGCATGTGGCACTGCGCGAGCGAGGCCACCAGCAATTCCTCCGGGTTCAGCAGTTCCGGATCCCCGAGGAAGGCCGGATCGGCCGAGCCGCGCAGCGGCGCCTTGCCCGCGACCTCGATCAGGTGCTCACGACCGTAGGAGTCGTACTCATCGGTACCGCTTCCACGGTTCCCGGTCCAGCGCACCACGGTCTCGTACTCGTGTCGTTCGGACATCGTTCCCTCGTTTCGACCCTCGACTACGGCGAAGATCGATTCTAGGGAACACGGTCCGGTTCGGACTCGCCGTTTTCCCGGAACGCGCAACGGTTCGACGGGCTCCGGCAGGCCGCGACGCCGGACGAGCACCGGAACCGGGGGCCGGAGGGCGGGAAGCTCCATCGAACGAGCCCGGCGAAAACCGGGGCGACAAGGTCCCGCCGCTACTTCCCGTCGGGCTACTTCTTGCCCTTGGAGTCGCCCTTGGAATCGTCCTTGGCGGACTCGTCGGTGGACAGCGCGGCCACGAACGCCTCCTGGGGCACCTCGACACGGCCGACCGTCTTCATCTTCTTCTTGCCTTCCTTCTGCTTCTCCAGCAGCTTGCGCTTACGGCTGATGTCACCGCCGTAGCACTTGGCGAGCACGTCCTTGCGCATGGCGCGAATCGTCTCGCGGGCGATGATCCGCGAACCCACTGCGGCCTGGATCGGCACCTCGAACTGCTGCCGCGGGATGAGCTCTCGGAGTTTGGAGGCCATCTTGGTGCCGTAGGAGTAGGCGTTGTCCTTGTGCACGATCGCGCTGAAGGCGTCCACCGCCTCGTGCTGCAGCAGGATGTCGACCTTGACCAGGTCCGAGGCCTGCGTGCCGGACTCCTCGTAGTCCATGGAAGCGTAGCCGCGGGTACGCGACTTGAGGTGGTCGAAGAAGTCGAACACGATCTCGGCCAACGGAATGGTGTAGCGGAGCTCCACACGGCTCTCGGAGAGGTAGTCCATGCTGTCGAGCCGCCCGCGCCTGCTCTGGCACAGCTCCATGATCGCGCCGACGAACTCGGAGGGAGCGATCACGGTGCACTTCGCGATCGGCTCGCGCACTTCCTGGATCTTGCCCTCGGGCCAGTCCGAGGGGTTGGTGACCTCCAGTTCGGTGCCATCCTGCAGGGTGACGCCGTAGACCACGTTGGGGGCGGTGGAGATGAGGTTGAGGTTGTACTCGCGCTCCAGTCGCGCCCTGGTGATCTCCAGGTGCAACAGCCCCAGGAAGCCGCAGCGGAAACCGAAACCGAGCGCACCGGAGGTCTCCGGCTCGTAGGTCAACGCGGCGTCGTTGAGCAGCAGCTTGTCCAGCGCGTCACGCAGCACCGGATAGTCGGATCCCTCGATCGGGTAGAGCCCGGAGTAGACCATCGGGATCGGGTCACGGTAGCCGGGCAGTGGCTGCTCGGCACCGTTCTTGGCGAAGGTCACCGTGTCACCCACCCGGGACTGGCGGACGTCCTTGACACCGGTGATCAGGTAGCCGACCTCACCGACCCCGAGCCCCTCGGAGCGTTTCTGGTCGGGTGAGATGATGCCGACTTCGAGCAGCTCGTGGGTGGCTCCGGTCGACATCATCCGGATCTTCTCGCGCGGGGTGATGCTGCCGTCGACCACACGGATGTAGGTGATCACGCCCCGGTAGGTGTCGTAGACCGAGTCGAAGATCATCGCCCTGGCCGGTGAGTCGTGCTCGCCGACCGGCGCGGGAACGTTGAGCACCACGGCGTCGAGCACATCGGCGACACCCTCACCGCTCTTGGCCGAGACCCGCAGCACGTCGGACTCCGAGCAGCCGATGATGTGGGCCAGCTCCGCGGCGTAGTGGTCGGGGTCGGCGGCGGGAAGATCGATCTTGTTGAGCACGGGGATGATCTCCAGGTCGTGCTCCATGGCCAGGTAGAGGTTGGCCAGAGTCTGCGCCTCGATCCCCTGGGCGGCGTCCACCAGCAGGATCGCCCCCTCGCAGGCGGCGAGCGAGCGGCTGACCTCGTAGGTGAAGTCGACGTGGCCGGGAGTGTCGATCAGGTGCAGCACGTAGTCCTCACCGTCGACCTGCCACGGCAGTCGCACGTTCTGGGACTTGATCGTGATGCCGCGCTCGCGCTCCAGGTCCATCCGGTCGAGGTACTGGTCCCGGTACGCGCGCTCGTCGAGCACCTCGGTGAGCTGCAACACCCTGTCGGCCAACGTCGACTTGCCGTGGTCGATGTGGGCGATGATGCAGAAGTTCCTGATGCGTTCAGGAGACGTGAAGGTCGTGTCTGCGAAGGTGCTCACTGAAGTCTTCCTCGCGGGATGTCGACTCGCGTACGGGCAGGGCTGTGTGCCCATGGTCCCACGAAAGTGCGGAATACCCGACCCCAACCCGGAAGTACGACCGCACGGGATGCGTCGCGGCGGAGCGGGACGGACGGCTGAACCGGCCGCCCCGCCGGGGCCGCACCGACAGCGTGTCAGGGATGTTGCCGAACGTCACTGCGCAGCGGATGTTCGGGAGGCACCTCCACCAGCACGATCCGCATCCCGTCGGGGTCGGCGACGGTTCCCTCGATCAGCCCCCAGGGTCGCCGTTCCGGTTCGGCGAGCACCTCGACGCCGAGCTCGCGCAGCTCACGGACGCTCTCGGCGGCGTCGCGCACCTGCAGCCACAGCATCTGGTCCTCGCTGGGGCCACTGCTGCCGCTTCCGGACACCTCCAGCAGCCCCTGCCCGAGGAAGAACACCGTGCCGCCGGGAAACTCACGGTGGATCGCGAGTCCGAGCGTGTCGCGGTAGAACCGCACCGAGCGATCGTGGTCACCGGGACGCAGGATCATCCTGCTGCTGAGAACCTCCATGCCCCCGTCCTACCCGATCGCGTGAGGATCCGCCGAACAGCGACAACGCTCGCGTGGCGATTTCGCGCGAAATCCACGAGCTCCCCGAGCACTGTCACCACAGGTCTCCTACGAGCAACCGAGATCATCCGGCGATTTCGGGCTTTGCCTCCACATCGAAAAAGTGATATCACTATGATGTCTTCCAGAAATCACGAAACACGCCAGAGGAGGAACCGGATGGGCACCGAGGGAACCGGAACGGGAGTGGTGATGCCGGAGTCGGAGATCAGGGAACAGCCCGCGAGAAGAGCCCCGGGACTCCCGACGCTCGGGCTGGGCGTCCTGCTGCTCCTCTTGGCCGCCGCGCTGGCAGCCCTCGGCGGAGTGACCTCCACCTGGTGGTTGCTCGCGGTCGGGATCGTGCTGGAAGTCGCCACCCTGGTGAGCCTGGCCGGGCTGGTGACGGTCTCACCCGGCGAGGCACGGGTACTGCAGTTCCTCGGCCGCTACACGGGGACACTGCGCCAGGAGGGACTGCACTGGGTCAATCCGCTGACCACCGGCCGGACGCGCATCTCCACCCGGATCCGCAACCACGAGACCAGCGTGATGAAGGTCAACGACGCCGAGGGCAACCCCATCGAGATCGCCGCCGTGGTGGTCTGGCAGGTCGATGACACCGCACAGGCATCCTTCAGCGTCGACGACTTCGTCGAGTTCGTGCAGACCCAGACGGAAACGGCCGTACGGCACATCGCGACCAACTACGCCTACGACACCAGGGGCGGACAGGAGTTCTCACTGCGGGAGAACGCCGAGGAGATAACCGCCAAGCTCTCCAAGGAGATCGCCGACCGGGTTCACTCGGCGGGTGTAAAGGTCGTCGAGTCCAGGCTCACCCACCTCGCGTATGCTCCCGAGATCGCACAGTCGATGCTGCAGCGCCAGCAGGCCGACGCGGTCGTGGCCGCACGGCAGCGCATCGTCGAGGGCGCGGTCGGCATGGTCGAGTCGGCGCTCGGTCAGCTGGCAGCGGACGAGATCGTGGAACTGGACGAGGAGCGCAAGGCGTCGATGGTCAGCAACCTGCTGGTCGTGCTCTGCGGTGACAAGGCGACCCAACCGGTGGTCAACACCGGCTCGCTGTACCAGTGAGGTAGTCGCGTGGCATCCCGCAAGAGCTTCCTGCTCCGCCTGGATCCGGCGGTACACGACGCGCTCGCGCGTTGGGCTGGCGACGAACTGCGCAGCACGAACGCGCAGATAGAGTTCCTGTTGCGCAAGGCGCTGCAGGATGCGGGCAGGCTGCCGGGTGAGACCGGACGGCAGCGCGGCAGGGGAAGGCCCCGCAAGGACGACGACTCGGACTGAGCGACCAGGACGGCACCCACCGGCGCTACTGGGTGTACGGGCGGGAACTCCTGGCCTCCTCATCGGGCATCTCCAGCGGGCAGCGCCCTGACCAGCGGAACCGGGCGCGGCGGCGTGACGCGGTGTTGCTACGATGGTCGATCGCACCGCGCGGCATTTCCGACGTGGAGGAAGGCTGCCCGCGAACCGTCGTGCCGGAACCGCCGGTGAACCGGGAAACCCCGGTGAACCGAAGCGTTTCCCGACGGGGGCAGCGCCGTTCGAGCGCGGTCGCGACATTCGAGTCGATCAGCGAAAGAGGCGCAACAGTGGCCAACATCAAGTCCTCCAAGAAGCGAGTCCTGATCAACGAGCGCAACCGTCTTCGCAACAAGTCGGTCAAGACCTCGATGAAGACCGCGATGCGCCGGTTCCGCGAGGCCGCTGCCACCGGTGACAAGGAAAAGGCCGCCGAGATGGAGCGTGCCGCCACCCGCCTGGTCGACAAGGCCGCCAAGAAGGGCGTCATCCACCGCAACCAGGCGGCCAACAAGAAGTCCTCGATGGCCAGGCAGCTCAACCAGCTCTGATCGGACTCCCCGGACGGTCGACGGCGATCGGAAACCGTTCGGGAAACGCCGGTACACGGGCCTCTTCGCACGCCGCGGAGAGGCCCGTACGCCGTCTGCCCCTCGCTGCCCGACGCCCCGCCCGGCTTTCCAGCTCAGCCCTGGTTCCGGGAACTCCGGCTCGCGATCAACCCCAGCACCGCGCGTTCCAGGGCGTAGTCGGCATCGGCGGCCTGCCCCTTGACCTGACCGTTGAGCGAAGCGACCAGCTGCATCGCCTCGGTCACTCCCGCCGCGTTCCAGCCCCGGGCCTGCGAGAGCGCCTTCTTGACCTTCCAGGCCGGCATACCGAGCTCCCGCGCGACCCGGTACTGATCCCCGCCGCCGGCACTGGCCACTCGCCCGATGGTGCGCACGGCATCGGCCAACGCATCGGCGATCAGCACGTGCGGCACCCCCAGCTGCAGCGCCCAGCGCAACGCCTCCAAAGCGCCGGCCCGGTCCCCCATCACGGCCTTCTCCGCCACCACGAAGCCGGTGACCTCCGCCTTGCCCTGGTGGTAACGCCGTACCGCGGCCTCGTCGACCTTACCGTCGGTATCGGCGACCAGCTGGGACACCGAGGAGGACAACTCGCGCAAATCGTTGCCCACCGTCTCTACGAGAGCGCTCACCGCGGCCGAGTCGATGCGCCCACCGGCCCTGGTGGCCTCCGCCCGGACGAAACTCTCCCGCTCGGCGGGCCGCGTGATCCGGTTGCACTCGGTGACGGCGGCCCCCATACCGCGCAGCTCACCGGGGAGTTCCTTGGCGTGCTTGGCCCTGCCACCACCGTTGTGCAGCACCACGAGCACCACCCCTTCGGCCGGAGCGCGCGCGTGGCGGAGCACCGCCTCGGCGATCTCCTTGCTCGCGTCCTGCGCACTGTCCAACGCGATCACGCGCCCCTCCGCGAACAACGAGGGACTCAGCATCTCGTCGAGTTCGGGAGGGGTGAGGTCACTCACCTTGGAACGACGTAGCTCGGCTTCGGGATCGGCCCGGCGAGCGGCGGCGAGAGATTCGGAAACAGCACGCTCGACCAGCAGTTCTTCGTCACCGAGCACGAGATGCAACGAGGCGGGAGCCGAGTTCATGGTCCGCATTCTCCCACTGGGGCCGACGGTCAACCCCGTCCCGGATGCTGGATCAAAGTGGTCGGATGACGGGTTCATGCCGTAGCGTTGCCGAAACAACTTGGATAGCTCATCCAGAGGGGCAGAGGGACCGGCCCGGCGAAGCCCCGGCAACCAGCGTCGGCACCGCGATCACGTTCGTGGCGCGGATCGACGAAAACGGTGCCAATTCCGACCCGCCAGCGGGACAGATGAGGGGAAGGACCTCGCGATGACAGCTGCCGCCCGAACGCAGTCCGAGACGACCGACCGGAAGTTCGACCTCGGCCCCGCGGCCGAGCTCGTATCCAAGGAAGAGGGGCATCGGCAGCCCCTGGCTCCGGAGTTCGTCTGCCTGGAGGACTTCTCGCCGCTGGAAGTCGCCTACGACTTCGGCCGCGTGCGCAGGGAGGACATCGAATCCGGCCCGCGCTCGATCTGGCGCTACAAGAACCTGCTGCCGGTTCCGTCCGATGTGGAGCGGCACCCGAACACCGATCCGGGCTGTACGAGGTTGGTCCGGGCCGACGCGCTCGCCAACGCGCTGGGCGTCAAACGCATCTGGATCAAGGACGACACGGGAAACCCCACCCACTCCTTCAAGGACCGGGTCGTGGCGGTGGCACTGGCGGCCGCGCGCGAGTTCGGCTTCAAGGTACTGGCGTGCCCCTCCACCGGTAACCTCGCCAACGCGGTGGGAGCGGCCGCGGCACGCGCGGGCTGGGACTCGGTGGTGCTCGTTCCCTCCTCGCTGGAACGCGCCAAAGTACTGATGACCGCCGTCTACGACGGCTCGCTGCTGGCCGTCGACGGCAACTACGACGATGTGAACCGCCTGGCCACCGAACTGGCCGGGGAGCACGAGGACTGGGCGTTCGTCAACGTCAACGTGCGGCCCTACTACTCGGAAGGGTCCAAGACCCTCGCCTTCGAGGTGGCCGAACAGCTCGGCTGGCGCATTCCGGAGCAGGTCGTGGTTCCCATCGCCTCCGGATCACAGCTCACCAAGGTCGACAAGGGCTTCCGCGAGCTCGGCGAGGTCGGGCTGGTGGAACAGAGTCCCTACCGGATCTTCGGTGCGCAGGCCACGGGCTGCTCCCCCGTCGCGGACGCCTACAAGCAGAACCACGACGTGGTGCAGCCGGTGCGGCCCGACACCATCGCGCGTTCGCTGGCGATCGGCGCCCCCGCAGACGGTCCGTACGTACTCGACACCGTGCGCCGCACCAACGGTGCGATCGAGGACGTCAGCGACGAGGAGGTCGTCGAGGGCATCCGGCTGCTGGCTCGCACGGAAGGCATCTTCGCCGAGACCGCGGGCGGCGTCACCGTGGCCACCACGAAGAAGCTGATCGAGTCCGGACAACTGGACCCGGATTCGGAGACGGTACTGATGATCACCGGTGACGGTCTCAAGACGATGGACTCGCTGCAGGAGCACGTCGGTCCGAAGGCCACCGTGGCGCCGAACACCGAAGCAGTGGATGAGGCACTGAACCTCTGAAGGAACGGTGCCGCTGAGCGCCTTTCGCGCTCGGTCGGTTACCGGTCGCTGAGGCGGACACTTGCCGCGTTGGACCGCTCTTGAGTAGGCCGCTACGCGGCGAGCGGCCCTACCTCGCAATCGAACCACCTCAGCGACCGGGGTTCTGCCGTTCCGAGCCTGCTGCCGGAGTTGTCGAAGCACCGCGTGGCGGAACCTCTCGCACCGCTCTCGCTCCGGAAGGCCCGACATCGGGTAGCGACGATTGATTCTCAGTCGTCGGGGCGGAACGGGTCGCCGGTGCTGGCGGTCCGCATTCCGAGGTTTCCGCCCAGCACTGCGATGTCGCCACGACGATCGGTGCGGCGTACCACGGCACCGAGGCCACGCAGCGTCGTGACGATCCCGTCACTGGGATGCCCGTAGTCGTTCCCGTACCCCACACTGATCAGCGCCACCCGTGGGGAGACCGCCCGGAGGAACTCGTCACTGGTGTATCGGGAACCGTGGTGCGGTACCTTGAGTACTTCCGCGTCCAGCCGAACACCCGCCGAGAGCAGCTCGCGCTGCCCGGCCAGTTCGATGTCGCCGGTCAGCAGTACCCGCCCTGCCGGGGTGTTCGCCCGCAGCACCACCGAGGCGTCGTTGACCCGTTCCGCCGCCACGGGCGCGGCGTCCCCTGCCGGTGCCAGCACCTCGATCGCCAGAGCGGGCCAGCGGATCAGTTGCCCCGCGGACAGCCGCACCAGGTGCGCGTCGTTGTCGCGCGCACGTCGTCGAACGTCGGTGTCCGACCAGATGGACGGACGAGACACTCCCGTAGCCACCGCATCGACCTCGCGTCCCACCAGCACTCCGGAGATGCCGGCGTAGTGATCGGCGTGCGGGTGGGTGAGCACCAGCAACGGCACGTGCCGCACCCCGAGGCGGTCGAGACACCGATCGACCAGGGCGGCGCTGGGACCGGTATCCACCACGACGGCGGAACCGCGTACTCCGGTGGCCAGTACCAGGCTGTCCCCCTGCCCGACGTCACAGGCGACGACGCTCCAACCTGTCACGGGCCATCCCCCGGGCCGCAGCCCGATCGTGACCAACAGCAGTAGCACGGACAGCAGCGAACCGCCCAACAACATCCTGCCGGTGCGGAACCGGAGCAGCAGCAGGATCGCGGCCACCAGGGCGACCACGAGCGGTACCCCCGGAGCCCCGGAAGGCAACGGGATCGTCGCCAGCGAGAAGCTCGCGGCACACCGGGCAACCAGCAGCACCCACTCCAGTTCCGGAACGGCCAGCAGCACCAGGAATTCCCCCAGCGGGGAGAACCAGGGAGCGAGCAGCGTCGCCATCACCCCGAGTACCGTGGCAGGCGCGATCACCGGATCGACCAGCACGTTCGCCAGGACGCCGACGAGGCTGAACTCTCCGGAAAGGGCGACCACCAGCGGCGCGGTGGCCAGTTGCGCGGCGGCGGGCACCGCCAGCGCCTGGGCCAATCGGAGGGGCACCCCCCGCCGCCGCAACCACCCCGACCATGTCGGGGCGAGCAGCACCAGGGCGGCCGTGGCCGCGACCGACAGCGCGAACCCGGGGCTCACGGCCAGCTCGGGTTGCCACAACAGCAGCAGGATCACACAGCCCGCGAGCGCGGGCAGTGCCGTTCCGTTACGCCCCAGCGCGAGCGCGAGCAGCCCGAGCGCCCCCATGACGGCCGCCCGCAGCACACTGGGCTCGCCCCCGGCGAGAACCACGAATCCCGCCAGCGCTACCCCCGCGCAGCCCGCGGCCAAGAGTGGTGGAGCACGCATCGCGCGAAGCAGCAGCAGTACCGCACCGCAGACTATCGCCAGGTTCGCACCGGACACCGCGGTCAGATGGGTCAGCCCCGCCCTGCCGAAATCACGGCGGACCGTGTCGAGCAACCCGCTGGTGTCTCCCACCACCAGGCCGGGAAGCAGTCCTTCGGCGCGTGGGGAGAGTACGGACTCGGAAACGTCGCGCAGCCCCGTACGCAGCCGCTCGGCGAACCGTTGTGACACGGGCGGCCGAGTCACGTTCTCCGGCGGCTGGTGGACCGCGAGAACGATGACCAACAGATCGGCTCCACGCGGACGGAGCGCCGAACCGGTGGTGGTGGCTCGCTGTCCCCGCAACAGCTCGCCCCAGGATTCGGCGGGCACCAGCAACAGCACCGAACCGGACTCCGCGCGCCACCTCTCCCCCTGTCGTACCGCGCGGATCCGGGCACGCACCACCGACCGTTCCCCGAGCCCACCTCCGCCCCCGGCCGAGGCACCGCTCACGGGTGTGGGGCGTTCGGTGAGTTCGACACGCAGCCGTACGCTCTCTCCCCAGGAGGCGGTTTCCCGAAGCGGGTGATCATCGAGGGGCCGCAATCGCACTGCCAGCCCGAAACCGGCGGTTCCCACCAGAACCGAGCACACGATCACCCCGATCGCCCATCTCCGGCCCGCGAGGAACAGGCACACCGCTGCGGTCGTGGCACAGCAGCACGCCAACAGGGCGGCGGCGACCCAATCGGTGTGCAATCCGACCAGCGTCGCGCCCCAGACTCCGAGCGCTGCCGGCACCAATCGGAGGTCCAGCGGGCGAGCCGCCGACGCGGCAGTGTCCGGGTCTGCCCGGTCGGTCATCACAGCCTCACACCCGGACCAGATCGCGCAACCGCGAGAACCGCACCTTCCCGATCCCGTCGACCTCGCGAAGCTGGCTCACCGACTCGAATCCACTGTTCTCGGAACGCCAGCGCAGGATCGCCCCGGCAGTGACCGGACCGATGCCGGGCAGCTCCCGCAGCCGTTGTTCGTCGGCTCGGTTGAGATCCACCTTCGAGGACTCGTCGGCGGCGGTGGTGCCGTCCGGTGCCGGCTTCGAGGCGCGTGACGGTACCGGAACCCCGACGTAGAGCTGTTCCCCGTCGGACAGTTCCCGCGCCAGGTTCAACGCCAGGGTGTCCGTCTCGGGTAACGGACCTCCCGCAGCTCGCAGCGCGTCGGCGACACGGGATCCCGCCGCCAGTGTCACCAGGCCCGGTTCGTGCACCCTGCCCACCACGCTGACCACCAGCTCGGCCTCGGAGGAGGAGGTAGCGGCCGCATCGGTCACCGCTGCCGGTCCCGGAGCGGGAATCCGAGTCGACGGAACCGCCGTGGTCCCGCCACCGGAATCGCGGCTCATCAGCAGGACGACGCAGCCGATCACCGCGGCGAGAACCACACCGAGGCATCCCGCTCGGCCCGGATCCAGCAGCACCTCGCGCGGTGTTCGAGGCAACCACCGCCGCGCCCGGTCCCCGGCCCCCGGTGTCTCACGGTTTTCCGCCGTCTCGGCGGTCTCCGCCGTATCGACCGCCGAGCGCGACTCGGAGGTTCCGTTCCCGGAACCCATCAGCTGCCGCAGCCGTCGACGGGCCGGGGAAAGCTCGTCAGTGGCCGCGGCGACGATTCGTTCCTCCGAAGGGGACGAGCCGTCGGACCGGAAAAGATCGGGCATACCGGCGAAGCTAACCGGCGGTGCACCCGCCGGGAACACCGAAGAGCACCTCCGGTGGACAGCCGAGTGCGTTGTGGACAAACACGCAGGCGGCGAGCCGCACAATACGAGGTGGAGCCGAGTGCCGCGAGGCGATGTGGAAAATCGGAACGCGCCGCGGGGCGTCGTGCCCGGATCGCTGCCCGGCCACGCTTTTGCGTTCCGCTGAGCCGGCGTCCCGACAACCCGGGCGGAAAATTCCGATCAGTCGTCGAAAGGTGTACTGCCGGTGGCACTCCACCCACCGGGCAGCACGACGACCCCCACCGAGCCCGGCCCGATGTGGGCTCCGATGGTGGCTCCGACCTCGGAAACAACGCAGTCGGAGCACCCCGGCAGTCGCCCTCGGACATTTCGGGCGAGCGTCTCGGCCCGTCCCGGCGCCGCCAAGTGGTGGACGGCCAGCGCCGGTCGGCGCGGATCACCGGTGGGAGACTGCCGCGTGGACTCGGTCGTGGCCGCCTCGACGGCCAGTTGCTCCAGCCTTCGCACGGCCGCGCTGGTGGTCCGCACCTTCTCGGCGGCGTCGATCACACCGTCGTGCAGCCGCAGCAGCGGTTTGATCGCCAGCGCCGTTCCCAGCAGGGCGGAGGCGGTGCCGATGCGCCCGCCACGGCGCAGGTACTCCAGCGTCTGAACCGAGAACAGGATGGTTCCGCGCGCCGCGACGCGCTCGGCCACTCCGGTGACCTCCTGCAACCCGGCGCCTCCCTCGGCCAGCTCCGCGGCAGCCAGCACGGCGAATCCCAGCCCCATGGCAACGGAGCGGGAGTCGAGCACGTTGATGACCGAGGGCGCCACTTCGCGCGCGGCGGTGCGAGCGGCATCCACCGTGCCGGAGAGTTCACCGGAGAGGTGGATCGAGAGCACACCCTCGGCTCCCGCGTCCAGCGCCGCGCGGTAGGCGGCGGCGAACTCGGCAACCGTCGCCCCCGAAGTGGTGACACGCCTGCCGCGGCGCAGCTGTTCGGTCAGGCGCCCCGGACCGAACGAGGTCTCGTCGCTGTACTGCTCGGCCTCCGTGCTCACGTGCAGCGGAACCACACGCACGCCGTAGTGCTCGACCCGTCGCGCGGGCAGGTACGCGGTCGAATCGGTGACCACGGCGACGCTCAACGCGGGCTCCGCCGGGAACCACGAGCGATCCGGGGGAGTGTCATTCGACGAACCCGCCGTTGTAGGTAGTCAGCCGCCAGCCGTGCTTGCCGAGGGTGCTGCGGGAGAGCACGGCCCAACCGCAGTTGCCCACCCCGCCGAGGCTGGACCAGATCTCGGTCGGCCACCCCAACAGTCTGGCGGTCAGCGCTGTTATCAGACCGCCGTGCGCGCACAACAGCGCCGTGCCTTCCACGGCCTCGTCGAGTTCGCACACCACCTCGTAGGCGCGCTCGGCTACCGCCACCCGGGTTTCGCCGTCCGGTGGCGCGAAGGTCGGCTGGGTGCGCCACGTACCCATCGCCCCGGGCCACCCCTGCTCGACCTCGGCGCCGCTGAGTCCCTGCCACTGCCCGAGGTTGGTTTCGCGCAGCCGCTTGTCCAGCCGGACCTCCTGCCCGGTGACCTCGGCGAACGCCGCGGCTGTGGTGCTGGCACGACGCAGGTCCGAGCTCACCGCCACTTCGGGCCCGAACCCCGCCACCAGCGGCGCGGTGCGTTTGGCCTGTTCCAGCCCGAGTTCGGTGAGCTCGGAATCGAGGTGCCCCTGGATACGCCCCGCCAGGTTGTAGTCCGTCTCGCCGTGCCGCCAGAGCACCAGCCGTTGCAGGGTCACGCTTGACTGCCCTCTTCGCTGTGCTGCTCGGCGGAGTCGTCGGGAGCACCGTCGTGGTCGAACTCGATGACCGGGCAGTCCTTCCAGAGCCGTTCCAGCTCGTAGAAGGCGCGCTCCTCGGAGTGCTGCACGTGCACGATGACGTCGACGAAATCGAGCAGCACCCAACGTCCTTCCCGGGTGCCCTCCCTGCGAACCGGTTTCGTCCCCGCGGTCCGCATCTTCTCCTCGATCGCTTCGACTATCGCTCCGACCTGCCGCTCGTTGGAAGCGGAGGCGATCACGAAGCAGTCGGTGATGATCAGTCGGTCGGACACGTCCAGCAGAAGCAGTTCCTCTGCCTTCTTGTCCGCAGCCGCCCGCGCGGCCACCAACGCCAGACTGCGGGCGTTCTCACTGGCTGCCACATCGCTCCTCTCGGTGGTCACGGTCTGCCACCCGTACTCCGAACGAGGATAACCGTCCCCCGCTCGACGGGCGGAATCCACCGGACCGTACCGGTCGCCCCGGGCGAGGTGCCGGACGAGTGGGAGAGGGCCGGACCGGTTGCCCGCCGCACGCGTAACGCTCGGCCCGGGCTGCCTACGGCCCCCACTCCTGCGCCGGTGACTGCCCGAAACGGCGGTAGAGGCCTCGCTTGCTGATGTACTGGACTATTCCGTCCGGAACGAGGTACCAGACCGGCAGACCGGACTCGACGCGCTGCCTGCATCCGGTGGAGGAGATGGCCATGGCGGGGATCTCGACCAGGCTGACCGAACCACGCGGCAGATGCTCGTCGTCCAGGGAGTAACCCGGACGTGTGACTCCGATGAAGTGCGCCAGATCGAACAGGTCATCCACCCGATGCCAGGAGAGGATCTGCTCCAGCGCGTCCGCCCCGGTTATGAAGTACAACTCCGCGTCGGGGTACTGCCGCCGCAGATCGGAGAGCGTGTCTATCGTGTAGGTCGGCCCACTGCGGTCGATGTCGACCCTGCTGACCGAGAACCGCGGGTTGGAGGCGGTGGCGATCACCGTCATCAGGTAGCGGTCCTCGGCCGAGCTCACATCCTCGTGGCCCTTCTGCCAGGGCTGCCCGGTCGGCACGAACAGCACCTGCTCCATGCCGAACTGGGCCTGCACCTCACTCGCTGCGACGAGATGGCCGTGATGGACGGGGTCGAAGGTTCCCCCCATGACGCCGATTCGACGAGGACGCGACATGGTGCCCCAGCATAGTCACCACGCGACGGAAAGATCCCGGAAGGACGCCGTGCCGTGACTGACCCCACGGAGAACGGCGCACGATCACCCGCGGGTCGCGGCGTGGACCCCCTTGGCAAGACGCCCGGTCACGGCTCGGGTGCCAACGTACGGCCGGACTGTGCGTCGCGAACGCGGATCGCCTCCACCGGGCAGGACTCGGCGGCGTCCACCACGTCGTCATCCGGTTCGGTGTCCGTTCGTAACGGGCGCGAGACACCGTCGACCAACTGGAAGTGCTCCTCGGCGATGGCGGCGCACATTCCCGATCCGATACACGTCTCGCCGTCGACCTCTACCTGCCAACTCATCCGATCACCTTTCACGTTTTCGGCGCTGACGTCGCCGGTTCCGCGTGTTCGTCCCACGGCTCGTCCTCGGCCCGGCGAGACCGACGGAAGGATCCGCCGGACTCCGGGCGGCGCGGCACCGTCACCGGATCACCAAGTCACCGGGAGATTTCTCGGTCCGCGCACCAGCATCCCGGTCTTCCAGGAGACATCCGGTTCGTCCACCGCGAGCCGCAGATCCTCGAAGTCCCGCAGCAACGTGCCCAACGCCACCTGCAGTTCCATCCGCGCCAACTGCGCTCCGAGGCAATGGTGCGGCCCGTGCCCGAAGCCGATGTGGGAGTTGGAGTCGCGTCGCAGGTCGAGCTGGTCGGCATCCTCGAAGACGGACTCGTCCCGATTGGCCGAAGCGAGGCTGGCCAGGACCGGCTCACCAGCGCGGATCAGTACACCGCCGAGCTCGACGTCCTCCAGGGCATAACGTGGGAAGGCCGCGTTCACCCCCAGCGGGACGAACCGCATGAGTTCCTCGACGGCCGCGGGAATCCGTTCCGGATCGGCACGCAGCCAGTCGAGCTCCTCGGGATGTGTCAGCAGTACATAGACGAAGTTGGGGATCTGGGTGGCCGTGGTCTCGTGTCCGGCCACGAGCAGCCCCACCGAGAGGTCCAGCAGTTCGGTCTCGGAGAGTTTGTCCTGTTCGTCCCTCGCCTGGATCAGCGCGCTGAGCAGATCGTCGGCGGGATGCTCCCGCCGCTGCTCGACCAACCCGGCCATGTAGGCGCGCATCTGTCCGATGTAGTCGTTGACCTGCTGCTCGGACAGCTTGCTCGTGGACAGGAAGGCGTCCGACCAGACCCGGAAGTCGGTTCTGTCCTCGTAGGGAACCCCGAGGAGTTCGCAGATCACGGTGATCGGCAGCGGCAGCGCGAACTCCTCGACCAGATCCAGCGGGGGGCCGCCGCGCCGCATGGCCCGACTCAGGTCATCGGCGATCCGCTGTGCGCGGGGTCGCAGCTGCTCGACCCTGCGAGCGGTGAACGCCTTGGCCACCAGCTTGCGCAGCCTGGTGTGCTCCGGTGGATCCATGGTCAGGATGCCGGTCTGCTGCGGGATCGGGCGCGCGCGTGGCTCGTCCTTGTCCACCGTGGCCGCGCGGCTGAACCGCGGATCCGCGAAGACGGTGCGCACATCGGAGTATCTGGTGGCCAGCCATGCCGCTTCGCCGTAGGGAAGCTGCACCCGCGAGACCGGTTCCTGCTTGCGCAGCTCCGCGTAGAACGGGTCCAGCCGCAGCCTGTCGGGCGCGCTGAACGGATAGGTTCGCGGCGTCGGGTCGATGGTGGTCATGCTCGGCTCCCGCACACGAGACGACAAGTAAGCAACCGCTTACTACCCGCATAGTAAGATCCCGGACCGTGCCACGCATTCCGCCGAACAGGTAACGGAAGCACCCATCGCCCGGAAGTACCCGCGCTCGGAGTACGCCCCGGAACGACCGGAGAACATCGGTCACTCGTCGTCGGAAGGCTCGTTCCGCTCCAGGAGCAGCGGAACGGCACGCATCAGGTAGTCGACGATCAGCTCGGGCGAAGCCTCGGCCAGCGGACTCTTGCGCAGCACGGATCGCATCATGCCCACACCGAAGAACCAGGCCAGCACGAGGTCGGCACGCAGCTCGGCATCCGGGGCGTCGGTGAGCGAGGCGAGCCGCTCCGAGTAGGAACCACCCAGCTCGTCGCGCAACAACGTGGCCGCCCGCTCATCACTGAGGGAGCGCAGCAGGGCCACCAGCGTGTGCTCGGCACCGGAACGCGTGTGCTCGGAGAGCACGCTCTCCAGGATGCGACGCGGCAGCTCCGCCGCGGGACCGCTCCGCAGCAGGGCCTCACTGTTGTGACTGAGCACCTCGGCGAACAGTTCCTGCTTGGAACCGAAGTACCGGAACAGCAGTGCCTGGTTGACCTCGGCACGCGCGGCGACCTCGCGGACCGTGGTCTGGTCGAAACCGCGCTCCGCGAACAGTTCGCCCGCCGCGCGCAACAGCGCCGTCCTGGTCGCCGTCGGATCGCGCTTTCGCCGTGGCTGCCGGTCCTCGCACAAACCCGCCTCCCGAGACGGTGCCGACACGCTCATCCGATCACCGGAAGTAACTCACCGAACGCCGGAAATCGTGACACGGCCCACTACAACACAGGAGTGAGGCGAGGAACACTTCAGCAGTGTCCGATTCGTGGTCACCTCACACGGTCAGCCGTGCTCGTCGGTACCCTATCGCTCCGCTCGGTCGTCCGCCGCGTGTTCGACGGCCGTACTGGCGTGCCCGCGAGGCGCGTGGGGTCGCGGGCGATCCGATGACACCCGAGAAGTCATCGGACGATGGACGGCAACCCACCCGTTAACCCGACGACAGCGGGTTTCGGTAAGAATCGGCCCGTGGACGAACAGGCGCTTCGAGAAATGGCCGAACAACACCTCCGTGCGCTGGCCGGACCGACGGCCACGCTGCGCGAGGACCAGTGGAGCGCCATCCGCGCCCTGGTGCTGGAGCGGCGTCGGGCCCTCGTGGTGCAGCGGACCGGTTGGGGCAAGTCAGCCGTCTACTTCGTGGCCACGGCCCTGCTGCGCGACCTGGGCGAAGGACCGACCGTCATCGTCTCCCCACTGCTGGCGCTGATGCGCAACCAGGTCGAGGCCGCCGCCGCGGCGGGGGTGCACGCCGCCACCATAAACTCGGCCAACCAGGAGGAGTGGGCCTCGATCGAGGAGGAAGTCGCCGTCGGCGATGTGGACGTACTGCTGGTCAGCCCGGAGCGACTGAACAACCCCGACTTCAGGGACAACGTACTGCCGGAACTCACCCGCAACACCGGGCTGGTGGTGGTCGACGAAGCCCACTGCATCTCCGACTGGGGACACGACTTCCGGCCCGACTACCGCAGACTGCGGACCCTGCTGACCGAGCTGCCCGACGGGGTGCCGGTGCTGGCCACGACCGCCACCGCCAACGACCGGGTGGTGCACGACGTCTCCGAGCAGCTCGGGGTCACCGAGGATTCGGACGCCCCCAACACCCCGCTGGTGCTGCGCGGCTCGCTGGACCGCGAGAGCCTGCGACTCGGCGTGGTCCCGCTGCACTCCACCCGGGAACGCCTGGCGTGGCTGGCCGACAACCTCGAACGACTTCCCGGTTCCGGGATCATCTACACCCTGACGGTGTCCACCGCTGCGGAGGTCGCGGACTTCCTGGGTGACCGCGGTTTCGCTGTCAGCTCGTACTCCGGGCGCACCGAGGCGAACGAGCGGGCCGCAGCGGAGTCGGCACTGCTGAACAACGAGGTCAAGGCACTGGTGGCGACCTCGGCACTGGGTATGGGCTTCGACAAACCGGACCTCGGTTTCGTGATACACCTGGGCGCACCCGCCTCCCCGATCGCCTACTACCAGCAGATCGGCCGCGCCGGACGCGGTGTGGAACGAGCCGAGGTGGTGCTGCTGCCCGGCGACGAGGACCGTCGGATCTGGGACTACTTCACTTCACTGACCTTCCCCGGCGAGGACACCGTGCGCGCGGTACTGGCGACCCTGGAAAGCGCCGACAAACCGCTCGCCACCGCCGCGCTGGAACCGCACGTGGAGCTGAGCAGGTCCCGGCTGGAGATGGTGCTCAAAGTGCTCGATGTGGACGGCGCGGTGCGGCGCGTGAAGGGCGGCTGGACCAGCACCGGCGTCGAGTGGTCCTACGAGAGCGAACGTTACGAACGGATCGCGCGGCAGCGAGAGGTCGAACAGCAGTCGATGCTGGAGTACCAGCGAACCACGAAGTGCCGCATGGAGTTCCTGCGTGCCGAGCTGGACGATCCCCACGCCGCACCGTGCGGACGTTGTGACAACTGCACCGGAACGGTCTACTCCACCGAGGTGAGCCCGGACACTTCCGAGTCCGCCCGGCAACGACTGGAGCGCGCCGGGATCACGCTGAGCCCCCGCAAGATGTGGCCGAACGGGATGCGGGAGGTCGGGATCCCCGTCTCGGGCAAGATCCCACCGGCCGAACAGCACGAACCGGGACGTGCGCTCGGCAGGCTGAGCGACATCGGGTGGGGTGACAAGCTGCGCGAGCTGCTGCGTCCGGACACTTCCGATCGCGAGGTTCCGGAGGAGCTGGTGCAGGCCTGTGTACGGGTGCTCGCCGAATGGGAGTGGAAGGAACGACCGGTGGGGGTCGTGGCCATGGGCTCGTCCTCGCGACCGATGCTGGTTTCCGGGCTGGCGGAGCGCATCGCCACCATCGGCAGGCTGCGGTTGCTCGGTCACGTGGCACACGATCCGACTCGGACACCGCGACGCAGTCACAACAGTGCACGGCGGTTGGCCGGGCTGTGGTCACGGTTCAGCCTGCCGGAGGAAGTCCCCCTCGCCGATCTCGGCGGGCCGGTGCTGCTGGTGGACGACTACGCCGACACCGGATGGACCCTCACCGTGGTGGCCCGCATGCTGCGCAAGTCCGGCGCGTCCGGGGTGCTCCCCCTCACCCTCGCCAGCACGTGAGAATTCTCGGGACCGTTGCCGTGGGGTGCTTCCGCGGTGGAACCTCCGACGGCGCCCTTGGTGCTCCGAAAGCCGAACCCCCACCACCCTCGCATCCGGCACCGCCGCGGGTACTCCCGGGCGGCTCTCGCGAGGAAGGCCCGACGTTGTGCAGGTCGCTACCCGATGTCGGGTCTCCCCGCAGCGAGAGCCGTGCCGGAGGTTCCGCCACCCGAGCACCTGCGGAAAACGCGGCGGCGAGACATGTAATCAGGTGAGGGGGGCCAGGTCATCTGCGTGCACGACCTCACGCCGCTGTTCGAACGGCAGCTCGTGGCTGGAACGGCCGATCAGGTCGGGCAGCTCGGCGGCGTCGAAGCACACCACGCCGCGTGCCACCACCGCACCGGACGGTCCCGCCAGCTCGACGACGTCGCCGCCCTCGAACGCCCCCTCGACACCGGTGACACCGGCGCTCAGCAGGGAACGCCGTCGCCGCAGCACGGCGTCAACGGCTCCCTCGTCGAGGTGCAGCCTGCCCTGTGCTCCGGCGGCGTGTGCCAGCCAGAAACGTCGTGCGGACAACCGCGGTCCGGTCGCCGCGAACACGGTGCCCACGTCGGCCTTCCCGAGGGCGTCGCCGGCCAGGTCCGCCGAGGTAAGCAGGACGGGGATACCGGCCGAACAGGCCACCCGGGCGGCCTGCACCTTGGAGGCCATCCCGCCGGTCCCCAGCCCGGAGGCTCCGCTCGCCCCGACTGTGATCCCTTCCAGGTCCCGCGCCGCCGAGATCTCGCGAACCGGACCGGCCGCACCGTCACGCGGGTCGCCGTCGTAGAGCGCGTCGACGTCGGAGAGCAGCACCAGGGCGTCGGCACCGACGAGATGGGCCACCAGCGCCGCCAACCGGTCGTTGTCACCGAAGCGGATCTCGGCGGTGGCGACCGTGTCGTTCTCGTTGACCACCGGGACGGCACCGAGGTTCAACAACCGGTGCAGCGTGCGGTGCGCGTTGCGGTAGTGCGCCCTGCGGACGACGTCGTCGGCGGTCAGCAGTACCTGTCCCACGGTGAGTCGGAACCTCGCGAACGAGGCGGCGTAGGCGTGTGCCAGCGCCTGTTGCCCCACGCTGGCGGCAGCCTGCTGGGTGGCCAGGTCCTTGGGCCGTTTCCCCAGTTCCAGCGGAGCGATTCCCGCCGCGATGGCTCCGGAGGAGACGAGCACGAGCTGACTGCCCTCCGCCATCCGTGCGGCGACGGTTTCCACCAGAGCCGCCAGACGGTTCTCGTCGAGACCGCCCTCCGCCGTGGTCAACGAGGAGGAACCGATCTTGACCACGACCCGGCGCGCCGCCGAGATCGCGTTCCGGGTCGGAGATGTCAGGGCGGCGAGTTCACCGGAACTCATAGCGAGTCGTCCTCGTCCTCGGAGTCCTCGATCGTGTCGTACTCGGCCATTGGGTGCCCGGACTCGTCGGTCGTCCCGGTACGTCGGGCACGTTTGGCGGCCTTGCGCTGGTCGGCCGAGGTCCGGGGCTGTCCCCCGGCACGAGTGGCACGCACGGCGGCGTTGCCCTCCGGGGTGGTTGGTTCCCAGTCGAAGGTGACCGAACCGATCGTGACCTGACTGCCGGGCTGGGCCCCCTGCCTGGCCAGTTCCTCCTCGACGCCGAGTTTGGCCAGCCTGTCGGACAGGTAGTCGACGGCCTCCTCGTTGTCGAAGCTGGTCTGCATCACCCACCGCTCGGGCTTGTCCCCCCGCACCACGTAGGCGTCGGGCTCTTCGGGATCGGCTTCCACGGTGAAACCACCGCTGTCGACGGCCTTCGGCCGCACCGTCGGGCGGCTGGGCTCGGGGGCGGGCAGGCTCGCCCGGAACCGCTCCACTTCCTCGGCCAGGGCGAAGCGGAGTTCCCGAAGCCCGTCGTGGGTGGCGGTGGAGACCTCGAACACCGGCCAACCGCGTTCGCGCACCTGCTCGTGAACCAGATCGGCCATGGCGCGGCCGTCGGGGATGTCCATCTTGTTCAGCACGATCAGTCGCGGTCGTTCGGCGAGGTCAACCGCGCCCTGCTCCTCGCTCAGGGCAGGGGTGTAGCGATCCAGCTCGCTTTCCAGCGCGTCGATGTCGGAAAGCGGGTCGCGCTCGGGGTCGAAACTCGCGCAGTCGACCACGTGGACCAGCACCGCGCACCGTTCGAGATGCCGCAGGAACTCCAGCCCGAGGCCACGTCCCTCGCTGGCACCGGGAATGAGCCCGGGAACATCGGCGACGGTGAAGACCTTGTCGTCCGCGCTCACCACACCCAGGTTGGGGGTCAGCGTGGTGAACGGGTATTCGGCGATGCGGGGTTTGGCGGCGGAAAGCACCGACACCAGGGAGGACTTGCCGGCCGAGGGGAACCCGACCAGCCCCACGTCGGCTACCGACTTCAGCTCCAGCACCACGTCCTGCCGCTGGCCGGGCTCGCCCAGCAGCGCGAAACCGGGAGCCTTGCGGGCCCTGGAGATGAGCGCGGCGTTGCCCAGTCCGCCTCGGCCGCCATTGGCGACCACGAACCTGGTGCCCTCACCGACGAGGTCGGCCAGTACCTCCCCGTCGGGGGTGGAGACAACGGTTCCCTCCGGAACCGGCAGTTCCAGGTCCGCACCGGCGGCGCCGTTGCGCATACTGCCGCGGCCCTGGGTACCGCGGGTCGCGGTGACGTGCGGACGGTAGTGGAAGTCCAGCAGGGTGTGCACCCCGGAGTCCACCACGAGCGTGACGTCACCACCCTTGCCCCCGTTGCCGCCGTCCGGTCCCCCCAGTGGCTTGAACTTCTCCCGGTGGATCGAGGCGCAACCATTACCTCCGTCACCTGCGGCGACATGAATCGTCACGCGATCGACGAAGCGCGACACGAAAACCTCCAGGACCGGGGAGAAACCAAGCGAGGGGCGGGTCACGGTGCACGGACCGGACCCGCCCCTCGCGGAAAACAAGTGTGTGCCCGAAAGCGGATCGCCCTACCGGAGTCGATCACCTCGTGCGAGGGAGTCCGGTCAGAGAGTTCCCACTCGGGGCACGCGGCGAAGCCGGTTCAGGCCTCGCTCGGTACGACGTTGACAAACTTCCGGCCGCGCCTGCGCGCGAACTCCACCGAGCCGGCCGAGAGCGCGAACAGCGTGTCGTCACCGCCGCGCCCCACGTTGCCGCCGGGGTGGAACTTGGTACCGCGCTGCCGCACCAGGATCTCGCCTGCGTTTACCTTCTGGCCGCCGAAACGCTTCACTCCCAGGAATTTGGGATTCGAGTCACGGCCGTTCCGAGAGTTGGACGCGCCCTTCTTGGTTGACATGTATTCTCACGCCCTCACTTGGTGATGCCGGTGACCTCGACGCGGGTCAGCTTCTGCCGATGTCCCAGCCGCTTGTGATAGCCGGTCTTGTTCTTGAACTTGTGGATCCGGATCTTGGGACCCTTGGTCTGCTCGACCAGCTTGCCGGTCACCGAGACCTTCCGCAGCGCTTCGGCGTCGGCGGTGACTTCGGAGCCGTCGACGACCATCAGCGCCGGGAGGGTGACCTCGGAACCCTGCTCGCCCTCGAGCTTCTCAACCTCGACGACGTCCCCGACGGCCACCTTGTACTGTTTGCCGCCGGTCTTGACGATCGCGTACATGAGTCGGAAGTCTCCTGCTGCTCGGTTTCGCTAGTTCACCAGTCTGCGACGGACGCCCTCCCCGGCTGTCCGGAGATCCCAGTACGCCGACCAGGCGGCGTCACAGGGGGTTCTCGCCACAGCGACGAAGCTGACCCTGCCGGGTGAGCCCCATTCGGATGAGCCCCGTCTCCTACAGGCGTGGAACCCCTGCCGCCCGTCCGGCGGCGAGAATTTCCCGCTTATCATACAGTCCGACATCCGGCGCCCCGCCGCAGGGGCCGAACCGTGCCGAGCCGGTGGGACAGTCGATCATTCCAGGGCTATCCCCGCACCCGGTATGAACAGTTTACCGCCACTGAGCTCGGCGTTGCGCACCACCGCGTCGCTGAACGTCAGCTCGGGCAGTTCCAGGAAGCCGAGATCCACGTCGGGCAGCAGGAACGCCTCGGGCGACATCTCCACGGGGACCAGCGGATAGCCGACCACGTTGAGCGTGCCGGTCAGTTTCTGGGTGTAGAGCTCGATGGGCCCCTCGGTGATGGTCGAGACCGACCCCGGGTCCGCCGCCACCCGGGCCACCTTGCCGTTGCCCAGGTCACCACGCTGCACGAGGTCGCGGATCAGCAGTTCGTCGACGGTGAAGTGCATCGTACGCACCTGCTCACCCGCGACTTCCCGCATGGCGAAACCGTGGTAGTGCACCCCGCGCAGCGTCAGGGAGCTCGCGGTCAGCGTCCAGCTGCGCCCCGGGCCGGGGCGCACGTCCGGGGATTGTTCCGAGGCGAGCGGGAGCCGGGTGTCCCCGTTCTCGGAAGGGGATGTCGTGGCACCGGTCTCCGTGGAAGCCGGGGGCGAGGAGCTCGTCCCGGTCTCCGAGGAAGGTGCCTCTGATGCCGGGGGGACCGTGGATTCCGGAGACGCGGTTCCGTCCGGAGCAGCGGTGGTTTCCGGCCCGGCGGACGGTGAACCGGGTTCGCTCGGCGCCGCTTCCGAGCCCGACGGCTGCGGCTGTTGTGCCGCCACGAGAGCGGGCCGGGCCAACCCGCCCGCGCTTCCCAGCACCACCAGCCCGGCGAGCAGCGCGGCCACGGCGCCGACACGGGGGTGAGGGGGCACCAGTCCCGACACTCGCCCCGGGCCGCCCCGCCGGGTTCGCTGTTCCTCCCTCACTTGTCTCCTTCGCCGATTCTCGTAGCCTCGGTCAAGTCTGCCGTCTCCCCGCCGCGTGCCGTCTCCCCCTCACGCGCCCCGTTCTCCCTAGGAACCGGGGAGGGCTTGTACGCGGCAGGCCCCCGTCGAGCACGCTCGGAGCGTCCGGAGCGGTCGGCGGCGGTTTCGCGGGTTTCGCGTCCCGGCGCGCGCCGGGGCGACCAGGCGATCGCGAGCGAGGAGCCGATCACCCCCAGCGTCGTTCCGATCAGGAAGGACCCGAGATTGACCACCACCAACGCGACCAGGGACAGCAACAGCGCCACGATGCCCGCGGACAACCGCCACTCGGGACGGATCCAGAACGACAGGGCACAGGCGATCATCACCACTCCGATCACCAGAGCGGAGATACCGGCCGTCGTACGCAGTGACACCTCGATATCGCCGAACTTCAACGAGGCGTAGGGCGGGTACAACAGCAGCAGGGCCGCGAGCAGGGTGAACAGCCCACCCCAGAAGGGTCTCGTGCGACGCCAGCGCCGGAATCCGGCCAGTACAGCCGGGACACCGCCACGGTTGCCGATGGTTCCTCTCACCGTTGGTCCTCCCTCCCGGTGCGACCGAGCCGTGGGCCCGTTCCTTCTTCCCGAGCGGACGCGAGGCCGCCCGCCGCGTAATCAGAAGCGGTCCACCGCGTGATCAGAAGCAGGGGTGATGACCGGGTTTGGTCGTGATCTCGACGTCCCGGAGATTGAGCGTGGAGGCGGTGGTCGACCACGCCTGCTGCCGCAGACCGTCGATCTGCGCACCGGTGGCCTGGATACCGAACGCTCCAGGAGAACCGCCCACGCCCTCGGGGCCGAGGTCCAGCTGGGAAGCGTCCCTACCGATCTGCACGTCGTTGAGGGTGAGGTCACCGTTGACCTGCTCCACTCCGAGCACGAGGCGCTGCGCCTCCATACCGCCGGGCGCCTCGATGCGGACGGTGGCATCACCGATCCCGGGTAGGTCTTCCACCACGAAGGACTGGCAGAAATCACTCAGCTCGGCGTGCTTGAACGCGTTGACCAACACGGGGTGGTTCTTCTCGCCGGATCCCTTGTCATAGGCGCCGAATTGGGCCACTCCCTCGGCCACCAATTTGTCGGCCGATGCTTTGTAGGTGACTCCCGACACGGCGAAGTTGGCGGCCATCGCCCCCTTGGAAAGACCGGTCAGCATCAACGCGATCGCGGAAAAACTTCCGAGCAACACCAGCGCGAAGACGCGCCACCGGGTGCGCCCGTTGGACGCGTTGCCGTCATCGGTTTCGATCTCGCGATTCGCCGCCATGTATTCACCTCGGTGTGTGCGGTACTTGATCGGACAGTCCCCACCGGAGCGTTGCGACACAGAACACAGTGAGTGACCTGCATTACTCTTACCGAGGAGTAACCATAGACGGAAATCACAGCGAACACCATACCGTGACACTAAACACGAATGTTTTTCGTGAAGTTAGTCACGCTCTGCCACTGTACGTGTCCAGACGAGTCGGCAAGGTCGCCACCCGAAACAACGATCTCGCCACGAGAATCTCGCACGAAAGAATCAGACGGAACCGATCAAGCTGTCCGCGCCCCACACGATTGAGTGGATATCGATCGCGAAGCGGAAGAAATCGAACACGGCGGCCGTCATCACCGAAGCGTTCGGCGAAGTCGAAGACTCGATCTCAACCGCCGCGAAAAACCGAAATCGGCCGGGACGGCGAAAGTCACGCACCGGGAGCGGTGCCGCCACGTCCCGGAAACCGTTTCCCGATTCGGGAAGAACCAACACCCGCGACGTGCCGAACGGGCAGACCGAACTCCACGCGCGATAAACGAAATGTCGGACCTGCCCGAAAGCACCGTCCGAACACCGCGGGTGTTTCCGCGCCACCGTCCAACGGCCGGTGGCTACCGGCGAACCGGTCGGAACACCGGCTCGCAGATGTTCTCAGACGTGCCCGACCACCGAAGAACGCCCCTCAAGTCGGCCCATCGTCGGCCTCGGGTCGGCGCCCGGACGGTAACGGGCACGCGACGTGGTGGTGGGGCTCCCGCCTCGCCTTCTCCCGGGGAAGGACCGACGTGGTACAGCTGTCCACTCGATGTCGGTCCCACCCTGCGAGCGCGGGCGGGAGGATCCGCCAACCGGATGTCCCGGCGAACCGGGACGACAACACTCCGCTACGACCCGTCACGAAACGACAGGATCGGTATCACTCCGACTCGGAGCCCGTCCCCGCCTCCGCGGGAGGTCCGGCCGCACGTCCGGCCGCACGCCGGGACGAACGTTGTACCGGACCGGCGGAAACCGCCGTGGAACTCGTGGAGCCGGCGGGTTCGGAGACGTTGCCCTCGGTCCGCTCCGCGGGATCCAGCACGACAGGCTGTGGGGCCGTGCCGGTGATACCGGTCGGCCTGCTGGCCTTGCGCCTGCCCCGCTGAGCCGGTTCGGTTTCGTGCTGAGCGGTCTTGTCCGAAGTGGCACCGTCCGCTCCGAGCTTGCCGGCGGTTGGCTCGGCGGCTGGCTCGGCAGCGGCGGTCCGCTGAGCCACCGGCGCAGCCGAGGTCTCCGGAGCAGCCGAGGATTCCGACGAGCGCGCACTTCCGTTGGAAGCCGGTTTGGCAGCCGACTTGGCAGGCTGCTCGGCCACGACGTCCTTGGTGGCCTCGGCGGTCCGAGGCACCGCCTGATCCGCGTTGCCCGAACCGTTCTGACGTCGCTGACGTCGACGGGAACGGGAGTCGGATCCGTTGTCACCGTCGGCACGGGTGGTCTCGCTCTCGGCCGCCGTGGTCTCCGCACGAGCGGATTCCGTCACCTCACCGGTGCTCTCGGCCTGCTGACCCGACTTGTTGCGCTGCTTACCCCGGCGGGAGCCGCTCGTGGCCGTGACGTGCTGACTGTGATCGATCGGTTCCGTGGAAACGAGGACACCGCGACCACGGCAGTGCTCACAGGTACTGCTGTAGGCCTCCAGCAGACCCGTACCGACCCGCTTGCGGGTCATCTGCACCAGACCGAGCGAGGTCACCTCGGCGACCTGATGCCGGGTCCGGTCCCGGCCGAGGCACTCGGTCAGCCTGCGCAGCACCAGATCACGGTTGGCCTCCAGGACCATGTCGATGAAGTCGATGACGATGATGCCACCGATGTCGCGCAACCTGAGCTGACGCACGATCTCCTCGGCGGCCTCCAGGTTGTTGCGGGTCACCGTCTCCTCGAGATTTCCGCCGGAACCGGTGAACTTGCCGGTGTTGACGTCGATGACGGTCATCGCCTCGGTGCGGTCGACCACCAGGTATCCCCCGGAAGGCAACCAGACCTTGCGGTCGAGCGCCTTGGAGATCTGCTCGTCGATCCGGTACTCGGTGAAGACGTCCTTGGTGCCGACGTGCTTGCTCAGCCGGGTCATCAGATCCGGTGCCACGTGCTTGACGTAGGCCTCGATCGTTTCCCACGCCTGGCCGCCCTGCACCGCCAGCGAGGAGAAGTCCTCGGTGAACAGGTCCCGAACCACCTTGATCAGCAGGTCCGGTTCGGCGTAGAGCAGCTGCGGGGCCTGCGCTCCGGAGGCCTCGGCCTTGTCCCGGATGTCCTCCCACTGCGCCTGCAGCCGACGAACGTCCCGGTCCAGCGCCTGCTCGCTGGTTCCTTCCGAGGCGGTACGGATGATCACGCCCGAGTCCTCGGGGACGATCCGCTTGAGGATGTCCTTGAGCCGCTTGCGCTCGTTGTCCGGCAGTTTGCGGCTGATACCGGTGGCGCCGCCGCCCGGCACGTACACCAGGAAACGTCCCGGAAGGCTGACCTGGGTGGTCAGCCTGGCGCCCTTGTGCCCCAGCGGATCCTTGGTGACCTGCACCAACACGCTGTCGCCCGTGGAGAGAGCCTGCTCGATCCGGCGGGACTTGCCTGCCAGCCCGGCGGATTCCCAGTCGACCTCACCGGCGTAGAGCACCGCGTTACGGCCCCTGCCGATGTCGACGAACGCGGCCTCCATGCTCGGCAGCACGTTCTGCACGCGCCCCAGGTAGACGTTACCGACCAGTGAGCCACTGCCGGAGGAGGTCACGAAGTTCTCGACCAGGACGTCGTCCTCCAGGACGGCGACCTGGGTCTGTCCCTCGTTCTCACGCACGACCATCTTGCGGTCGACCGACTCCCTGCGTGCCAGGAACTCGGACTCGGACAGCACCGGAGCACGTTTGCGGCCCGCTTCCCTGCCGTCCCTGCGCCGCTGGCGCTTGGCCTCCAGCCGGGTGGAGCCCTTGACGGAGCGGACCTCGTCCTCCGCGTCCTGCCGGGAGTTGTCGGGCGCGGTCTCGCGCACGTGCACGACGGTGTTCGGCGGATCGTCGTCCCGGCTGGCCACGTTCTCGGACTCACCCGAGGACTTGCGGCGCCTGCGTCGTCTGCGCTTGCTGCCGGCGCCACCACTGCCGGAGTCGGTGTCCTCGTCCACCGCACCGGAACGTTCGGCTTCCCGCTCGCTCGTCTCGGCCGGTTCCTCCGAGCCGGAGCCACGGGATCCCCCGCTCCGCTGACCGCTGGACTTGTTCTCACCCTCCGCGGACTTGTCCTTCTTGTCCTTCTTGCTCTTCTTGTCCTTCTTGGATCCCCGGGAGGATTTCTCGACGTTGTCCGGTTCGGCCGTGGTCTCGACTTCCGCGCCGGACTCGGAACCCGAGTCCTCGGAGTCGGCGGAACCCTCGGAGTCGCCCTCACCGCCGCGCCCACGACCACGACCACGCCTGCCCCGACGCCGCCGACGGCGCGTGGCGACGCTCTCGGACTGCTCCTCCTCCGAAGGCGTCCCGTCGGAGTCCGAGGAGGGCTCCGCTGCCTCCGTCACGGCCTCGGTTGCGGATTCCGCGGATTCCGACCGCGACGACGAGCCCGTCTCGGACGGAGCCAGGAACATCGCCTGCGGGGCCGCGAAGGCCGGCGCGAACGCACTGTTGTCCGAAGTATCGTCGCCGGTGGCGGCGACCCCGTCGGAACCGCTGTCACTACCCGTCCGCACCTCGTCGGAGGCGGTGCCGCTCTTCACTGCCGCATCCTCACCGCTGTCGGTTGCCGACCCCTGGTCCGTCGTCGACGTGCCCGTGGCGGACCGCGCCTCGGACGCACTCGACTGCCGGGAACCGGAACCACCCGCCGAATGGCCGCCCCCGGCGTCCGACGTCGTGACCCGCTCGTCGGTGGCCCGCTGTTCGGATCTCCCCTCCGACTCGGACTGGATCCGGTCCGGACGCAACGAGCGCACCACGTTGAGCGCGACATCCCGGGTGATATTGGACTGCGCACTGCGCACGGACTCACCGAGTTCACCGAGTGTGGCTATGACCTCGCGGCTGGTGGCCCCCAGCATCTTGGCCAGCGCGTGTACCCGCAGCTTGGCGGGCATCTCGAAAGTCCGGTGAGCGGATTCGCCCTGTGCCCGCTCCTGCTGCTCCGATGTAGCCGAAGATCCGCTGGAGTTACCAGCGGACGTCTCCCTGTTCAACATTCAGCTCCTTCGCCCCCGGGCGCGTCCGACGCGGACGCGGCCGCACGAGGGTCTGCATACGTTCGCTGCCCTCCGCCACTGGTGGCGGTAATTCTGTTCGCTCCCCCTGCTTCCCTGGTCCGAACCCAGGAACCGCACGGTGGGTCGACGGCGCCCCCGCCGAATCCGTCACCCTAGGGTGAGATCCACCTGTCGAGATCCGGCCGCCGCCCTGTCCTCGGACAGCGGTTCGGCGATCGCGCCTCCTCCGTCGGGCCGACCCTGCGCCAACCGTGTGGCTCGCGCAACCCCCGGCACGGGCAAGTCGGCGACGACGCGAAGGGCGTCGAGTACGTCGTCGGGTCGCACGACCGGAGTAGCATGCCGTACGACCATTACGATTATCCCATATTGTCTCGCGCGATCCGGGCAATCGTCCGTCTGTGGGGCGTCAACCGAAAAACGGTCACGCACCGCGTTCAGCCGAACACCTCGCCCGGAAAAGCCGTGGATCGGCAGACCACCACCGTGCCACGGGTTTCACAACACGTCGCCACTCGTGACGACATACTTCCACCGCCGCTCGGCTACCCGCTGCGACGGCCGGGAAACCGGTACCCGTGAGCGGACCGGCGGGGTGCCGACCGGCTCACGGAGCCGGGTAACGCGTGCTCGAAAGTACGCGCCGGATCACGATGCGAGACGAACCGTGACTGATCACGTCCGAAGCTCCGGTCAAGAGCTCTCCGCGGCGCCACGGCCGCGGCCTGGTAGTGACTCAGCGTTTCCTCCGTAGTCCGATCGAAGGTCCGCCCCGCCGAAACCGCTCGGGAGGCACCCCGCACCCTACAGCCTAGGCCGGGGGCACACGGCCGCTTCGAAGGCAGCGTTTCGGACGGCTTCGGAGGCGTTCGAACCGCGAGGCCCGGCTGCCCCGGCGGATCCGAAACCGACCACTCCGCCACACCCGAGGGGCCGTCCCGCACGATGGGACGGACCAGGTCGCTCGGAACGTCCGATCAGAGGTCGCGAGTCAACCAGACCTCGTCCCTCGGTTCACCTTCCCCCACGAGCAACGAGCCGGGCCAGCGACCACGCTCGGTCCAACCCCGCTCGGTGTAGAAGCCCTCGGAGTCGGGGGCCGAACGCATCCGCAGCTGCAACCGGGTTGTCCCCAGCGCACGGGCGTGCGACTCGGCGGCGTCCAGCAGCTGTGCACCGATGCCACGCTCGACCACCTGCGGATCGACCAGCAACCACTCCAGCTCGGCCCGGTGCCGCTCCACCGGGAGTTCTCCCGGCCGCAGCACCACCGCACCGGCGAGGGTGTGCTGCTTGCCCGCCGTGAGCACGTGGCGTCGTTTCGGCCTGGTGGAAGCGTCGTCGACGATCTCCTGCGCGGTCGTGGTCAGCGTCTCCAGCTCGGCATCCGCGGTGAAACCGGTGGCACCGCCTGCCACGGTGACCCGCCCCAGCAGATCGGCCAGTGCCTGCGCCAGCTCGGGATGCGGCTGGTCCACCCGATGGGGGCCGCTGATGAACTCCGCTTCGGTCATGCCGACAGGTCCGGGAACCACAGCTTGAGCTCGCGCTCAGCCGACTCTGCGGAGTCGGAACCGTGCACCAGGTTGTACTGCACTTCCAGCCCGTAGTCGCCGCGCAGACTGCCCGCCTCGGCCTTTTCCACCGGGTCGGTGCCGCCGGCGAGCTGCCGGAAAGCGGCGACGGCCTTGGGGCCCTCCACAACGGCGGCCACCACGGGCCCCGACATGATGAACTCCAGCAGCGAACCGAAGAAGGGCTTGCCGTCGTGCTCGGCGTAGTGCTGCTCGGCGAGTTGTTGGTCGACCTGGCGCATTTCGAGCGCGACCAGCTTGAGCCCCTTGCGCTCGATTCGGCTGATCACCTCACCGACCAGGCCTCGCTCGACGCCATCGGGTTTGACGAGGACGAGAGTGCGCTCGCTCAACGGGTGTTCTCCTTGGTTTGCTGGGGCCGTCGCGGGCCCGGTCGACAACGGTCGATGCTTACGTTGTCAAGGGTATTCGCAACCGGTGCGCTACCGATGGGGTGGGTAGCTCCCCCACTGTCAAGTCTGGTCCGCGATTCGTTCGCACGATAGCTTCTGGTCAAGCATACCGACCGGCTGGTCTGTCGCCGAGTGATGAGGAGCCCCGCATGCGCGCCGCCGTACACACCGCAGCGAACGAACCGCTGCGGATCGAGGAGATCGAAGCAGAGCGTCCCGCCGAGGGTGAGGTTGCCATCGACGTGACTTCCTGCGGTGCGTGCCACTCGGACCTGCATGTGCTGAAGGGCGAGTTGCCGTTTCCCACCCCCGCGGTGCTCGGCCACGAGGTCGCCGGGGTGATCAGCGAGCTGGGAAGTTCGGTCAGCGGTCTGGAGGTCGGTGACCGCGTGGTCACCAGCTTCATCATGCCGTGCGGCAGGTGCGCGCAGTGCGCGGCGGGCAACGAGGAGATCTGCCTGGAGTTCTTCGCCTACAACCGCGCCAAGGGGCAGCTCTACGACGGGCGGACCAGGCTCTCGCGCGGTGGCGGCGAACCGGTGTGGATGTACTCGATGGGTGGGCTGGCCCAACGCGCGGTCACCCCCGCCACCTCGGTGTACCGGGTGCCGGACGGTGTGGAGCTGACGGACGTGGCGGCTGTCGGCTGTTCGACCATGACCGCCTACGGGGCGCTGCGACACGCCGCTGACGTGCGGGTGGGCGACACGGTGGCCGTGGTCGCTGCCGGAGGCGTGGGATCGGCGCTGATCCAGCTGGCGCGGGTCTTCGGGGCCGCCGAGATCATCGCGGTGGACGTCGCGGCGGAGAAGCTGGAGGCGGCTCGGGAGCTCGGCGCCACCAGCACGGTCAACTCGACCGAGACGGACCCGGCGACGGCGGTCCGCGAACTCACCGGTGGACGCGGTGTGGACGTCGCCTTCGAGGCACTGGGCTCGTCCCGGACCTTCGAGGTGGCGCGGGACTCGGTGGTCGAGGGCGGCCAGGTCGTCGTGGTGGGCATCGCGCCGCCCGGTGACACGGGAGAGCTGAACCTGGGCACCATCGCCCGACGCAAACTGCAGGTCAAGGGCTCCTACGGCGCCAAACCCCGCAGGGACATGCCGGTGCTGCTGGATCTGGTGGCCCGTGGACTGCTGCGGCCGCAGGACGCGATCAGCGAGCACTACCCGCTGGATCAGGCGGCCGAGGCGTTCGCCGCGCTGGACCGGGGGGAGATTCGCGGGCGGGCCGTGATCGACGTGGCGTAATCGGAGTTTCTGGTTTCGGCCTGTCAAGGTGCATGAAGTGGCGGAACCTCTCGCACGGCTCTCGCTGCGGGTGCCCCAACATCGAGTAGTCACCGAGCATGGCCGCCATGCGCAGTGGTGCGCATCGCTAGAACGAGCGAGATCCGAGGAAGGCCGTCGGACGAATCTCTGGGCGGCACGACGGCGAGCGGCCTCACTCCGGCGGTGGGTAGCCGGGCGGGTGGCCGAGCTGGTCGGCCAACCGCCCCTCCCGCATCCGCTTGGCCACGTCGTGCCGCACGTACAGGATGTAGCCCCAGATGAGCGCGAAGACCACTCCCATGATCCCCACCGCCGGGTGCACGAAGTAGCAACCGATCAGGCACAGCTGCAGCGCCAGCGCCACGCCGAGCCCCCACCGACGGCCCTGCACCCCGCTCGCCAGCAGCAGCAGCACGGTCAGCACCGCGACCACGACGAACCCGGCGCTGCTCACTCCCGAACCGAGCTGCCAGACCACCGGCAGCGCCAGGCCGAACACGATGAACTCCAGCACCAGCGTGCCCGCCATGATGCCGCGCAGTCCCTTCCAGGGATCGCGCACCTCGGGCGGCGCCTCGGGAAGTCCCGACCGACGCCGCCCGGAGTCCTCGCCGTGGGAATCACGCTGGTCGCTCACGTGGGCTCCTTGCCGAACAGGGCGCGGGCCTCGCCCGCGGTGACCACCGAACCGGTGATCACGATTCCCGCCCCCGAGATGGACTCGCTCGGATCGGTGGTGTGCTCGGCGAGGCCGATCGCCGAGGCGACCGCGTCGTCCAGCCTCGGCTCGGTGTGGACCCGATCCCTGCCGAAGAGCTCCTCGGCCAGCGCCGCCAGGTCGTCCGGATCCATGGACCGCGGCGCGGAGTTGCGGGTGACGACGAGCTCCTCGACCACCGGTTCCAGTTCCGCCAGGATACCCCTGGCGTCCTTGTCGGCCATGACACCGACCACGCCGATCAGCCGCCGGAACGAGAACTCGGAGCTGACGGCGTCGGCCAGCGCACGCGCGCCGTGGGGGTTGTGCGCGGCGTCGACCAGCACGCTGGGGGCCGAGCGCACCCGCTCCAGCCTGCCGGGGGTGATCACCTCGGCGAAGGCGTCCCTGACCTGCTCGATGTCGAGCTGCCGCTCCGAACCGGCGCCGAAGAACGCCTCCACGGAAGCCAGCGCCAGCGCCGCGTTGTGTGCCTGGTGCTCACCGTGCACGGGCAGGAAAACGTCCTCGTAGACGCCTCCCAGTCCCTGCAACCGCAGCATCTGGCCGCCGACGGCCACGGAGCGCTCCAGCACGCCGAACTCGTGTCCCGCGCGGGCCACGGTGGCGTCGACCTCGGCCACCCGTCGCAGGATCGGCTCCTGCGCCTCGGGGGTCTGCGAGGCCAGCACCACCACCGACCCCTCCTTGATGATTCCCGCCTTCTCCTCGGCGATGCCCGCCACGTCGTTGCCGAGGTACTCGGCGTGGTCCAGCGAGATCGGGCACAGCACCGCGACCTGGGCGTCGGCGACGTTGGTGGCGTCCCAGCCGCCTCCCATGCCGACCTCCAGCACGGCCGTCTCCACCGGGGCCTCGGCGAACGCGGCGAAGGCCATGCCGGTCAGCACCTCGAACTTGCTCATCGGGACCTCGCTGTTGGAGTCCACGATGGATACGTACGGCGCGATGTCGCGGTAGGCCTCGACGTAACCGGCCGGGCTGATCGGGGCGCCGTCGATGCTGATGCGCTCGGTGACCAGCTGCAGGTGCGGGCTGCTGTAGCGACCGACCCGCAGGCCGATGCGGCTGAGCAGCGCGTCGACCATACGGGCGGTGGAGGACTTGCCGTTGGTCCCCCCTACGTGCACGACCGGGTAGCCACGCTGCGGCTCGGCGAGCAGATCGGTCAGCGCCCTGATCCGGTCCAGCGTGGGCTCGATCTTGGTTTCGGGCCAGCGCTCGTTGAGCTCGGACTCGACGACCCGCAGTTCCTGCAGGTTGCCGGGCTCGGAGTCGGCCACCAATTCACTCTCCTCCCAGGTGCGGCCGTCTCGCTCGACGGCCGCACCGGACACGGTCACGCCCCCGGAAGCGATTCCAGCCGGGTGTTGATTCGTTCGATCTCGGCGAGCGCGTTGGCGCGCCGCGTGCGGATCTTGTCCACGACCTCGTCGGGTGCCTTCTCGGTGAACGAGGGGTTGTTCAGCTTCTGCTCGGTACCGGCGAGTTCCTTCTCGGCGGCCTCGAGGTCCTTGTTCAGGCGCTTGCGCTCCGCCGCGACGTCCACCGTCCCCGACAGGTCCAGCCGCACGGCCACGTCGCCGCCGGCCAGGCCGACCTGCAGTTCCGAGGACGTGTTGAACTCCTCCCCCGGTTCGGTGAGCTTGACCAGCGCACGGATCGCCGCCTCGTGCTCGGCGATGCCCACCCCGGGCAAACCGTCCAGTTCGGCCGCGACCTTCTGGTTGGGTTTGACGCCCTGATCCGCCCGGAACCTGCGGATCTCGGTGACCAGCGAGCGAACCGCGTCGATCCGCTCGGCCGCCGCGGTGTCGGCAGGCTGCCGTGTCGGGGTGGGCCAGTCGGCGATGACGACCGACTCCCGACCGGTCAGCGCCGTCCACAGCGCCTCGGTCACGAACGGGACCGTGGGGTGCAGCAGCCGCAGCAGGACGTCGAGCACGTGGCCGAGCACCTCTCGGGTGGCCTCGGCGCGCCGTCCGCCCTCGTCCAGCTGGACCTTGGACAGCTCCACGTACCAGTCGCAGAACTCGTCCCAGGTGAAGTGGTAGAGCGCCTCGACCGACTTGGCGAACTGGAAGTCCTCCAGCAGCTCGTCCACCTCGGTGATCAACGCGTCCGCCCGGTCCAGGATCCAGCGGTCGGCGTCGGTGAGCTCGGCGCGCTCCGGCAGCCGCTCGGGGACGTGGGCGTCCTTGCCGAGGGCGAACTTGGTGGCGTTGAACAGCTTGGTCACGAAGCTGCGCGCCCCGGCGACCCACTCGTCGCTCATCGGCGCGTCGGCACCGGGGTTGGCTCCCCTCGCGAGCGTGAACCGCACGGCGTCGGTGCCGTAGGTCTCGATCCACTGCAACGGGTCCACGGTGTTGCCGGAGGACTTCGACATCTTCTTGCCGTGCTTGTCCCGCACGATGCCGTGCAGCGCGATCCGGCGGAACGGCACGGCCTGCTCCGGCTCGCGGTCGGACATGCCGTAGAGCCCCAGCATCATCATCCGCGCCACCCAGAAGAACAGGATGTCGTAGCCGGTGACCAGCACGCTGGTGGGGTAGAACTTGCGCAGGTCGGCGGTGTCGTCCGGCCACCCCAGGGTGGAGAACGGCCACAGCCCGGAGGAGAACCAGGTGTCGAGCACGTCCTCGTCCTGGTGCCACCCCTCGCCGGTGGGCGGCTGCTCGTCCGGGCCGACGCAGACGACCTCGCCCCCCGGCCCGTACCAGATGGGGATGCGGTGGCCCCACCACATCTGCCTGGAGATGGCCCAGTCGTGCAGGTTGTCGATCCAGTCGAAGTAGCGCTTGGCCAGTTCCGGCGGGTGCACCTCGACCCGACCGTCGCGCACCGCGTCACCGGCGGCCTTCGCCAGCGGGCCGACCTTGACGAACCACTGCATGGAAAGCCGCGGCTCGATCGGTTCCTTGGAGCGCGAGCTGTGGCCCACGCTGTGGGTGTAGGGGCGCTTCTCCGCGACGATGCGGTCCTGCTCGCGCAGGGCCTCCCGCACGGCGACGCGGGCCTCGAACCGGTCCATGCCGTCGAACCGGGTGCCGGTTCCGGCGATGCGCCCGCGTTCGTCCATGATCGTCGGCATGGGCAGATCGTGCCTGCGGCCGATCTCGAAGTCGTTCGGGTCGTGCGCCGGGGTCACCTTGACGGCGCCGCTGCCGAACTCCGGGTCGACGTGCTCGTCGGCCACGATCGGGATCCCGCGTCCGGTCAGCGGGAGCTCGATCTCGGTACCGATCAGGTGGCGGTAGCGCTCGTCGTCGGGATGCACCGCGACCGCCGTGTCACCGAGCATGGTCTCCACCCGGGTGGTGGCCACCTCGAGCGCCGAGTCCCCGTCGCCGTAGCGCATGGTGACGAGCTCGCCCTCGACCTCGCGGTGTTCGACCTCGATGTCGGAGATGGCGGTACGCATCTCCGGCGACCAGTTGACCAGCTGTTCGGCGCGGTAGATCAGCCCGTCGTCGTAGAGCCGCTTGAACATCGTGTCGACGGCGCGGGAGAGTCCGGAGTCCATGGTGAACCGCTCGCGGGTCCAGTCCACCCCGTCACCGAGGTGACGCATCTGGGACAGGATCGAACCGCCGTGCTGTTCCTTCCACTGCCAGACCCGTTCCAGGAAGCCCTCCCGGCCGAGCTCGCGATGGTCGATGCCCTCCTGCTGCAGCTGTCGCTCGACCAGCGCCTGCACCGCGATGCTGGCGTGGTCCATGCCGGGCAGCCAGAGAGCCTCGTAGCCCTGCATCCTGCGACGTCGCGTGAGCAGATCCATCAGGGTGTGCTCGAACGCGTGACCGATGTGCAGGCTGCCGGTGACGTTCGGCGGGGGGATGACGATCGAGAACGGCGGGCGGTCGCTGTTCGCGTCAGCGGTGAAGTATCCGGCGTCTACCCAGCGCTGATACAGCTCGGCCTCTACGTCGGCCGGGTTCCAGGTCGACGGAAGTTCACGGGGCTGTGCTGGGCTGGTCTGTGTCACACCGGGATTCTACGAACCCCGTCGGGCATCCTTGTACGGTGCTAGGCTTCAACGGCGGAACCGAGCGTGGGAAGGCGGCCTGCGAACCATGGACGAAGCCGGTCTCGACCCCGTCCGGGAGGGTCACCACAGACTGCTTGACCTGGTCAGCGAGTTGGAGACCAGTGATCTCCGCGAACCCTCCGGGTTGCCCGGGTGGTCGCGCGCCCACGTGGTGGCGCACCTCGCCCACAACGCGATCGCACTGGCGAACATGACCAGCGCCGCCGGGCGCGGCGAGCTGGTCGACCCGTATCCGGACGGTGACCGCGACGAGGCGATCGAGCGCGACGCCGCGCAGGACGCGATCGGGCTGGTGCAGCAGACCGCAACCGCCCACGCACAGCTGGAGATCGTCTGGGACTCGGTGTCCGAGCAGGACTGGCAGCGGCCGGTGCGGCTCCGCGACGGCACGGTGGCGGGCCTGGTGTCGTGCCGGTGGCGCGAGCTGGAGATCCACACGGTGGATCTGGACCTGGGCCACACCGAGCTGGAGTGGTCGCCGGAGTTCTGCGAGCACACCATCGACTTCCTGCTGCCGCGGCTGGAGGGCAGCGGGGTCGTGCTCGCTCCCAGCGATCTGGAGCGCACCTGGGAGATCGGCGACTCGCCGACGCGGAAGATCGAGGGCTCCGGCGCCTCACTGGCGTGCTGGCTGGCGGGCCGGACCCTGCAGCGGCTCCCGAGCGGCGACGGACCGCTGCCCGAGCTGGGGCCCTGGCCGTGATCGGCTTCCCGGCCGTGAACTACTGAGCGCGCGCTCCTGGCCGTGACCCGCACGGCGATTTTCGCGAGAAATTGACGCCCGGCCGCAAGCGCGGCTCCCCGCCGCTCCGGACTCTCGCCGCTCGATCGTGGCCACAACTTGCCGCGAGTTCAGAATTAATTCATAATTCGAATGTGACTACCGAAGTTCAGTGGAGCGAACTGCAACGCGATCCGCGTTCCGTGGCGGAACGTGCCGAGCAGGGGGCAGTTCGAGTCCGTAGAAGAGGCCGGGCACCGTTACTGCTGTTGCAGGAGGAGGACGTGGCGGTGGCAACCGAGGGCGCGGCCACCGCGGCGCGGGCGATGCGCAGCATGCTGCACCACCTGGACTCCGCCGGGATCGCCGAGATGCTCGCCGAGACCTTTCCGTGGACCGATGTACTGCCGGAAGAGGATCGCCACCGGTTCGCCACCGAGTTCACCAGGGCGTTCGAGACGGCTGCCGAACTCGAACGCTGGAACGTGCTCGCTCAGACCATCCGCGAGTGGCGCGCCACGGCGGCCGTGCACGCCGATCCCGAGCTGCACCGCGCTCTTTCCGATCCGCTGGAGGAGGACCACGGTGCCGTTCCGCCTCCCGAGACCGAACACTGATGCCCGTCAAACGGAACGGTGGAAACAGCTTCTCGACAGTCGGCACCTCGGTCTCGGCTCGCTTCCTCGGTTCCGGACAGGACCCCGGAAGAAGGGTGCGATTACCCTTACGCCTCGCCACGGACACTCACCAGGAAGGACCGCCACTGGGCGGCGGGCACCGCGAGCACACCCGCGTCGGGTGATTTCGAGTCCCGCACAGCGGCGAAACCCTCACCGAAGGCGACCTCGACACAGTTGCCACTGCCGCTGCCAGCACCTCCGGAGCGGCTGCTCTTACGCCAAACAAGACCAGCCGAGTTCCGCGTTCTAAGCACCACCACTCCTCAGCTACCGCTTCCGTAGTGACCACTGTGCACCTTGTCCAAGAAGGATCGCCACTGCACAGCCGGAACCGCGAGCACGCCCGCATCGGGTGATTTGGAGTCCCGCACAGCGGTGAAATCTTTGCCGAAGGCGACCTCGACGCAGTTGCCGCCGCCAGTGCCTCCACCCCCGGAACGGCTGCTCTTTCGCCATGCTGTCAACAAGGAGTTCTCGATGTCGCTCACTGGTGTGTCTCCTTCGAGTGCGGACTACAGCGAAGTATCGCCTGCTCAATCCTCTTACGTGAATCGTCCGCGGAAAGTGCCTGTTCGGTAAGGGTACCGAAGCGCAAGGTGTAAGATCTCACGTCATCACGATCCTCTATGTAGACAGCACGTCCAGGGCCTTCCGAGTAACCGATATCCGGCATCGGTGCTGGTGGCGTGAGCACCGAGAAAGGCCCTTCCAAAGCGGGACTCGCCCCGGAACTCTTCGGTAGTACCTGCAAGGTGACGTTCGTCCGCTCGGCTACCTCGTTGAGATGGACAAGTTGAGCACGCATAACGGCGAGCGGTCCTACGGGCCTGTCGAGCAGAGCTTCGTCGATGATCGTGTGCAACTGCGGCGGATGGGCACGCTCCAACACACGCTGACGTGCTACGCGGGCAGTCACCCGGCGCTCTACTTCATCTTCGATAAGGCCAGGATTGACGCTGCTGATGATGGCTCGTGCGTACTCGGGAGTCTGTAGCAAGCCGGGGACCAGCAGGGTTTCGAACTGTCGTAGGGCGACGAGTTCACCTTCCATGTTGAAGAAGGTCTGAAAGTCCTCCGGAAGGTTCTTACGAATGTCAACAGACCATCCTCGTGTACGCGCCGTAGTAGCGAGCTCAAGCAACCAGTCACGAACCGAACTGTCAGCCACCCCGTAGAGATCCAGCAGCTGTTCCACCTCACGAGCTTTGATCCCTTGCGCACTGTTTTCGATACGGGACAACTTCGGTCGTGACCACTTACCCGGCATCTTCCGCAGTTCGGCGATCACCTGATCGTGGGTGAAGCCTGCCTCTTCACGAGCTCTGCGCAGTGTCTCGGCGAGTTGCCATCGTCGAACCATCGAGCCCGTTGCCTGAGCCTCATGTGTCATCGCAGCCTCACGTTTCAACCGCCTTCGTCCGTTCGAGTGTTCATGTGGACGTTCACTTTTAAAAATGGACGTCCACATGCACGCTAACTGTTGCACGCAGTGTTAGTACAGATACAGAGCGGGAGATTGCGATGCTATCCGGATCCGATGAGAGCACGAGCCACTCCTCGCAGGAGGTCACGGCAGGAACGGGCGAGACCACATCACTGGCGGAATCCATAGACCTCGAATGCTGCCCGAAGGTGTTCGCCCTGCTGGAGAGAACCGACCCCGAGTCCGGCGAGCTGGAGCTGTACGCCTGGGGTGTGAAAGTGGGTGGGAGCGCCAACGTGTTCCGGGCCGACGGCCACGTGCTCGCTCACTGCGGCTCGGCCGAAGGGGCGCGACGCATGTTCGGCATCATCCGTGACGTCGTGCTGGTCTGGCCCGAGGAAACCAACCTGACCGAGTGAAAATCGGCGGGAGCACCTTACGCACCGAGAGTCCGACCCCTACGAAGAAACCGGACCACCCGGCGGCGCTGAAACAGCGGAGATCGCCGGGTTGGTTCACCGGTAACCAGCCCCGCATTCGGCACGCGAAGCAGAACGAGCGGAACCGACGGTAATCTAGGGACATCGAGGCGACATGATCAGCGCATTCATCGAACGTGTTCCCACCCGACTCGTTGCCGATACGTCCGACGAACTCGAACGCGTAATCGAAAAACTGCTCTCGGCTCCCGAGGACTATCCGGTCGGAACCGTGGGGGACCCCCACGTCATCGCGGACCTGTATCCCGGCGATGTGGACGGCGAGGAGGATGAGGACGAGCAGCAGCTTCCGATCGGGTGGCTACACGTCAGCGTCCAGCCGCACGACGGCGTCGGCGCGGTCAACTACATCCGGACCGACGGAACGACGATCGAGTCCTGGGAAGCCTCCGGCTCCGAGCACAGCCCGGGGCTGCTGTACTCGCCCCACAGCGGCAGCCGGTTCAAAACCGACGCCGCTCTCCCGGTGGACACCGTCGCACGAGCAGTCCGCGAATTCGCGGAAAACGGCACGAGGCCAACATGCGTGACCTGGCGGCAGGGAACACTCGTCTGAAACGCGAGCCGAGCAAGACGAGTCGTTCCCGGACCGACTACCGGTCGTCGGTCCCACACCTCAACAGACAGATCGATGTCATCGGGTAGCCGCCGGGCCTACCCGGCAACAAGCCCGATGAGTGCCCTCCCAAAGACCCCTGGCCAAGCCCTTCCGAAGTCTTGCGCTCACCCCAGGAACCGATCCCAGTAACGGATCCGGTCGGCAACGGCGTCCAGTAAGACTGCGTAGCGGACGCCTCGCGGTCACGCCGCGATCCGCGAACCGCCCCTCTTCACGAACAGTCGGCTGCGTCGACCTCCACGACGATGGCGGTGTCGGCCTCGCGGACGTCGTACTCGGGTTTGGTCGGCGTGCCGTGGCAGCTGGCGATCCCGATCGCGGCTTCCTGCACCTTCTCGAAACCGCCCAGGTAGCGCACCTCGGCCACAGTGGGCAGCTCGGGCTCGACCGCCTCGCGCAGCGCACCGGCAGCAGTGGCGTGCGTGAAGGTCACGCCTAGGAAGTTCTGCCCGGACATCTCCACCGGTTTGCCCGAGCCGGGAGCCTTCGGATAGCCGTCGAGGTACTTCACCCGATGACTCGGCAACTCGCTGCTGCCACCGACACCGTCGAAGCGAAAGACGACCCGCGCGGAAGCATCCTCGCCTTCCTTGGCGTCCAAACCGGTCAGCTCTGCGAAATCCCCACCGGCTCCGGAATTCGACCCGTCACTCGAACCGCCGGAGTCCGCGGCCGTGGAACGGCCGTCGGAAAAGCTGTCGACGACATCGGTGGCGGTACTCTCCGCGCTGTCACCGTCCGAGCTCACGCTGCCTGCCTCGGTGGAGCCGCTGGTCTCGGCATCCGTGACTCCTGAGGAGGACGCCGAGTCCGAGGCGCATCCGGCCAGCGGCAGCACCAGTGCTACCGCCGCGCCCGTCAGCAGCATCCGTGCACCACGACGTCGCATCTCCCTCACCCTTCCAAGTGATCTCACCGCGTCGCTCTGACATTCCGTGGGACGCCCGATCGTTCCGACAGGTTGCGAGCGATCCGGCGGGAGCGGAAGAACGACACCCCGGTATCGGGGACTTTCGGTCAGGACTCGCCCCGACCCGAACGCGTCGAATAGGCCGAACGGCGGAGCCGCTCCGACACCCCGCTCGCTAGAGTTCGAGTCCGCTCGACTGATCGTCAGTACCGAGCGGAATCTCGACTTCACTGGGAGAACCGATGAGACGAATCCTGTCGCTCGCGATCATGCTGCCGCTGCTGGTCCTCGCGCCCGCCACCGCTACCGCCGCCGCGCAAAGCTCCGAGGAGTCCCGGCAGAGCGCTGCTCGGACGACAGCCGTCGCGCAGTGCCCGCCCACCTTTTCACGTGGCGACAACGCCGAGATGATCGTCGCGTTGCAGCGCGCTTTGAACGACTACTCCTACGAGGTCAAGGGGCCGGACCTGTTCGTGGACGGTGCCTACGGTCCCAAGACCGAGGCAGCGGTGATCAACTTCCAGAGCTGGTACGGCCTGCAGGTCGACGGGATCACCGGCCCCGAGACCTGGGGACAGCTCGGTTTCTGCACCTGGTGATCAGTGCGCCGGGAGCGTTCCGCACGAACGCTCCCGGTGAACTCCCCCGCAGCGTCCGCCCGGCCTGCCTCGGACACGCCGCGTGAACGACGTGGGAGTTATGCTGTGCCTCCACGACGCCGGTGACGACTCGGAGAGCTGGCTGGGAGGCCCACCCGCATGGGACGGATCACGGTACGCAGGCCGGTGCGGCGCATCGGCCCGAACGGCGAGACCACCCGCCCCGACACGCTGGCCGCCGAGGAGCCGCTGGAGATCCGGCTGGACGGCAAACCACTGACCGTGACCATGCGCACCCCCGGTCACGACGTGGAACTCACCCACGGTTTCCTGCTGACCGAGAGCGTCATCACCGCGCGGCAGGACGTCGCGGCGGCGCGCTACTGCGACAGCCCCGGTCCCGATGGTCGCAACACCTACAACGTGCTCGACGTCCAGCTGGCTCCCCACGTCCCTCGACCGGACAACTCGGTGGAGCGCAACTTCTACACCACCTCGTCCTGCGGAGTCTGCGGCAAGGCCGCACTCGACGCGGTAAGGCTCCGCAGCGCGCACCCGCCGGAATCCGACGACTCACGAGTCAGCACGGAAACGCTGGTCGAGCTGCCGGAGAAACTGCGGGCGGCGCAACGCGTGTTCGACACCACCGGCGGGCTGCACGGCTCGGGACTGTTCGACACGGCGGGCGAACTGTTGGCGGCCCGGGAGGACGTGGGCAGGCACAACGCGGTGGACAAGGTACTCGGCTGGGCGCTGCTGGACGGCCGCACACCACTGCGGGGGCACGTGCTGATGCTGTCGGGCCGCGCCTCGTTCGAACTGGTGCAGAAGGCCGCGATGGCGGGCATCCCGACGATCGCGGCCGTTTCCGCACCCTCCTCGCTGGCAGCCGAACTGGCCGAGGAACAGGGCATCACCCTGATCGGCTTCCTGCGCGGGTCCTCGATGAACGTCTACACCCGACCGGACAGGCTGTCGGGAACCGGATCACCCGAAGAGTGAGCCCGACAGCTCCGAGAGCGGGACCGGTCACACCAGGCGGAACGTACTCGGGGCCGCTCCCCCGGTCTGGGGTGGCGTCTCGAACCTGTCCGCCACCGGCGTCGTACCGTGCGAGACCCAGCGCAGCACCGCCGGCCAGGGGCCGTAGCCCGCGTCGGTGTTGAGGTGTTCGCCGTCCGGGATCACGTCCAGCGCCACCCGCATGGTCTCGGCCAGGTAGTGCCCGTCCTGCACGGACAGGTAGGGATCGCCGGAACCGACCACCAGCCGCGTGGTGCCCGCCGCCCTGCGCAAGGCGTGCGCGTCGACCGGGTAGGGGGCGATGCCGTGGACATCGGGATGACGCCAGTCCGGTCCGGGCGGTGAGACCAGCAGCACCCGGTCGGCGCGGCGAGCGGTGCCGTGGATGCTCGCGGCGTGGTGCAGCCACAGCGCCGCCCCACAGGAATGCGCGGCCACCACCAGCTCGGACTCCGCGGGAACGTCCTCCAGCCGCGAACGGAGCACGGCCAACCATTCCTGCAGCACCGGTTGGTCCTGTTTGGGCAACCGCGGCATCTCGCAGGTCACGCCCAGTTCGTTCAGCCGTCCACTGAGCCACTGCTGCCAGTGCCACGGCCCCGAACCGCCGAACCCGTGCACCAGCAGGACATGCATCTCACTCACCGTGTTCCCCTCCCGACATCGGCAATCACGATGGTCGGCACCATGATTGCCCATCGGGGGACATTACGCGCGCGGTACACGCGGAGGGGAACACCATCCGGCTAACCGGGAACTTTCTTCAGCTCGGTTGCCGTAGCTGCGCGGGTGGCGGAACCTCCGGCACGGCTCTCGCTCCGGAGAATCCGCGGCGGTGCCGATTACGTAAGTGGTAGGGGTTCGGCCTGCGGGAGTGGTGGGGGTTCGGGATCGGAGCGCCGAAGGGGCGTCGATTTCTCGCGAAATTGACACAGCGCCCGGGGCGAGAACTCAGGCGGACTTCTCGCGGCGCTCGTGGCGGTTGCTCTCGCGGGCGACGATCGTGGGATTGACGTTCTCGTCGACCGTCTTCTCGGTGATGACGACCTTGGCCACGTCGGACCGGCTGGGAATGTCGTACATCACCGGCAGCAGCACCTCTTCCAGGATCGCCCGCAGTCCACGGGCGCCGGTGCCGCGCACGATCGCCAGGTCCGCGATGGACTCCAACGCGGCCTGGGTGAACTCCAGCTCCACACCGTCCAGGTCGAACAGCCGGGTGTACTGCTTGATCAGCGCGTTGCGCGGTTCGGTCAGGATCTTGACCAGTGCGTCCTTGTCCAGGTTCGAAACGCTGGCGACGGTGGGGAGCCTGCCGATGAACTCCGGAATGAGACCGTACTTGATCAGGTCCTCCGGCAGCACCTCGCCGAAGTGGTTCGCCGATTCGATCTCGGCCTTGGAACGCAGGTCCGCGCCGAAGCCCACGCTGTGCTTGCCGACCCGGTCCTCGACGATGTCCTCCAGACCACCGAACGCACCGGCGACGATGAACAGCACGTTCGTGGTGTCGATCTGGATGAACTCCTGGTGCGGGTGCTTGCGGCCACCCTGCGGCGGCACGCTGGCCGTGGTCCCCTCCAGGATCTTGAGCAGCGCCTGCTGCACGCCCTCGCCGGAGACGTCCCTGGTGATCGAGGGGTTCTCGCTCTTGCGGGCGATCTTGTCGACCTCGTCGATGTAGACGATGCCCTTCTCGGCCTGCTTGACGTCGTAGTCGGCGGCCTGGATCAGCTTGAGCAGGATGTTCTCGACGTCCTCACCCACGTAGCCCGCCTCGGTCAGGGCGGTGGCGTCGGCGATGGCGAAGGGCACGTTGAGCATCTTGGCCAGCGTCTGCGCCAGGTAGGTCTTGCCGCAGCCGGTGGGGCCGAGCATGAGGATGTTGGACTTGGCGAGTTCGACTTTCTCGTCCTTGCCCTCCCGGGATCCCTGCTGCTCACCGGCCTGGATGCGCTTGTAGTGGTTGTAGACGGCCACCGAGAGGTTGCGCTTGGCGCTGGACTGGCCGATGACGTACTGGTCGAGGAAGTCGTGGATCTCACCCGGTTTGGGGAGCTCGTCGAGCTTGACCTCGCCCGATTCGGCGAGTTCCTCCTCGATGATCTCGTTGCAGAGGTCGATGCACTCGTCACAGATGTACACGCCGGGGCCGGCGATGAGTTTTTTCACCTGCTTCTGGCTCTTCCCGCAGAAGGAGCACTTCAGCAGGTCGCCGCCGTCACCGATACGTGCCATGCCGCTGACCTCGTCCCCTCCGGCACGCAGCCGCGTGCGCGCCTAACCTGTTTTCACCGTCGGTTCCGCATTCGACGGTACCCGCCATTTCGACCCAGCGGGGTGGATCACGGTCCCGAATTCGTTCGTCCGTCCGAGATCGTTCCCCGTCCGGGAGGGGGCGCGGGGCACCGCCTGATCAACACCTTGCCTCGCCGGACCGAGCACGTCGAAAACATCGACACGCTCGGCGTGTCGGCGATTCCACGCCTGGTTGACCACTCGGTCCGCCGACCGGCGCGACTCGACCTCCGCGGAGCACATCGGGCCGGGCCGGAACCGCATCCGCCGTCCCGTGGCCCACACCGGCCCACTCGAGCGCCGAGAACGCCCCGGTCGACACGGACCGACACACCAACCCGAGAAACGGGCCGGTCTCGCTCTCAGGACTTCTTCGCCGAGAGCTTGCGGTACGGCATGACCTCGTCGATCAGGCCGTACTCCTTGGCCTGGTCGGCGGTCAGGATCAGATCCCGCTCGACGTCCTTGTGGATCTGCTCCTGCGAGCGCCCGGTGTGCACCGACAGCGTGGACTCCATCTGGTTCCGCATGCGCTGCACCTCGTTGGACTGGATCTCCAGGTCGGAGACCTGCCCGTAGATCCCCTCGGTGGCGGGCTGGTGGATCAGCGCACGCGCGTTCGGCAGTGCCATCCGCTTGCCGGGAGTACCGGCGGCGAGCAGCACGGCCGCGGCCGAGGCGGCCTGGCCGAGGCAGGCCGTGCGGATGTCGGGCCGCACGTACTGCATCGTGTCGTAGATCGCCATCAGCGCGGTGAACGACCCGCCCGGCGAGTTGATGTAGAGCTGGATCTCGCGGTCGGGATCATCGGACTCCAGGTACAGCAGCTGGGCCATGATGTCGTTGGCCGAGACGTCGTCGACCTGGACCCCGAGGAAAACGATCCGTTCCTCGAACAGCTTCTGGTAGGGGTTCGACTCCTTGACCCCGTAGGCCGTGCGCTCGACGAACGACGGCACCATGTACCGGGATTGGGGGAGCTGGAATGAGCTCACTGGGGTGACTCCTCGTGACTGTGATGCCGGCAGGGCTCGGTGGTTCGTAGGATCAGCTGCTCGGCAGGTTGGCACGGTTGGCGATGTGGTCCACGAAGCCGTACTCGAGCGCCTCGTCGGCGGTGAACCAGCGGTCACGGTCGGAATCCTCGGTGATCTTCTCGACCGTCTGGCCGGTCTGCTCGGCGATGAGCTGGGCCATCTCCCGCTTCTGCCTGGAGAACACATCGGCCTGGATCGCGATGTCCGAGGCCGTACCGCCCAGACCGGCCGAGGGCTGGTGCATCAGCACCCGCGCGTGCGGCAGGGCGAATCGCTTGCCCTTGGCGCCCGCGGAGAGCAGGAACTGCCCCATCGAAGCGGCGAAGCCCATCGCCACTGTCGCCACGTCCGGCTTGATGAGCTGCATCGTGTCGTAGATGGCCATTCCGGAGGGAACCGAGCCACCGGGCGAGTTGATGTAGAGGGCGATGTCGCGTTCCGGGTCCTCGGCCGCCAACAGCAGCATCTGCGAGCAGATCTGGTTGGCGATGGTGTCCTCCACCTGGGACCCGAGGACGATGATGCGTTCCCGCAGCAGCCGCTCGTAGACCGAGTCGTTGAGTGAAAGCCCGTTGCTACCGGTCCGCATCTGCGGTGACTGCGCGTCGAACGCCGGAACAGTCTGTTGCTGGGTCACGTCTCCCTGCCTTCTTCCACAATGGACCCGGTAAGCGCTTCGTCGAACCGGGCCCGCCTGAAGTATTGCCCGTTACCGGGGTGCCGGAGTCCGGGTGATCCGTTACAACCGACCCTAACGAACGTGGGCGGCACCAGCTTCCCGGTGCCGCCCACGTTCGCTGAGAGCTTGTTAACCGAGTCGGGATCGTCGTCGGATCCGACCGGCGCTCCACCACCTGTCGCTCACTGCGCGGTGGTGCGCTCCTCCTCGTCGGCTACCGCACCCTCGACCTGCTCCGGCTGCTCCTGGTCCTCGTCCTGGGTCCCCAGCAGCTCGTCCATGTCCAGCTGCTCGCCCGCCGAGTCGGTGACCGTCGCCTGCCGGACAACGGAGAACAGGGCCTTGCTGCGCCGGATGTCGGAGTAGATGCGGCCCAGCTGCCCGGACTGCTGGATCTGCTGGACGTACTGGTCCGGGCTGATGCCGGACTGCTGCGCCTGGTAGATGATGCGCTCGGTGAGCTCGTTGTCCGAGACCGAGAGCTCTTCGCTGTCGGCGATGGTGTCCAGCACCAGCTGGGTCTTGACCGCCTCCTCGGCTTCCTCGCGCGTCTCGGCGTCGAAGTCCTCGCGGGTCTTGCCCTGCTCCCGCAGCGACTCGGCGAAGCGCTCCTCGTCGTGGTCGTAGGGGTGGACCGCGTCGTGCTCGCGGATCTCGACCTCGGACTGCACGACGCTCTCCGGCAGCGGAACCTCGACCTTCTCCAGCAGGGACTCCAGGACCTTGTCCCGGGCCTGCATGCCCTGCTGCATCCGCTTGACCCGGCCGAGCCGCTCACGCAGATCGGCGATCAGCTCGTCGATGGTGTCGAACTCGCTGGCCATCTGGGCGAACTCGTCGTCGGCCTCGGGGAGCTGGCGCTCCTTGACCGAGTTCAGCGTGACCTCGACCTCGGCCTCGCGGTTGGCGTACTCCCCCGCCATCAGCGTGGTGGTGAAGTGCTTGGTCTCGCCCTCACTCGCGCCGATCAACGCCTCGTCGATGCCCTCGACGAGCTCATCCGAACCGATCTCGTAGGACAGGCCACTGGTCTGGGCGTCCTCGACCTGCTCACCGTCGACGGTGGCCGAGAGGTCGATGCTGACGTAGTCGCCGTTGGCGGCGGGACGATCAACCCCGGTCAACGTCCCGAAACGGGCACGCAGCTCGTCCAGCTGTTCCTGGACGTCCTGCTCGGTGACCTCCTGGTCGTCCACGCTGACCTGGATGTCGTCGTAGGCGGGAACGGTCAGTTCCGGCCGTACGTCGACCTCGGCGGAGAACTCGATCTGCTCGCCGTCGGCGATGTTGGTGACCTCGATCTCCGGGCGACCCAGTGTCTGGACCTCGCTGCTGGTGACGGCCTCCGTGTACTTGGAGGGAACGGCCTCGTTGACGACCTCGTCGAGCACGGGTCCACGGCCGATCCGGCTCTCCAGCACCTTGGCCGGAACCTTGCCGGGACGGAAGCCGGGGATCCGGACCTGCTTGGCCAGTTCCTTGTACGCGCGGTCGAAGTTCGGCTTGAGCTCGTCGAACGGCACCTCGACGTTGAGCCGTACGCGCGTCGGGCTCAGGTGCTCGACGGTGCTCTTCACGTGGTCTCCTCGTGCGAACGTGCTTGAAAGACTCCCGGCCTCCCTGGGCTTCCCACGGCTGTCACCACGGGAAACACTTTCCGTGCCGGGCTGACCTCCGATTCTATGGCCTGAGCTCACGGGGGGCCGTTCCGGGTACCGACCCGCCCGAGCGGGCGAATTACGACACCCTCGTGCTTGAGTGGAAACGTGCAGGATCCACGGGAACAAGCCGGTGCGGCGCCGCGGACGTGCGCGGCGTGGTCCGAGACCCTCTCGGAGCCCCTGGCCGGCACCGCGGCGGTGGCGGCCAGCTGGTTGTGCCTGGAACAGCCGGGCCCCTGGGGCGGGGACGCGCTGGTGCGGAGCCATCTGGATCCCGATATCGGAGCCCGACTGGCCGAGCGTGCCGCCGACACCGGGGTACGGGTCCAGCTCATCCGCAAACCGGGCAGGTACCCGGACACCGGGGTGGACGCACCACGCACCGTTTACTTCGCCCACACCCGCCCCGGGGCGAGTTGGCTGCGCCGTACGGAACTGACCGACCCGGCGGAACTTCTCGACCTCGACTTCCGGGCCTTCGCCCGCGGCGAACACGGCGGCTGGGGAGTCCCGACCACCGAGCCGGTGCTGCTGGTGTGCACCAACGGACGCCGTGATCAGTGCTGCGCGCTGCGCGGAATCTCCCTGCTGCGCGAGATGGGACCGCGACACGAGGGAAAGCTGTGGGAAACCACACACACCGGCGGTCACCGGTTCGCGCCCACAGGGGTGGTGCTGCCCTCGGGCTACAACTACGGGCGCCTCACGCCGCACGGCGTGGACGCGGTGCTCTCAGCCGCCACGACCGGAAAGATGACAACGACACACTGCAGAGGGCGCTCCGCGTTCTCACAGCGCGCCCAGGTGGCCGAACTGGCGCTGCGCGAGAATCTGGGTGAACACGCCGGGGAAGCGCTGACCGTGGCTTCGGAAGCCGACGAGGAAGTGGTGCTGCGGCACCGTGACGGGCGCCGCTGGAGCATCCGACTGCGCGAGATCACGCTGTCACCACCGCGCCCGAACAGCTGCGGCAAGTCTCCGGCGCAGGCAGGTACCTGGACCACCGAGCGGATCCGCCGGCTGCCGGATCCCGAGTGAACCGGGCTCGGAAACGACGGATTCCCGCCGCTCGGGACGAACCTCGGAGTTCGAGACGAACAGGGCCGGACATCCACCCGGATATCCGGCCCGAACGTCGGGGTGGCGGGATTTGAACCCACGGCCCCTCGCACCCAAAGCGAGTGCGCTACCAAGCTGCGCCACACCCCGAGGACCCCACCGGAACGACTCCACCAGGAGAATTCCCACGAAAGGGGTCCTTCGCGTGTACTCTATCGCTGTTGGCTAGAATACGGCACACGTGGTCGTCGAGATCGACGGGACCCCCGGGGATCACCCACGGGGATCGACTGTTGTAGTATCGGTGGCGCACTGCGGGTGTAGCTCAATGGTTAGAGCCCCAGCCTTCCAAGCTGGTTATGCGGGTTCGATTCCCGTCACCCGCTCGGTCTGTCGAATCGGTGGTCATCCGCACAGCGGGTGACCACCGATTTTCATGGCAGGCGCGGGTTTTCACGGCAGGCTCGGGCATCCTCGGATCCGGTCGCGTCCCGGCACGACCGTCGAATCATCGTGCGGCTCCGTCATCCGAGGAGCACCGCGCCGGACACGACGCCGACCCAACGGCGGCCCCCGAGGAATCGGGTTGGCCCGCGGCGCGCGGTGCGCGCATCCTGAACGTTCGCCCACGCACCCCGGTCGACGCGTCCCAGCGTTCCGCGCCGGGATGCCGCGCGTTCCACTCGACACTTACGGAGGCGATGCGCCGTTGCGACGGCTCGAGTACAAGTGGCTCGTCGGGATAACTTTCGTACTGGCACTGGTCATGCAGATCCTGGACATGACCATCCTCAACGTCGCGCTGGCGACACTGGGAAAACGGTTCGACGTCGACGCCGGAACCCTGCAGTGGGTACTGACGGCCTACATGATCAGCCTGGCGGTGTTCATCCCCTCCTCGGGCTGGATCTCCGACCGATTCGGCAGTAAGCGAACCTTCCAGTTCGCCGTGATCATGTTCACCGGGGCTTCCGTCATCTGCGGCGCTGCCCCCGGGATCAAAACGCTGATCGCCGCGAGATTCCTGCAGGGAATCGGGGGCGGCATGCTGGTCCCGGTCGGACAGGCGATGCTCTTCCGGGCGTTCCCGGCCGACGAGCGCGCCAAGGCCTCCGCGATTCTGGCCATCCCGATCACCGCCGCACCGGCGCTGGGGCCGCTGCTCGGTGGGACGTTGATCGAGGTGGCCAGCTGGCGGTGGATCTTCTTCATCAACGTTCCGGTGGGCGCGCTGGCGCTGTTGTGCTCGATCCTGTTCCTGGTGGAGGAGCGGGGACAGCGCCCGGGACGTTTCGACCTGCCCGGCTTCCTGCTCGCGGGCAGCGGGCTGGCCGTGCTGCTGTTCGGGCTGGACCGGGCCGCGCAGGACGGTTGGACCGACTCCGCGGTGTGGGCCTGCCTGCTGCTGGCCGTGGTACTGATCTGCGGGCTCGTGTGGCGGGAGCTCCGGGCGGCCGAACCGATGCTGGATCTGCGGCTGCTCGGCAACCGGATCTTCGGAGCCGGTAACGTACTGCTGCTGTGTCAGACGGGTGCGATGTTCGGGGTGCTGTTCCTCATCCCGCTGTACTTGCAGAACCTGCGTGGTGCCTCCGCGTTACAGGCCGGCGCGATCCTGATGCCCCAGGCACTGTCCATGCTGCTGGTCACCCAGGTGATCAGCAGGATCTACGGTCGAGTGGGGCCACGACGTCTGGTGGCGGGTGGATTCGCGATGCTGCTGGTCAGCACCGCCACCCTGCAGTGGCTGAGCCTTTCCGTCTCGCTGTGGGCCGTGGTCGGTTCGCTGTTGCTGCTCGGCGCGTCGATGGGGCTGTTGATGACTCCGCTGCAGACAGCCGCGTTCGCACAGATGAGCTCGGCGGCCATGGGGCAGGCGACCTCGTTGTTCAACGTGAGTCGCCAAGTGGCCACGGCACTGGCCACGGCCGTGGTAGCCAGTGCGCTGGTGATGTTCACCGAGGCGGCCAGGAGCGGGTTGAGTTCACCCGATCCGGGGGAACTGGCGCGGGCGCAGCTGAGCGGTTTCCACGGTGCCTTCCTGGTACCGGTTGCCTTCGGTGTGCTCGGACTGCTGCTGACCTTGCTGGTACGCGACTCGGACGCGATGGCCACACTCGATCAGCAGGGGAAGGCGCGGCGGGAGAGATCCTCGGTGAACTGACACGGCTCCGAACCACCCCGCGCCCGGGAGGCAGACTTGCCTCGTAGACAACCGAACGCCGTCAGAGCAGTCCCGCACCGTCGCGGACGGTGCATCGTCTGGGAGTGACCCACATGCCGCACGCAGATCAGGTCCGCAAACACGCACGCTGGCGCCAGGGGTGGTCCTCCGGCCGTAGCAGCCTGGCCTGGCTGCTACCGCTCGGTGACCAGCCGGAGCTGCGGAGACTGGCCAATCAGTACCAGTACTCGCTGCGCGATCTGCCCGGTTTCGACCCCGTGCCACTGGAGTGGATGCACATCCTGCTGCAGGAGAACGGATTTCACGACGAAGCCCCGCAGGGACGTGCGGCGGCACTGCTGGAGGCGGCACGCGAGCGGCTGTCCTCCTTCGCCGCGCTCTCGTTGTCGTTCCACGGCGGGCTGGTGCTTCCGGAGGCGCTGGCGCTGCCCGCCGAGCCGCAGGCCACGCTGACGGACCTGCGGACACGGCTGCGTGAGGCCACCGCGACGGTGGTGGGAGCGGATCTCGCCGGGGAGCCCGAGGAGATCGACCAGCACGTGAGCCTCGCCTTTTCCACGGCAGACGGACCAGCGGTCTTCGCGAAGGCGACGCTCGACGCGACCAGCGCCGAACCGGCCACGGTGCGGGTGCCCAGCATCTCGCTGGTACGGCTGAACCGGGATCACGCCTGCAACGAGTGGGAGGTCCTCGGCGAGGTCCAACTGTCCGGTTGACGGATCCGGCCGTACGGCTCTTCGGCCGTACGGCCGTACCAGTGGTTCGCGACGAGCGCCCCGGCTTCGGCGCCATCGGGGTTCCGGATCGGGTGGGTCGGTCGTCCTGCCAGTCGTCAGTCACCCTGGCAGCCGGGGCACCAGTAGAGCTTGCGCCCGAGCAGCTCCGTCATGGCGATCGGGGTGGTGCACACCAGGCAGGGAGCGCCGGCGCGCCGGTAGACGTAGACCTCACCACCGTGACGATCGTTCCTGGGCTGTCTACCGGTCATCTCGGGCGAGTGCTGTTCCCGAACGGTGTCGATGCGCCCGGTACGGACTCCGTCGGACATCAATTCGACCAGGTCGTCCCAGAGTGCGTCCCAGCACCGCCGGGACAGCGCGTTGCCCGGCGACCGGGGTGGGATCCCCTGCCGGAACAACACCTCGGCCCGGTAGGCGTTGCCCACCCCGGCCAGCACGGACTGGTCCAGCAGCAGCGCCGCGATACCGGAGCGCGAGCGCGTCACGCGCTGCCAGGCGGTCTCGGGATCGGCGTCCGAACGCAACGGATCCGGCCCCAGCCGGGCGAGCAGCTCCGTCAATTCCTCCGCGGTGAGCAGTTCGCAGGCGGTGGGACCACGCAGATCGGTTCCGTGCGTAGGACCGACCAGGCGCATGCGGACCTTGCCGCGCGGCTGTTCGAGCGGCACGGGTGCCTCGGTGAACTTGCCGTAAAGCCCCAGGTGAACATGCACCACCCGATCCGGAGCGTAGTGGTGCCAGAGGTGTTTGCCGTGGGCCCCCGCGTCACGGAAGGTGACGCCGTCGAGCACCTCGGCGGCAGTGAAACGCCCCTGCGGACTGGTCACCCGGACCGGGTTTCCCGCGAACCGACGCCGATGCAGCTCGGCGAGCCGATGCACGATGTGTCCTTCCGGCACGACACCTCCATCCACGACCACCCTGCCCGCATCCACGACCACCCTGCCGGCGCCGACCGCCGCGGGGCCGCGGAACAGGGCTGCCCGTCTGACCGGCGGTGGCGGCGGGGATCACTGCTCGGGAAGGGCTGGGGGCTCGCCGGTACGTTCGTAGTCGGCCAGCATGTCGATCCGGCGCTGGTGCCTGCCGCCCTCGAACTCGGTGGTCAGGAAGGTGTCGACGATCCCCTCGACCTCGTCGAGGCTGTGCATCCTGGCACCGATGCCCGCGAGCAGAGCGTTGTTGTGCTGCCGGGAGAGCTTCGCCGTGTCCTGGTTCCAGACCAGCGCGGCCCGCGCTCCGGGAACCTTGTTGGCCGCGATCTGCTCCCCGTTGCCGGAGCCCCCGATGACCAGACCGAGGCTGCCGGCGTCGGCGACCACGCGGCGCGCGGCCTCGACGCAGAACGGTGGGTAGTCGTCCTCGGCGTCGTAGACGGCGGGACCCACGTCGACCACCTCGTAACCGAGACGGTCGAGTCGTTCGACCAGGTGTGACTTCAATTCGAGACCGGCGTGATCGGAACCAAGATAGACGCGCACACGTGTAGTCTGCCAAACCGCTCCACGCGCATTACTCACCCGGTCAAGGGACAGAAATGCCATACGAACAAGCGACATCACCGACCGCACAGTCCGATCACACGGTGAGGTTCGAATGGGGGACGGCGGGCCTTCGCTCCCTCGGGGAGCAGTGTGCCGTGCTGGTGGTGGTGGACGTGCTCTCCTTCGCCACGACAGTGGACGTGACCACGGCCGCGGGCGCCCACGTGCTTCCGCTCCCCTACCGGGACGACCGAGCCGGTGACGCCGCGTCGGCGGCCGGAGCGGTGCTCGCCGGTGACCGGGGCGGCGGCGGGTACTCGTTGAGCCCGACCTCGCTGGTGAGCGCGCCCGCGGGCACACTCGTCGGACTGCCCTCACCCAACGGGGCCACGCTGTGTTCGGAGGCGGCCGGATTGGGCGCGGTGGTGTTCACCGGCTGCCTGCGCAACGCCGCCGCGGTCGCGGCGGCAGCGGGCTCGGCTGCCCACAACGGTCCCGTCGGCGTGATCGCCGCCGGTGAACGCCACACCGACGGTTCACCGCGTTTCGCTGCGGAGGACCTGCTCGGGGCCGGGGCGATAATCTCGGCACTGCCCGTGCCCGCGTCCGCTCGTTCGGCCGAGGCGAACCTGGCCGCGCGAGCCTACGAGGCCTCCGACGACCCCGCGCGAAATGTACGGGAGTGCGTCTCCGGCCGTGAACTGGCCGAATGGGGCTACCGAGCGGACGTCGAGCTGGCGCTCGCGCGGAACGCCAGCTCGACAGCGCCCCGGCTGCACGCGGGAGTGTTCAGCCACCACTGACCGCTCCGACGACACCGGAGCGGGTGCCCACCAGAAGTCGTGACCGGCGGCGATGACCGGGAGCACGCACAGCGGCGGGAGCGTCCGGACGATCCCGTCCCGGAGACCGCGAGCAGTCGGACCGCGATCAGTCGAACCGGGGATTTTCCGTCCGGGTGCGCTTGAGCTCGAAGAAGTACGGGTACCCCGCCAACGTGCGCGCGGCGTCGAACAACTCGCCCGCCTGCTCGCCGCGCGGAATGCGGGTCGTGATCGGGCCGAAGAACGCCACGCCGTCCACGTGGATCGTCGGTGTGCCCACCTCGTCGCCCACCGGATCCATCCCCGCGTGGTGGCTGGCACGCAGCTGCTCGTCGTACTCGTCGGTGGTCGCCGCCTTGGCGAGCGTGTCGGGCAGCCCGACCTCCGCCAGGGACTCGGCGATCACCCGGTCGAAGTCCTTGTCACCGTTGTCGTGGAACCGCGTTCCCATCGCGGTGTAGAGCGGGGACAACACCTCGTTGCCGTGGTGCTCGGCGGCGGCGATGGCGACTCGGACGGGCTTCCAGGCCCGCTGCATCATCTCGTCGTACTGGTCCCCCAGTTCACGCTCCGCGTTGAGCACGGAAAGGCTCATGACGCGGAACCGCAGATCGATGTCACGAACCTTCTCGACCTCGAGGATCCACCGGGACGAGACCCAGGCGAACGGACAGATCGGGTCGAAGTAGAAGTGGACTTGCGGCTTCTGCGGGCTGTCGGTGCTCATCAACACGCCTTCCACGATCACGTGTGGTCACGATTCCGGTTGGTCAACCACCCGAGGGGCCATCGTGTTCCCGGCTGCCGTGGATTCGCGGATGCGGGAGCGCACACCGGACACGATTTCCGCTCGTACCTCCCTGATCGAAGTTCTCGGTCGGGTCGGTGGGTCTCCCGCTCGGGGGAACCTCTGGTCGGCTCTCCCTCCGGAGGCCCGACATCGGGTAGCGAGTGCCGGAGCGTGATTTCATTCCGGCATGATTGTTTCCGGGCAACGCGTGACCCGCGGCCCGACTCCCATCCGACGACGATCAACGAGGTGATCCGTGGCTCCGCCGAACCTGACCCGCCAACAGGCAGAGCAGCGCGCCGAACTGCTGCGCGTGCACTCCTACGCGATCGAGCTCGACCTGTCCGACGGCGCGGGCGGGGAGAACGTGGAGGTCTTCGGATCGAAGACGACCGTGCGGTTCGCCGCCCGGCAGGGCGCCACCACGTGGATCGATCTGATGGCCGCACAGGTGCACCAGGCCTCCCTCAACGGCGTGGACCTGGATCTGTCCGACTACGACGAGGGAACGGGGATCGCGCTCCCCGAGCTGGCGGAGCAGAACGAGCTGGTCGTACGCGCCGACTGCTACTACACCAACACCGGTGAGGGGCTGCACCGTTTCGTCGATCCCGTGGACGGCGGGGTGTATCTCTACAGCCAGTTCGAGACGGCCGACGCCAAACGGATGTTCGCCTGCTTCGACCAGCCCGACCTGAAGGCGAGTTTCCAGCTGACGGTGACGACGCCGAGCTCGTGGCGGGTCGTTTCGAACTCCCCGGGCGCGATCACCGCTTCCAGCGAGACCCGCGCCACGCACACCTTCGAGGCCACGCCCCCGATCTCCACCTACCTGGTGGCGCTGGTGGCGGGCCCCTACGCGGAGTGGCGCGACGTCTACAGCGGCCCGGAGGGCGAGATCCCGCTCGGGCTCTACTGCCGTGCCTCGCTGGCCGAGCACCTGGACCCCGAACGGCTGTTCACCGAGACCAAGCAGGGATTCGGCTTCTACCAGCGGGCGTTCGGCGTGCCCTACCCGTTCGCCAAGTACGACCAGTGCTTCGTGCCCGAGTTCAACGCGGGTGCCATGGAGAACGCAGGCTGCGTGACCTTCCTGGAGGACTACGTCTTCAGGTCGAGGGTCACCGGGTACTTCTACGAACGCCGTGCCGAAACGGTGCTGCACGAGATGGCGCACATGTGGTTCGGCGATCTGGTCACCATGCGCTGGTGGGACGACCTCTGGCTGAACGAGTCCTTCGCGACCTGGGCCAGCGTGCTCGCGCAGTCCTCGGCCACCGAGTACACCCACGCCTGGACTACCTTCGCGAACGTGGAGAAGTCCTGGGCCTACCGGCAGGACCAGCTGCCCTCCACGCACCCGGTGGCAGCCGACATCGAGGACCTGCAGGCCGTCGAGGTCAACTTCGACGGGATCACCTACGCCAAGGGCGCCTCGGTGCTCAAACAGCTGGTGTCCTACGTGGGGCTGGAGAACTTCCTCAGCGGGTTGAAGATCTACTTCGACAGGCACGCCTGGGGCAACGCGCGGCTCTCCGACCTGCTCACCGCGCTCGAGGAGGCATCGGGGCGGGACCTGTCGTGGTGGAGCGCGCAGTGGTTGGAAACCACGGGGCTCAACACGGTGCGCCCCGAGTTCGAGACCGACGAGCGGGACCGCTTCACCGAGTTCACTGTGCTGCAGGGCCCCGCGAGTCCGGGCGAGGGCGAGTACCGCACGCACCGCATCGCGGTGGGCGTCTACGACGACGACCCCACCACGGGCAAGCTGGTCCGCACGCACCGGGTCGAGCTCGACATCTCCGGTGAGCGCACCGACGCCCCCGAGCTCGTCGGAGTACCGCGCGGCAAGCTCGTGCTGGTCAACGACGACGACCTGAGCTACTGCACGATGCGGCTGGACTCACGGTCGCTGGCCACCCTGGTGGAGCGGATCGCCGACATCGACCAGTCGTTGCCGCGCGCGTTGGGCTGGTCGACCGCCTGGGAAATGACCAGGGACGCGGAGCTGCGGGCGCGCGACTTCGTCAGCCTCGTGCTCGGCAAGGACAGCGACGGCGGTATCGGAGGCGAATCCGAGATCGGCGTGGTGCAGCGGGTCCTGATGCAGGCGCGCACGGCACTGGGTGCCTATGCCGATCCCGATTGGCAACCGGAGGGGTGGCAGCGCTACACGGATCGGCTGCTGGAGCTGGCACGTGCCGCCCGGCCCGGTTCGGACAACCAGCTCGCCTTCGTCAACGCGTTGACGGCCGCGAAGCTCGACGAGGACAAGCTCACGTTGCTGCGCGGTTGGCTCGACGGTTCGCGGGTGCTGGAAGGGTTGGTGGTGGACACCGACCTGCGCTGGCAACTGCTGCACGCCCTGGTGGCACACGGCGCCGCGGACGAGCCCGAGATCGACGCGGAGCTGGCAGCGGACTCCACCGCCACCGGCAGGCGGCGCGCGGAGCGCGCGCGGGCGCTCGTGCCCACCCCCGAGGCCAAGGAACGGGCGTGGCAGCGAGCCGTGCACGACGACGAACTGCCCAACGCCATCAACGAAGCGATCATCTCCGGGTTCCAGCATCCCGCCCAGCACGAGCTGTTGCTCCCCTACGTGCGGCGTTACTTCGACGAGATCGACGAGGTGTGGCAACGCCGCTCCAGCGAGCGGGCACAGCCGACGGTGATGGGGCTGTTCCCCTCCTGGTCCGTGGATCCCGGGACGGTCGAGGCCGCGGACACCTGGCTCGCCGGGGAACACCCCTCGGCCCTGCGTCGCCTGGTCTCGGAGGGCCGTGCCGGTTTGGTGCGCGCGCTCGCGGCACGCGAGTTCGACCGCTCCTGAGCGGAAGCAAGCACGGGTGGCCGGGCCCGCGAAGCCTCCTTCCCCGGCCCGACCACCCGATTTCCGATGCGAGGGCACGCCGCTGCCCGCTCCCCACCGGACGGCACCGCCACGAGCACGCCCTTCCGGGTGGCATCCGGCGAAGATCACCCAGTCGCAGGATCACCGCGCGTAGGCTTGTGATCGCGCACCGTCCAACACGTCGTGGAGCGGCCGATGCCCGAGCTGATAACCGCCATCGCCACGCTGTTGTGGCCGCTGATCACCCTGCTGGTGCTGCTGCTGTTCCGACAGGGGATCGGAAGAGTGCTGCGTACCGCCGAGAAACGCGAGCTGGAGTTCGAGGTGGGCGGGCAGCGGCTCACCTTCCACGAGCTCAACGATCAACAGAACGAGATGATCCAGGACCTGCAGCGACAACTCAGCATCCTGAGCAGTCGACTGGACGAGCGGGAAGCGGTGCCGGCGGGCACGGTCCCGGGCAGGGGCGGGGACGGGGCGAGCACGCCCGAGGAACCCTCCGGGTGGGAACTGGACGGCGATCCCGAGTCGGCTGAGCTGCCCCCGGTACAGGCACCGGTGGGGCCGGAACCGTTCGCCGTGCTGTGGGTCACCGATCGCGCCCAGAGCCACGCGCTGCTCGTGGAGCAGCTCCGCAACAACGGGGTACGGGTGACGATCACGGCCACCACGTCGGAGGCGGTGGCCGAAGTGTCCAAACGGCCCTACCGCGTGGTGGTTTCGGACATGGCCCGCAAAGAGGACGGGCAGTGGATCACGGACGCGGGCCTGGCGCTACTGCGCGAGCTGCGCGACCTGGGCATGGAGATACCGGTGATCGTCTTCGGCACGCAGCGCGGGCAGCTGCAACACGCCAACCAGGCTCGCCAGCTGGGCGCCGTGGCCACCACGTCGTCGTCCTACGAGATGTTCCGACACTTCCAGAACTTCGGACTGCTCTGAGCGTTCGCCGACGTCACCGGGACCGGATCGTGATCGGGTGTTTCGGCACGCCCCGGGGGTTCCGGCGAGTCCGCCGCCGGAACCCCCGGGGCCGCGGCCCGAAGCCCTTCCGGTGGACATCGGGGCCTTCCGTGGAAACCGGGTCAGTGATGCTCACCTTCGGTTTCGAACTCGGTTCCGGCCGCGTCGGAGAGCATCCGCAACGCGCTGATGAGCCCGTCGATCAGGTCACCCTCCTTGAAGGAGGCGACCATGTTCATCACGGCCAGGTTGCAAGTGCGGTCGGGTACCCGCCGATAGGCCTGTTCGCCGGTGACGATTTCCAGACAACGCTGGGCGGGCGAGACGGCGATGAGCACACCGCGCGATGCGCGGCCGCCCAGGCCGGCGTGGATCTGCTCGGCACGATCACGGGTTCGCTCCCCCAGCCCACCGAGGTAGATCGCGAATTCGAGCCCGGTCGTGCGGGTGGACAGCGTCAACGCCTCATCCAACCGCGCGAGCTCTCCCGGGGAGAACGGCAGCTTCGGGCGCTCCGGCTCGATACGGCGCGCGATCGACAGCCGACCACCCGCGGTAAGAGCGTGTCCCGCCTCGAGTTCGGCCGGGTTCACGTCCGCCGCTGTTCGGGTCATCTCACCAGTTGCCACGAGCGCCTCCCCTTGCGGTACCGGTCTCCGACTCGGACTCCGCGTGTTCGGTAGGTGGGCTGCTGGGACTCACACCGGCAGGGTTCGCCACCCACAGCACCGACGGGAAGTTCCACTCCCCGTTGGGGCGGTAACGGGCACGGAACAGTCTCGGCCACAGCACCATCAACATGACGAGGCCGTAGACAGCCGCCGGTATCACGGCCAAGACGAGTACGGTCTGCACGACAGTCACACCAGCACGGTATCCGATTTCCCCCACGAGCGGTCGACTACCTGTGCTTCCTGCCTCACCCACTGGGAAAACCTCGCCCTGTTCCCGGCACAGCCGGTCCGCGACGCCGTGAAGTAATCGCGCGGTCACGAAATACACACCACGAGCGACACCATTCCTTGCCCCCGGACATCTTCGGTGCTGCTTTCGCCCCATTCGGAACCGCCATTCGGAGCCGAACCGGACGGCCGCTCGGAGGGGTCGAGTTGGCGGCTTGTACCGGACAGTTTCCGATTCTAGATTTCACCTGTATGGATCTTGCGTAATTGATCGCATCCATGACAGGAGCAGTTCCGAACACGTGAGGAAACAATGATGACCATCGAAACCGGGAACAGCGGCGCCAATTTGATCTTTCCGTGTGACGGATTCATCTCGCATGAATACGCTGCGTACACGAAACAGGTGATCCGAACCGGGACCGGGGCCGGAAATCGGCTCCGGACTGGGGTGCGAATCAGTGGCCGGGAAGGCGTGCGGATCAGCGGACGCACCGGGGTACGAATCAGCAGCAGGAGCGGCGTACGAATCAGCGGACGCGCGGGAGTACGGATCAGCTCCCTGGGCGGGGTGCGGATCAGCGGACGCGCGGGCGTGCGGATCAGCGGCAGCCACGACTCCCGCGAGGCGGACTCCGGCGCGGGCGTGCGGATCAGCGGCAGCACCGGAACGGGCGGAGCGAGCGAACGCCGACCTGCCATGCCGCGCTGCGCCGAGCGGCGCAGGGGCGGGTGGCAACCGCTCGCACCGGCGGGAGGCACACCGCGACCCGGGCAGAGCCGCGGTGCTCATGAGGACGGGCCGTACATCGAGAACGACGGCCCGCCTCACCGTTCAGTGTGATGCGACTTCGCCGAGATAGGGCAACCACATCGGATCGGGGTCGCTCGCGCCGGCCAACAGCCGCCAGTGCCTGCCGCGCGGCGCCTTCGGCGTCTCCGGAAGGCGCCACCCCAGCTCACGAAGCGTCCGATCGGCCTTTCGATGATTACACCGCGTACAACAGGCCACACAGTTCTCCCAGCTGTGTGCACCACCCCTGCTCCGAGGAACCACATGATCGATGGTCTCCGCACGCACGCCGCAGTAAACACAGCGATGGTTGTCCCGCAACATCAAGGCGGAACGGGACAGCGGAACCCGTCCGCGATAGGGAACGTGCACGAACCGGCTCAGTCTGATGACCGAGGGAACCTCGATGCTGTGCGTCGCCGAATTCAACATCGATCCAGCGGAATCACCGTGCACCACTTCGGCCTTGCCGCAGACGATCAACACGATCGCCCTGCGCACGGGCAGTGCGGTCAACGGTTCGAACGTCGTGTTCAGTAGTAGGACCCGCCGCTTCGGCCAAGCGCCCACGCCCTCCGATCTGTCGGCGGAGGCCGACAGCCGGTGACCCCGCTTACGTCCGGCAGGACGCGCGGGGGCGCGGGGCGGCGCCGCCTTCGGAGCGCCGCACGGGATCGGTTTTCGGTCGGGCACTCGACCACCTCCACCGTGTATGTGCATCAGTCGAACACAGAACCCGCCCGGAACGCACGTGTGATCCGCGCCGCACCGACCGACCGGATATCGAAAATTCGACGACGAGAAGGCAACACGATCGGAAATGTACGGTTATCCGTGGCGACGAGGCCACTCCGATCATTCGGATCCAATCGATTCGGCACGCTACCGACCGCCCGCGTCATGTGAACGGACGAACGTTTTCGATACCCGTATCGTCCGAGGAGTGAACGAGGTTCAGTCATTGCCGGAGTCATATCCGAACGCGCATCGCACGGACACGGTGGAAACGCCGCACGGGCTCGAGGTGCGCGATCCCTACCGCTGGTTGGAGGACCCTTCGGACCCGGCCTGCGAGGCGTGGTCACGTGAGCAGGACCGGCTCACCGACGCGTGGCTGCGCGGTCTGCCCCGGCGCGAGGAGATCGCCGAGCGGCTGAGCACACTGCTGCGCACCGGGTCGGTGTCGGCGCCGGTGTGGCGCAACGGCCGCTCGTTCTTCACCAGACGGGAGAGCGACCAGGAGTTCCCGGTGCTGTTCGTGCGTGAACCGAGCGGAACGGTCCGACAACTGCTCGACGTGACCGAGCTCGATCCGTCCGGGCTGACGACGCTGGACCGGTGGAGTCCCAGTCCGGAAGGGGACCGACTCGCCTACCAGGTCTCGAGCGGCGGGGACGAGGAGTCGCTGCTGCACGTGCTGGACGTGACCACGGGCGAACTGCTGGAAGGTCCCATCGACCGGTGCCGCTACTCCTCGGTGGCCTGGCTTCCCGGCGGCGCCGAGTTCTACTACGTCCGCAGGATCGCCCCCGAGCTGGTCCCCGAGGACGAGCGACAGTTCCACCGCCGGGTGTGGTTGCACCAGGTGGGAAGCGATCCGGACGAGGACGTGCTGATCCACGGCGAACAGCTGCATCACACCTACTTCTACTCCGTGAGCCTGTCCCCGGACGGCAGCTGGCTCCTGGTGCACGGTAGTCCGGGAACGGCACGTCGTGATTCGCTGTGGATAGCGGACCTGCGAAACGGTGAGCGCGTTCCCGAGCTGCGACGCGTGTTGGACGACGAGCAGGGCGTGCGGGCGAGCGCTCGGGTGGAACCGGACGGGTGGATGTACATCCGCACCACGCTGGACGCCCCGCGCGGCAGGCTCTGCGTCGCCGACCCGGACCGTCCGGACCCGACCGACTGGACGGAGCTGATCCCGGAGGATCCGGAATCGGTGTTGGAGACCTCGCGTTGGCTCGACAGCACGGGGTCGGATCCACGGCTGGCCGTGTTGCGCACCGCACACGCGGTCTCCGAACTGACACTGCACGACGCTGGCACCGGCGAGCTCCGTCGTGCGGTGCCGTTGCCCGGCACCGGCCAGGTGACCACGGTGAACACGGTGGACACCCGGACCACGACCGGACGTGACCGCATCTGGCTCGGCTGGACCGATTTCGCCACTCCACCGTGCGTGTACTCGTACTCGGTAGCCACGGACGAGACGGAGGCGGTGGAACACGCCCCCGGCCAGGAGGCCGTACCGGAGATAACCAGCACCCAACTGAGTTACAGCTCGGCGGACGGCACCACGGTACGGATGTTCGTGCTGGCTCCCGCCACACCACCGCCCGGGCCACTGCCCACGCTGCTGACGGGGTACGGCGGTTTCGCACTCTCCAGGGAACCCGCCTACACCCCCAACGCGCTGGCGTGGGTAGCCGCTGGCGGCGTGTGGGCGTTGCCCTCGTTGCGCGGTGGTGCCGAGGAAGGGGAACAGTGGCACCGAGCGGGCATGCGGGAGAACAAACAACGCGTTTTCGACGACTTCCACGCCGCGGCCGAGCACTTGATCGAGCGGGGCTGGACCACCTCGGACCAGCTGGCCATCAGCGGTGGCTCCAACGGCGGACTGCTGGTGGGAGCGGCGCTGACGCAACGCCCCGAGCTGTACCGGGCAGTGGTCTGCTCGGCGCCGCTGCTGGACATGGTGCGCTACGAGAAGTTCCTGCTCGGCAGACTGTGGAGCGAGGAGTACGGCAGCGCCGAGAATCCCGAGGAGCTCGAATGGTTGCTGTCCTACTCGCCGTACCACAACATCGGCGAAGCCACCGAGTACCCGGCGGTACTGCTGTCGGTGTTCGAGTCGGACAGCCGGGTCGATCCGATGCACGCACGCAAGATGTGCGCGGCACTGCAGCACGCGACGAGTTCACCACCGGACAAACGCCCCGTACTGCTCCGGCGCGAGACGGAGGTGGGGCATTCGGCACGTTCGGTCTCCCGTAGTGTGGGCATGGCGACCGACCATTTCGCGTTTCTCGCGGAAGCCACCGGACTCATCCGGAAGTAGCAGGTCAGCGGCGGGTGCTTCGCAGGAGCACCCGCGCTCGCATCGTGGACGGCGGGGCGTTCACGAAGCTCGCTCGACCACGCCGGGCCCGCTCGACGACACCGGGCGCACCGGCCCACCCGTCGGATCGCCGAAGCGCACGTGTGGGAGGCCCCACTCGTACGCCGACCGTGAAGAAGTTTCCAACGTCCGCGTGGAGCCCCGAAACCATGACGACCACGTTGCCCCTGGCACAGTCCCACTGCTCGGACGATTCGAGCCGATGGTGCGAGACCGTCTTCGACTGGACCAGCAACTCGTGGCTGGCCAACTACTCGGAGATGCTGATCGCCACCCCGCTGCGGATTCTGCTGATCGTCGTGGTGGCGTTTTTGACTCGCTACATCCTGCACCGGATCATCACCAGGCTCAGCCGCACCAACGGCGAGGCGCCGAAGCTGCTGCAGCCACTGCGGGAACGGCGTGGCGAGGCGGTATCGGGCGAGACGTTGGCCGAGCAGCGGAGCCAGCGAGCACGAACGCTGGGCTCGGTGCTGAAGTCGGTGGTCAGCTTCGTGGTCTTCGTGTTCGCGGGTTTCTACGTACTGCGACAGTTCGGCGTGGATCTGGCACCGTTGATCGCCTCGGCCGGAATCGTCGGTGTCGCGCTGGGATTCGGCGCGCAGAACCTGGTGCGCGACTTCCTGTCCGGCATGTTCATGATGATCGAGGACCAGTACGGGGTCGGCGACTGGGTGGACCTCGGTGAGGCCGGCGGTACCGTGGAGACGGTGGGACTGCGAGTCACCACGCTGCGCGACATCAACGGTACCGTCTGGTACGTGCGCAACGGCGAGATCCTGCGGGTCGGCAACTCCAGTCAGGGCTACGCGGTCGCGGTGGTGGATCTGCCCGTGGCACACAGCAGTGACGCGGCGCGCGCGCAGGAGGTGGCGCAGTCGGTCGCGGCCTCGGCTGCACAGCGGGAACCGCTCTCCAAGGACGTACTGGAGAAGCCGGAGATGCTCGGTATCAACCAGATCACCTCGGATACGATCACGCTACGGTTAACCGCCAAGGTGCGTCCGGGACAGCAGTGGGCCGTGCAGCGCCTGCTCCGCGCCGAGATCAAGCGGGCCTACGACGAGGCGGACATCAAGCCGCCCTACCCGGCTGGGCGCTTGATGCCGGAGCCAGGCGAACAGCAGTGACGTCGAAGCCTCCCGAGGAGGGCATGTGAGCACTCCGGAAACCTTCTACGACGAGGTAGGTGGCGAGGCCACCTTCCGAACCATCGTGGCCCGCTTCTACGAGGAGGTCGCCAAGGACGAGCTGCTCAGACCGCTGTACCCGGAGGAGGATCTCAGCGGCGCCGAGCAACGGCTGCGCCTGTTCCTGATGCAGTACTGGGGCGGCCCGCAGACCTACTCGGAGCAGCGCGGGCACCCTCGACTGCGGATGCGACACGCCCCCTTCAAGATCGGACTCGCCGAGCGTGACGCCTGGCTGCGCTGCATGCGAATCGCCCTGGACGAGGTGGAGCTGACGCGGCAACAGCGTGACCGGCTCTGGCAGTACTTCGAGATGGCCGCACACAGCATGGTCAACTCGTGGTTCTGACCTAGTGGTTCCGACTCCGCGTCGGCACGAGGCGGTCGACCCGCCACCGTTTGTTCCGGACGAACACCCGGTCGGCTCAGGACCGTCCACCACCCCACGACCTCGCTGCGTATCCTGATCAGGCGTGCTCGGTCGCCTCAGCTTCGAAGTGATCGGTCCTTTCGGGCAGGTCCACACCGGACCGCCGTTCTCCGGTGATCTCCCCAGCGACGACGGGCGGCGGTGGGAGTGCTGGAATACCCGGCACGACACCGCGGCAGAGTTCGCGGTATTACGGTTATCGACAACATCGACACCGGAGACCGGCGTCGCAGCCGGCGTCCGGGCGCATCGGCCTCGTCGCCGGACACTCGGCTACGGTGGCCGGACGCAGTTAAGGGGTGACCACTGTGCGCCGCTGGACAGAACAAGACGCCCCCGCCCAGGAGCGGCTTCCCTGGTGGTGGGACGCGACGCACTACGCGATCGACGTCAGACTGTTCGCGGATTCCGACGGTGACGGTGTCGGCGATCTGGACGGGCTGCGCAACCGGCTGGGGTATCTCGAACTGCTCGGCATCGACACGGTGTGGCTCACCGGGGTCGCGATGACCGGTGTGGGCCCCAACATCGGTGAACCGCGGCAGGCCGCCGCGATCCTGGAATCGTTCGAACACCTGACCACGGCCGCCCACGACTGCGATCTGCGGGTGACCCTCGATATCGGTGCGGACATCTCCGATCTCCGGCAGCCCCGGGCGCAGCAGGAGCTGGTCCGCACGCTGCGGTTCTGGACCGACCGGGGGGTCGACGGTTTCCGCCTCGCCCTCTCCCGTCGTGGTGCGTACGCCGGCGGCCCCGACGCCGAGGGGCTGGATCCGGAGACCTCCCGCGCCATCAGGGCGGCGCTGGCGGAGGAGTCGGACAGGCTGATCGGCTCTCTGGTGGAGGAACAACAGTCCAGCCGGGGGGTGTGGGACGTCGACTTCAACCGCTCCCTCGCGGAGGCGGAGTTCGAGGCGGGTGAGATCCGGGAGGCGATCAGCAAGGAACTGGCCGCCTGCCGGGAGTTCGGAACGCGCCCCGGCTGGATGGTTTCCGGCCGGAGCACCCCGCGACAGGTCACCCGGTACGGCGGTGGTGAACTCGGTCGTGCGCGTGCGCAGGCGATGTCACTGGTGACGCTGGCGCTGCCCGGAGTCGTGTGCATCGACAGCGGTGAGGAGCTCGGGCTGCCCGAGGTCATCGACTCCGACGCCGAGAAACGCCCCGGCGAACTCGTCGGTGCGCGGGTGCCGATGCCGTGGGAGGGCAACGAACCACCGTACGGCTTCAGTGCGAACCCGACCTCCTGTCTACCGGTACCGGCCGACTGGCGGGAGCTCACGGTCGAGGCACAGTTGGAAAGCGCGGATTCCACCCTGTCGCTGTACCGTCAGGAACTGGAACTGAAACGCACCGCTCCCGCGGAAGCCGGTGTCGGCGAGAGCTCCGGCACCGCGGGGCTCTTCGACGAGGACACCGTGGAATGGTACGGAGCCCCGAGCGGTTGCCTGGCGTTCCGACGGGGCGTGGGCGGAGTGATCTGCGCGCTGAACACCTCGGAGCAACGGGTGCCACTCCCCCCGGGAGAGCTCCTCCTTTCCAGCACTCCGCTGGTGGACGGGCAGCTACCGCCGAACTCGGCGGTGTGGCTGACCGCGAACTGACCGGGTTCGCCCGCGTTATCGACGACCGGTCTCGGGACCGCTGGTTTCGGGGGCACCGGTTCCGGTCACGCCGGAAGTGTGGCGCGGGGAAACCGTGGTGCGTGGACGACGGACAACGGCTAGACGCCTCGTTCGATCCGACGAGATTTCAAGATCCACTCGATCGTGGTCCCGTCGACATCGCTGCGACGGGGAAACTCAGTGACAGGATGGGCCACCGTGGGCTTGAGCGAATTGAGCCGCGAAGACTCGACGGCGGGGCGTGGCTGGTGGGAAGACCGAATCTTTTACCGTATCGATGTCCGGGCGTTCAGCGACTCCGATGCCGACGGGGTCGGTGATCTGGAGGGTGTTCGGGACAGACTCGGGTACTTGGAACTGATCGGTATCGACGCCATCTGGTTGACCGGTGTGCTGGCTTCACCCGTGGGGCGCCCCGGGCAAGGGCGGGACGTGGATCCGTTGGTAGGCACCCTGAGCTCGTTGGAAACGCTGCTGGCCGAAGCACACGCGGCGGGGATGCGGGTGACGTTGGACCTCGCCGTGGACGGCACGGAGATCGTTCACAGCGAAAACCAACGGGAACTGGCGGAATCGCTGCGGTTCTGGAGCGGGCACGGCGTCGACGGGTTCCGTGTCGCCGCACTACCGGGCATCACCGGCCCGGTCGACGAGTCCACGCACCGGATCGTGCGAATGATCCGCTCGGTGTTCGACGAACGGGAATCGGTCATGCTCGGCGGCCTGGTCGACGGCTGGCGCACCGGACTCGGCGATCTCGTGGAGCTGGACCTCGGCGTGGACCTGCGATTCAGCCTGACCCAGTTCGACGCCACCGAGATACGCCGGATCGTGGACACCGTGCTGACGGACTCGGACAACAACGCGGGAACACCGGTATGGACGCTGTCCACATGGGAGAACCCGCGCCCGACCACCCGGTTCGGGGGTGGTGCGCACGGCCTGGCACGCGCACGGGCGATGGCGTTGGTCCAGTTCGCGCTGCCGGGGTCGGTCGGAGTGGACAACGGAACGGAACTGGGCCTGCCGGAATCCGAGAAGCCGGACCGCACGAGCAGCCACCCCGCCCGCGGCCCGATCCCCTGGGAGGGGACACAACCGCCGTTCGGTTTCTCCGCCGCGCCCGGCAACTGGTGGCCCACCCCACCCAGCTGGGCCGCCAGCACCGTGGAGGCGCAGTTGGAGGACCCGTTGTCGACGCTGTCGCTGCACCGCAACGCGATGGAGCTGCGACGCCGTCACGAGATCGCGCACCGCACCACGGTGCGCTGGTACGGCGCGCCGCACGGCTGTCTGGCGTTTCGCTGCGACCGTGCCGGCCTGACCTGCGCGCTGAACGCTTCCGGCACGAGCGTGCCGAAACCGCCTGGCACGGTCGTGCTGTGCAGCGGATCGTTGGAGGGCGAACGCATCCCGCCGAACACGGCGGTGTGGCTGACCTGAGTCGGCCGGGAGGTTCCGTCGAGCGCACAATCCGGCAAACCGGCAACCCGGCCGAAGACTTCGATCAGGTCAGCAAGGGCAGCAGGGCGTACCGCCGTCGAACCACGGCCCCGAACCGGGAGTCGATGCGAAGCCACGTCTCGGTGGCGCTGACTCGTACGATCTCCTCCTCCGGAGGATCACTGGCCAGAAAACCCATCCCGGTCAGCACGAACAAGCAGCGCAACGGAACTTTGACCTGCAACCCCGAACCGCTGACGGTGAACACTTCCTGGTCCATCAGCGAAGCGGGCGGAGTGCCCTTCGGCCCAACGTTCTGCCTGGCGACACCGACCCCCTGCTCGGCGACCTCGCCGACCACCCTGGCCGGCAGGTCGTCCACGTGCCGCCACCCCTCCGGAGGAGGCAGCTCGGAGCGCCACAGCAGGTCCCGCTCCGGACCGGGATCCATCACCGGCCCGTTGGAAACCGTCAACGCGGCCAACAACTCGTTGCCCGAGACGCTCACGTCGGCGGGTTCGACCTCACCACCCACCGAACGAGTGCACAGCGCGTCGAACGGGGTGGCCGACCAGACGTCGATCCGTTCGGCGTCGGACCTGTTCCGCAACCGCACGACCGCCTGACCGTCCAGCCGCACGGCACGGGCCACGAACGCGCTCAGGTCGTCACGTTCGACCGAACCGGGCATTCGCAGTTCAGGCAATTCGCTGCTCCTCGTTCACGAGCGGATCGAGTACCCACTCCGCGAGGAACGAACGCTCACCCTCGGTGAGGCGACGCGGACGTCCGGCTCGCAGATCGTAGGGAACCATCATGGTCTCGGCAGTGGCCACCGAATCGTCACCACCCGCGGCGACAGCGTAGTCGACCACGAACGAGGCCGTGCGCAACTCGCGCACCGACATGCGCACCTGCACGGCTCCCATGCGGTACTCCACCGGAGAGCGGTAGTCGACCGATAACCGGGCCACCACCATTCCCTCCGCCATGCCGCCGTGGCCCCGCCGTTCCGCTTCGTTGAAGAGCAGCCCCGCACGGGCCTCCTCGAGCAGCGTCACGGTTCTGGCATGGTTCACGTGCCCGAAAGCGTCCATATCGGACCACCGCAGGGGCACTTCGGTGACGTAGGCTCCCACCTTTTGCCTTCCTTAACGCACAGCCGAACAACAGGGGCCGGACAACGACCGCGCTGCCGGGTCCCCCGGTTACACCGTACGCGGCCACGGTACGGAACCGGATCCGGCGAACGGCCCACCGCCTGCCGTGCAGAGTGGGAGCCCCCTCGGGCCGGTCGGCGGGTGAACGAACCGACCCGAGGGAAAGCCCTCAACGCACCATGCTGCGCAGCTGCCTGGCCGCCACGGACAGCGTCGCCAGGTCCTGACGCCCCGAATGCCTGATCTCCTCCAACGAGGCCCTGGCGCGTCCGATACGGGAGGCGTTGGCCGACTCCCACTGGGCGATCTTGTTCTCGGGATGCTCCTCCGGATCGCTGCTACGCAGCACATCCACCGCGATGGCGCGCAGCGAGGCGTACAGGTCGTCACGCAGCGCCAGCCGCGCCAGCGCGTGCCACCGGTTGCCACGCTCCAGCTCGGCGACCGACACCAGCATCCGCTCCATGTCGAGGTACTCCCACAGCGCGTAGTAGAGCTCCGCGCTCTCGCGGGGACTGCGTTCGGCCACGATGCCCGCGTCCCGCTCCGCCAACTCCGCTATCTCGGTAATGTCCAGCAGTGCGAACGTGTCCAGCAAGGTGCTGACACGCCGTGCGGTCCGCTTCGGCACGCCCCGATTCACGAGCCGGTCGGTCTCGGTCGCGGCGTTGGCCGCGGCCCGCCCGTGCAGCATCTCCCACACCGACTCGGCCAACCGGGTCACCACGGGACGGAAGCGATGTATCTCGGCGCCGATGGCCAACGGCTGCGGACGGTTGGAGAGCAGCCACCTGGAGGCCCGGTCCAGCAGGCGACGGGTCTCCAGAACCATGGAGTCGACGACATCGATGGGAACCGTGCCGTGCAGCTGTTCGATCTCCTCCCACAGCGCGGGGAGATCGTAAACGCCGGTCACCACTTCGAAGGCACGTACCGCGTCGGTGGTGTGGGCGCTCATCTCCTCCGACAGGCGGTACGCGTAGGAGATGCCCGCACCGTCGACCACTTCGTTGACCAGCAGGGTCGTGGTGATCTCGCGGTGCAGCGGGTGCTGGCGCACCGCCTGGCCGTACTGCCCGCGCAACGGACGCGGGAAGTACTCGGGCAGCCGCGAGGCGAAGGCTTCCGTGTCGGGCAGGTCGCTGGCCAGCACGTCCTGCTTCAGTGCGAGTTTGACGTGCCCCATCAGAGTCGCCAGCTCCGGCGAGGTGAGGCCGTCGTCTGCCTTCTCGAGCTCCCGGAACTGCGCCGGGGTCGGCAACGCCTCCAGTTCACGGTCCAGTCCGGTGCGCTTCTCCAGTTCGGCGACCTGCCTGGCATGCACCGACAGCATCGACGCCGCGTGCGAGCGGGAAGTGCCGAGCACGGCGTTCTGGCGATAGTTGTCCGCCAGCACCAGCTCGGAGACCTCCTCGGTCATCTCCCGCAACAACTGGTTGCGCTGGTCCCGATCCAGCCGCCCGTCGGCGACCAGCTGGTCCAGCAGCACCTTGATGTTGACCTCGTGGTCCGAGCAGTCGACACCCGCCGAGTTGTCCAGCGCGTCGGTATTGACCTTGCCACCGTTGCGGGCGAACTCGATACGCCCGAGTTGGGTCATCCCGAGGTTGCCGCCCTCACCGACCACGCGGGCCCGCAGGTCGGCACCGTCCACCCGCACCGGATCGTTGGCCTTGTCCCCCACCTCGCCGTGGGTCTCGGTGCTGGCCTTGACGTAGGTACCGATGCCACCGTTCCAGAGCAGGTCCACGGGCGCCCGCAGGATCGCTTTGATCAGTTCGGCAGGCGCCAACCGGGCGACGTCGTCGTCGATGCCGAGCACGGCGCGGATCTGGGGGTTGAGCGGGATCGACTTGGCGGAACGCGGCCAGACACCGCCGCCCTCGCTGATCACGTCGCGATCGTAATCGTCCCATGTGGAGCGTGACATGGCGAACAGTCGGGAGCGCTCGGCGAACGATGCGGCGGGGTCCGGAGTCGGGTCGATGAAGACGTGCATGTGGTTGAATGCGGCCACCAAGCGAATGTGCTCGGAAAGCAGCATCCCGTTGCCGAAAACGTCACCCCCCATGTCGCCGACTCCGACGACGCTGAACTCCTCGCGCTGCGTGTCGGTGCCGAGTTCACGGAAATGCCGTTTGACGCTCTCCCAGGCCCCCTTGGCCGTGATGCCCATGGCCTTGTGGTCGTAACCGACCGAGCCGCCGGAGGCGAAGGCGTCGCCCAACCAGAAGCCGTAGGAATCGGCGACCTCGTTGGCGATGTCGGAGAACGTCGCGGTCCCCTTGTCGGCCGCGACCACCAGGTAGGTGTCCTCGGCGTCGTGTCGGACCACGCGGTTCGGGCCGACCACCTGCCCGTTGACCAGGTTGTCGGTCAGATCGAGCATGCCGGAGATGAACATGCGGTAGCACGCGACCCCCTCAGCACGGACCGCTTCCCGGTCGGCCGCGGGGTCTCCGGTCGATGCGGGCTGGCGCTTCAGGACGAACCCGCCCTTCGCCCCCACCGGCACGATCACCGCGTTCTTGACCGCCTGCGCCTTGGCCAGTCCCAGGATCTCGGTGCGGAAGTCCTCGCGACGGTCGGACCAACGAAGTCCACCACGCGCCACCGAGCCGAACCTGAGGTGCACTCCTTCGAAGCGGGGGGAATACACGAAGATCTCGTACTGCGGCCGCGGCTCGGGCAGGCCGGAAATCTCCTGCGGTTCCAGTTTGAACGAGAGGAAGGAACGGGACCGAGACCGTTCGACCTCGACGAAGTAGTTGGTGCGCAGCGTGGCCCGGATCAGTCCGAGGTAGGCACGCAGGATGCGATCGGCGTCCAGGCTGGTGACCTCGTCGACGGCTCGTTCGGCGGCGTCGACCAGTTCCCGTTCCCTGGAGAACCGCAGCGTCTCCGCGATACCCGGATCGAAGCGCGTCTCGAACAGCCTGATCAGCCGCACGGTGATCGACTCGTGCGTGATCAGTGCGTCCTCGATGTAGTCCTGGCTGTAGGCCACTCCGACCTGTCGCAGATACTTGGCGTAGGCACGCAGCACCGCGGTCTGCCGCCAGGTGAGCCCGGCCCGCAGCACCAGTGAGTTGAACCTGTCGACCTCGGCGTCGTTCTGCCAGGCGGCACGGAAGGCCTCCTCGAACCGCTCCTGGAGTGTGTCGATCCGTTCGCCGTCGGACGGATCGAACACCCCCCGCCCGGGACGCAGTCCGAAGTCGAAGATCCAGCGGACGGTGTCGTCATCCGGGGAGATCTCGTAGGGCCGTTCGTCGACGACCTCCACCCCCATGCTCTGCAGCACCGGAAGCACCCTGGACAACGTCACCCGCTCGGTGAGGAACATCTTGAAACGACGGTCGCCCGGCCCGGCGTCACGTGGCGTGTAGAACGACATCGCGAGGTCACCGGGACTGGAGAGCGTCTCCAGCCTGCGCAGATCGACCAGACCGTCGGAGGCCTCGAAGTCCTCCTTGTACGCCTCGGGGAAGGCCGCCGCGTAGCGCAGCCCGACCTCGCTGATGGCCTCGGAGCCGAACGAGACGAGACGACCGTCCCGACGCGCGTCCGTGCGGTCCCCCGTGCGTTCCGACTCGACCTGTTCGACCATGTCGTCGTCCCAGGTGCGGATGGCTTCGCTGAGCCGACGCTGCACCCGATTGACATCGGGGTCGAGCCTGCTTCCCGGTTCGGTGTGCACCACGAAATGCACTCGGGCCAGCGCGGACTCACCCACCCGGGTGCTGTACTCCAGCCCCGTTCCTCCCAGCTCCGCCAGCAGCACTTCCTGCATCGCCAGTCGGGAGCGGGTCGTGTATCGGTCACGCGGCAGGTAAACCAGGCACGAGAAGAACCGACCGTAGGGGTCGCGCCGCAGGAAGGGCTTGAGCTTGCGGCGTTCCGCGAGGGCGAGCACCCCGGTGATGATCTCCAGCAGTCTGTCGGAGCCGGTGGCGAACAACTCGGTACGCGGATAACTCTGGATCTCCTCGAGCATGCGCTGCCCGGAGTAGGACTCCAACGGAAAACCCGCACGATGGATCACTTCACGGGCCCGGCGGGCTATAACCGGTATTTCCAGCACGTTCTCGTGCAGGGCGGTGGTGGTGAACAGACCGATGAAGCGGTGCTCACCGGACATCCCGCCATCGGAGCCGAAGGTTTTGACCCCCACGTAGAACGGATGCCCCGCGCGATGCACGGGGGAATTCGCGTTCGCCTGGGTCAGCACCAGCAACTCGTCGTCCGGGGACTCGACGAGTATGTCCGGACCGGTGGACAGCGTCCTGGCGACGCCGTTGTCGGATCGCAGCACACCGAGACCGGAGGCGAGCACCGGTCGCAGTGTCGGCCCGCCGGAGTCCTCGTCGCGCACCACCTCGTCGTGGCGGTACCCCAGGAAGGTGAAATGCCCTTCGGCCAGCCAACGCAGCAGGGCGGCGGCATCGGTGGCCTGCTCCACGGCGGGTTGGGAACCGTCCCGTTCCAGCGAGTCCGCGAGCCGGCGGGCGGTCTCGTCCATGCGGTCGGTGTCCTCGACGACCTCACGCACGTCGGTCAACACCCGCAACAGGCCGTTCTCCAGCTCGGTTATCCGATCCGGGTCGGCCAGTCTGTCGATCTCGAGGAACATCCACGACTCGGCCAGGGCGTCCTCGGGCGGGTTCGAGGGGTCCGCTCCGGGCAACACCTCACGCAGTTCACCGGCGACGTCCCTGCGCACCACCACGATGGGATGAACCACGCGTTGCACCTGCGCACCGGCGCGCGACAACTCGGCGATCACCGAATCGACCAGGTAGGGCATGTCGTCGGTGACCAGCTGGACCACCGAGGCGGGGCTGTACCAGCCCTCGACGGCGCGGGTCGGGTTGAATATGCGCACCATGGCACGGCCGGGCGCACGGTGCGCGGCCAGCTCGTAGTGCGAGCGCAGCGCACCGGCGAGATCGTCCGGCTCCTCGCTCACGACTTCCTCGGCCGGGACGTGGCGGTAGTAAGTACGTAGCAGGTGGGCCAGTTCCGGGGCCGTTCGCACGGCTCGCTCCACCAGGCTCGTCAGATACTCGGGACCTACCGCACCCGGGTCGGACGTCCGCGGTGTCCGCTCTCCGTTCGGCACGGTGTGCTCGGTACTCAACTGTCCGGATTCAGAGGTCATCGTCACGCAGCTCCACAACTAGCGGCACCTCGTTGTGCCAACAAGACCACCCTAGAGTGCTCGGCGGCGTGATCGGTGACGGGCTGAACAGATCAAGTGGAACCGGATTTCGGGGCTCACCCAGTTCGCGTCGAAATCACCACACGCGAGCACGACGGACGAGCTCGATCAACGGATCCGAGGAGTCCAGCTGTACGACTCGCCGGGCTCGGTCTCTCCCGCCGCGTGTCGTCTACGTCCTCGGAACGCGGTGTCATCCGTTCCCGTGCGGGCCGTCGGCTCGTCCTCGACACGCATCTCGGGATCACCGGAACGCCGAGAGCGTCGCGCGGCCGTGGAATTCGCTCCGGAAGGGGGCTCCGGAGCCTCGGGCGGGGTCTGCGGTGCCCTCGCCGTGGCGGACTGCCCGGCACTGGCGGTGTCGTCGGCCCGGTTGCCGTTGCGGTAGGCCACCAGCGCTTCCGCGAGCAGATCGGCCAGTCCCTCCTGCCCCGCACCGGACTCGGCGCTGTCGGAAACGTCCATCCCGGAGAAGTCCCTGATCAACTCTCTGCTCTGCTCAAGCAGATGCTCCGGGACCGGGGGGTGGGAACTCGTATCCCGCGAGGTTTCCTCTGAATTATCGCCCCGCTCGGGGGGAGTTTCCGAGCCGCCGCTGCCAGCCGGTGCCGTCGATTCGGCCGGTTCCCCGGACGCGGCCGGTTCCGGTGGTTCCGCACGGCGACGGCGTCCTCCGGATCGGGCGGTGGTCGCGGACTCCGGGCCGTTCCCGGCCTCCCCGGTGACTTCGGCGGTGCCCGCGGAACGACTCCGACGCTGGCGGGGCGTGCCCCTGCCCTCCGCTTCGAGCGCGGCCCGGATCTCGTCCAGCGAACGGCCGTGCGACCGCCGCGTCGGTGGTTCCTCGGTTTCGGTCGGTTCCGCTCGTCGCCTGCCCCCTGTGGTGCCTGACTCGGGCGGGGCTGACTCGGGCGGGGCTGACTCGGAGGGACCGGTCGTGGCGTGCTCCTGAAGCGGCTCGGATCCGGGGCCCGACGAGGAATCAGCGGCACGGGGACGGTGGGGCTCGACCGATTCGGTCGTGCCACCCGGTTGCGGGTCGGACACGGGCCAAGCCTCGTTCCCGACCGCGTGCTCACCGACCTCCTCCCCTCGGAGCTCCGAGTCCGGAAAACTCGGCACGACCGGCATTATCGCGGTCACGTCCTCGTCGCGGGAGGACGACGGGAAACCGCTTCCCGAGCCGATCCCAGGACCGGTGCCCGACTCCGTGGCGGTCCTGTCGAACCCGGTCTCAGTCGGGTTCTCGGCGGGAAAGTCGATGTCCTCCCGACCGCCGTGGTCACGGGGTGGGCGGTGAGCATCCGGCTCGCCCTGCCGGGCGGTGTCGCTCGCCGCTCCCGATGGGTCGAACACACCCGGCGGTACGGGATCGGCCGAGGTACCGGTGTCGACAGGCGCAACAGACCCGGCAGGGGTGTGCGGATGCGGATCGGTTGCGCCGTGCTCCTCGGCTCCGTCCGGCGCCCGATGCCGCCTGCCCGGAACGGTTCCACTCGCCGTGACGACCTCGCCGAGGGCGACATCGGAACGGTGCGCGACAGTGTCGTCCCCCTCGCCGGAAGAACGGCGATCACCGATGTCGGTGCCCTCGTGCTGGTGCGGCACGGTCGCGGAGTCCCGGGTACTCGGTGCCCCACCCGACAGCAGGGTGTTCATCAACCGCCGAGCCTGCTGCCGGGTGTCCGGGTCCTCCGTCACGGGCGCCGTGTCGCCCGCCGTGGGACTCAACGGACCCCGTGGCGGATGTTCGACGGTGTGACCGTGCGGGTCGTAATCCTGCCCACCGTGTTCGGACTGCTGCCGCGGGATCGCGGAGTTCGGTACCGGGAACTCCTCCAGCAGGCGCAGCCTGGCCCGTTCGACGGTTCTGCGCCAGTGATGGTCGGCCGAGTAGGCATCGCGAACGCAGCGCAACGCCTCGGGAAGGTCGGAGGCCTTCTCGTGCAACGCGGACAACGTGTTCAGTACCGCGGCCTGCAGATCGAACAGCTCGTGCCTGCGCCCACCGTCGAGGGCCTCTCGCAACGACTCGAACGCGGCCGAATGCTGCCCCGAGGGCACGTACACCCTGGTCGCCACCGCGAGTCGCAGCCAACCGACCGGGGCCGCGGCGGCGGCCCGGAGCGGCTGCCGCACGATCTCGGACGCACACCGCAACGCCTCGGCATGCTTACCCAGATCCAGCAGCGACTGCGCCTGTTCGAGCACCAGCCCGGCACGGACCTCTCCACTGTCGGCGGCCGGGTCACCGAGACGTTCCAGGAAGTCGAGGCCCGCCGTGGCGGACTCGATCGCGAGCGCGAACTCACCGTTACCGCGATAGTGAGCCGCCCGCGCACCCGCCACCCTGGCACGGAGCAACCGCGTGGTGTCCTGGTCCTCGGTCGACTCGGCGGCGTAGAGCCGGTCGGCCTCGTCCAGCGCCTCGACACGCTCCGCCGCGCGACGGTGCATCGGCAGCGCACCACACAGCTCGACCAGCGCGTGCGCGCGCAGCCGCGCCGGAACACGCTCCAGCTCCAGCAACGGATGCAGCACACGCAGCGCGACATCGGGACTGCCGCTGCCACGGGCGCAGCAAGCCAGTTCGACCCGCAGATCGCCGAGCGGTTCCGCCGAGCCCGCGCGCTCGGCGTCCCGAAAGGCTCCGAGCGCGCGTTCGGTGGCGGTGACCGAACGCCCCAAGCGGTTCTCGGCGAAAAGCGCGATCGCCTCCGCCCGGAGTCGCTGCTCGGTGTCCCCGGCCTGGCGGGCAGCGGCAGTCGCGCGGTTGGCGAACAACAGTGCCAGCTCCGGAACCCGCCAGCGCAACTGCCGAGCGGATTCCAGAAGTTCGTGGCCGGGGCTGCTTATCCGCGAACCGCGCTCCCTCGCCAAGTCGACTCTCCGATCCTCAGCCGCGGGTCAGTTTCCGATGGGTAACCCGGTGCGGACGTGCGGCCTCGGCGCCCAACCGGTCGATCTTGTTGTTCTCGTACCCCTCGAAGTTACCTTCGAACCAGAACCACTTGGCCGGATTCTCTTCATCACCCTCCCAAGCGAGGATGTGGGTGGCCACCCGGTCGAGGAACCACCTGTCGTGGGAAATCACCACGGCACAGCCGGGGAATTCCTGCAGCGCGTTCTCCAATGAGGACAACGTCTCCACGTCCAGGTCGTTGGTGGGCTCGTCCAGCAGCAGCGTGTTCCCACCCTGCTTGAGCGTCAACGCGAGATTCAACCGGTTGCGCTCACCACCGGAGAGCACCCCGGCCGGTTTCTGCTGGTCGGCGCCCTTGAAACCGAAGGCACTCACGTAGGCGCGCGAAGGCATCTCGACCTGGCCGACCTGGATGTGGTCCAACCCGTCCGAGACGACTTCCCAGACGTTCTTGTTGGGGTCGATACCGGAGCGGTTCTGGTCCACGTAGCTGAGCTTGACCGTGTCGCCGACCCGCACCTGACCGCTGTCCGGCTCCTCGAGTCCGACGATGGTCTTGAACAAGGTCGTCTTACCGACACCGTTGGGGCCGATGACTCCCACGATGCCGTTGGGCGGCAACGTGAACGAGAGCTTGTCGATGAGCAGATTGCCCTCGAAACCCTTGCTCATCTCGTTGGCCTCGACCACGAGATTGCCCAGGCGCGGACCCGGCGGAATCTGGATCTCCTCGAAATCCATCTTCTTGGTCTTCTCGGCCTCGGCCGCCATCTCCTCGTAGCGATCCAGTCGCGAACGCGACTTCTTCTGTCGCGCCTTGGTGTTGGAACGCACCCACTCCAGCTCGTCCTTGAGGCGCTTCTGCAGCTTGGCGTCCCGCTTGCCCTGCACGGCCAACCGCTCGGACTTCTTCTGCAGATAGGTCGAGTAGTTGCCCTCGTAGGGATAAGTGTTGCCGCGATCGAGTTCGAGGATCCAGCCCGCCACGTTGTCCAGGAAGTAGCGGTCGTGGGTCACGGCCAGCACGGCGCCGGAGTAGTTGGACAGGAACTGCTCCAGCCAATTCACGCTCTCGGCGTCCAAGTGGTTGGTGGGCTCGTCCAGCAGCAACAGGTCGGGCCTGCTCAGCAGCAGTTTGCACAGCGCGACCCTGCGACGCTCACCGCCGGAGAGGTAACGAACCTCGGCTTCGGGAGGTGGGCAGCGCAGGGCATCCATCGCCTGCTCCAGTTGCGAGTCCAGCTCCCATGCCTCGGCGTGGTCGAGCTCTTCCTGGAGCTTGCCCATCTCGGCCATGAGCTCGTCGGTGTAATCGGTGGCGAGCTGCTCGGCGATGGCGTTGAAGCGGTCCAGCTTCTCCTTGATCTCGCCAACGCCCTCCTCGACGTTGCCGAGTACGGTTTTCTCCTCGTTCAGCGGGGGCTCCTGCTGCAGGATGCCCACCGTGTAACCAGGGGAAAGGAAGGCCTCACCGTTGTTCGGGTGGTCGAGTCCGGCCATGATGCGCAGCACGCTCGACTTCCCGGCCCCGTTCGGCCCCACCACACCGATCTTGGCACCGGGGTAGAACTGGATAGTCGCGTTCTCCAGTATCATCTTGTCCCCGTGCGTTTTGCGCACATTCTTCATGGTGTAGATGAACTCGGCCATACCCCCGATCGTAGATGTGCGGGAGCGCGTGGTCTGCACTGCATCCGCACGGTGTGCACCTCCCGTGACGAGCCCGCGGCGCGTGGCGACCGCGCCCCCACCGGTACGGTCGGGAGCGCCGCATCCATCGGGCGGAAACATGTCTTGCGCACCGGCGAACCGACAACGGACGTGGATCGTGGCACGGGCGCCGGGCGGCGACGCGGAAACCGGATCGCAGCCGCCCGGCGGACCGTAGTTTCGTTACCCGCTGTGCCGTCAGGCGCCGATCGCCTGCGTGGAGGTGTCCTCGGCGGTTCGTGGACAGGGTGGTGCGGTCCGGAAGCAGTCACGAGCGGAAGCCACGCCGGTCCCGGCGGTTTCCTCGTCGGTGTCATCCGCCGCGGCGCGGGAGTCGTGCAGCACGTCGAGCCCCACCGCACCGGCTTCGACCTCCGCGGTGGTTCGACGCTGCCCGTCGGTTTCGTACTCCCTGGTGCGCAGCCTTCCGGTCACGAGTACCGAATCGCCCTTCTCCAGGGCCTGAACCACTCCTTGGGCGAGCTGCTTCCAGCAGTGGACCGTGGCGTGTACCCGATCACCGTCGACCCAGCGCTGATTCGCGCGGTCGAAGCGACGGGCGATGCTGACCATGCGGAAACTCGCCACACGATTGCCGTGTCTGGTCTCGCGGGTCTTCGGGGCACTGAGAACTTCACCGACAAGAGTGACAGCGGTTTCATACATGAGTTCCTGCCCTTCCACCACTTCGAGTGGTCTCGTCTCGGTTCGATGGCGCCGTGCGGCGCTGTACTCACCCTGCACGAGAACGAACACGCTGAGCGATACGAAAATTACAATATGTGTAAAAGCGGTAGCCATGTGGACAATTCGCGAGAAGGTTCCCTGCGGCGGTGGCCGGCAACATCGCGCGACTCCACCCGAACGAACGAGAATCGAAGCAGGCAGACGTCATGAGATAACGACTCGATTTCGCGTAAGCGCAGCGGATAGAGTCGTACGCGAAGCGCGACTACGATGTCCGTGATGAGTCGTTGTCGCTGCGCAGGTCACTACCAAGCTACCCGCGGCAGGAAAACGAACAAGATTCAGACAACTGGGATCAACCACTCGGGATTATGATCGGCTTGCCATTCGATACCGTCTCGGCAACAGCTCCCGTGTGGGTTCTTCGTAAACCAGGGGGAACCGTTAGTCTGCTTGGCGCGACACGACACGCGCGGTGAGCGCGTGCTCGGTGTCGCTCGAGCCCTCGTAGCTCAGACGGATAGAGCAAGAGACTTCTAATCTCTAGGTCGCAGGTTCGAATCCTGCCGGGGGCGCCTAGCGAACCAGCCGGTTGACCTGCAACGGGGAACCGAATCCTCGGCGTAGCTTGGTCGTGCTGATCTGCCGTGCGTGGCAGATGTGGGGCTTTCGTGGTGCGAGTTCCCACCGGGCTCGCATCCCGCTCAGCTCAGTGCACCAATGTTGCACCGAGGGGTAACACCCACGTGAGTTGATCGCTGGGCCATCGTGATCGTGGTGTGGCCGAGCGCCTCGAATCGCCCGGACCGGGGCCGTTGCCGGCGAGGCCTCCCATCACGGCTGCGCCATGTCCGATGCCAATTACCGTCCCCCATTCGACAAGCCCCCGCGTGATCGCACTCAGTTCGATGTCAACAAGCACATCTCGTGTGAAGCGAAGCAACACAGTTCGCGAGTGCGACAGAATTCGGCCCGCTGCACAACGTTGACAGCACACGAAAGACGCCTCGACCTCCGGCAGAGGGCCCGAGGGACGGAGCGTTTTCGTGGTTACAGCACCCAGTGATCGTGGCTGTCGGGTTAGTCGATCCCGCACTATTGGCCGAAAACTCGTGTGACCGCCCCTGGAAGGTTCCCTATCGTGTGGACGTGTCAGCGTTACCGTTCCCGGACCCTCCGCTCTCCGACGACGTCGTGGCACTGCGCTCCTGGACCACCTCCGACGCGCGGCAGTGGTTCGAGGGCTTCTCCGACGAGTTGTGCCTGCACTTCTCCTGGCCGCTCGTGGAACCGTTCACGATCGCACACGTGCAGCAGGACATGGTGGAGCACGAGAAGATGCGGCTCCGCGGGGAGGCGATCAACTTCGCCGTGGTCGAGGCCACCGACCACGAACTCGTCCTGGGAGGCGCCTCGGTCTACGAAGTCGCCCTCGACCAGGGGCGCGCGGCGGCCGGTTACTGGCTCGCACCCCATGCGCGGGGGCGCGGCCTGGCCACGCGGACGCTGAACCTGTTGGCGGGTTGGGTATTCGACCACCTGGAGTTGGAACGCTTGGAACTGACCTGTGGTCCGGACAACATCGCCTCCCAGCGGGTGGCCGAGCGGTGCGGCTTCACACGCGAGGGGGTGCTGCGCTCGCACCTCCCCTTTCGGGGCAGCCGCCGCGACAGCGTGCTGTTCAGTCTGTTGCCCGGTGAACGGCTGTAGTCGAAGAGCAACCGGTTCTCCGATGGGCCGCCGGTCGCTCCAATATGGGCCGGTGGCTCGGACCAGTCCCGAGCACACCCGCTCCACGTTTGTCCCCGAGAGTCGATCAGTACTCGGTCACACCGACCTCATCCGCACGACCGCCGGATGGTGCGCGGGCGGCGGTGACAGCCAGGACCCCGCAGCACAGGCCGAGTACCGCCAACGGCACGAGCACCGAGAGCACCGGCACCACTTCCGTAATCCCGAAGACGACGAACAGCGTCGCGTGTTCCAGCAGGAACAGCGCACCGACCACCGCCAGCGCGGCCGACCAGGAGTTCGGAACACGCCCGGGGGAACGAAATCGTACGACCAGAGTGAACACGGCGACGACGAGCAGGCCACAGACCTGCGGTCCCGCCACCACCACGGGCGGAACGAGCCATCCCAGCAGTACGAGAATCAAGGCGGCGAGAACCCCGATCGGCAACGCGAGCAACCACGGTTTCCGCGACGGCTCGGGCGCGTCGCGGTGGAAGCCGAGGAACACGCACACGACGGGCAACCAGATGCCGAACCCCGTGATCACACTGGTGAGGGACGTGGCCGGGGTGTCGCCCGTGGGAATCACCGAGAGCAGCGAAGGCAGCAGCGCGACACCCGAACAGAGCATGCCCGCACGGCGCTTCCCCAGCACCAGCAAGAGATACGCGGGTACCCACACCAGGTTCGGCAGCAGGTTCAGGAAGATGTAACCACCGGACGGGAACAGCAGCGTGGTGGGGTCCGCGAACACCGTGCCGCCCCGAAGCTGGACGTGCACCAGGCTGCCCACCGAGACGACTGCCAGCACGGCGCGCACGAGCAGTCCGAGCAGCGCGATGGTGCGAACGGTGTCGCCCCGCGCACGAGCCGCGCTCGGTGCTCCGACACCGCCGAAGCGGGTTCGGACCGCGAGCCCCGCCACGGCGAGGAACTCGCGCCAGTCCGGCCAGCCGTACTCACCACGCAGGTCCTCGTCGTCTCCGTAGTCCCAATCGTCCTGCTCGTCGTCCGCTCCTCCGCTGTTCCTCGCCGCGTCGGCGAGCAGGAAGACGTCCACCATCTCCTCCTCGCGATCGGCGCGGTACCAGCTCGGCAGCAGCCGCAGCAGACGTCGGTAGCGCTGTTCCAGTCGCGTCATGCCGTACCACCCGATTCCGGCAGCAGTCCCCGGGTCCGCAACCGCTCAGTGGCCGCCCGCACGACCTCGGAGCGGCGAGCGGTCTCACCGGCCAGTGTGGTCAGCCCGTTGTCGGTGATGCGGTAGTACCGACGCAACCGGCCGTTGTGGACCCGCTCGCTGTCGAGTTCCGCGAGCCCGTCGGCGCACAACCGGTCGAGCACCCCGTAGAGGGTGCCCACCCGCAGCACGACCCGCTGCCGCGAGAGCTCGCTCACCGCACGCACGATCCCGTAGCCGTGCAAGGCTCCATCGGCCAGCACGGTCAGCACCAGGAACGACTGCTCGGACATGGCTCGCCGTGTCATGTGAACATCATATATCGTAAACCGATATATAGCGAACAGTGAAACCCGCATCCACCGAGAGCTAGGGAGGAAGCCGCACGCGAGCTCTCGGCTCGCGGAGCACGGACCAGAAACACGTCGAACGGAACGACTAATAACCGACCCACCTGCCGCGCTTACACTCGTGGTGGACACACCGTCGGGGAAGGTTTCGGGGACCACGGCATGAGCACGAGACACACGGTGATCGACTCACCTGTCGGCGAGCTGACCGTCGTGGCCGAGAACGAACACCTAGTCGGGCTGCGCTTCGAGGGCCGCGAGCACAAGAACCCGGCGACGACGCTCGGCCCCCGCGCCGACGGGGACTTCCGGAACACGGAACAGCAGCTGTGTGAGTACTTCGCGGGGGAACGCACCCGGTTCGACCTTCCGCTGGCTTTCCACGGCGACGAGTTCGAACAGCGGGTCTGGCGGCTGATCGCCGGGATCGGCTACGGCGAGACGCGCAGCTACGGCGAACTGGCCCGCGAGCTCGGCAATCCGGGCCTGTCCCGGGCCGTGGGGACGGCGACAGGACGCAATCCCATAGCGGTGATCGTGCCCTGCCACCGCGTGGTCGGCGCCGACGGCAGCCTGACCGGCTTCGGCGGTGGGCTGGACCGCAAGCGCTTTCTGCTGCGGCTGGAGGAACCGCCTGCCGAAGTGGCGGGCAGGTTGTTCTGAGGCGGACTCTTCCGATGAATCCCGTCGGGAAGCTGATACCCGACCGGGAACCAGCCCGCCCCGATAAAACCAAAGCCTTCGCGGGCTTGCCCGAATCCCTCAGTCGAGGAGCCGCACCGAGCTGACGTCGGCGACCCGGCGGTAGCCCAGCCGCTCGTAGACGTCGATCGCCCGAGCGTTGTCCACGGTCACCCCCAGCGCCACCTCGCCGAACTCGTCGAGCAGTGCGCGGGTCATCGCGGCGGTCAGATCGCTTCCCAAGCCGCGACCACCGTAGGCCGGATCGACGGTGATCTTGGCGAGGAAGCCGACGCCGTTGATACTCCGATCGGCGCCGCAGGCGACGAGCCGGTCACCGTCGCGGATGCCGAACCACCGGCGAACGCCCGAGGCGCGGGAGTTCGCCCCGGTGGCCGGATGTCCCTCCCGCAGCAACCACTCGATCCGCTCGCTCTCGCCGTTCGGCAGCACCTCGACCGCCGACTCGCCGTGCCGCCGCTCGGGCGCGACTTCGGCCGTGAGGAAGTACCAGTCCTCCAGCCGGGAGACGGACAGCCGCTCGTCGCCGTCCTCGCCCGACAGCAGCGGCAGCCGAACGGAGTCGACCGAGTCGAGCAGTCCCGCCTTCCGGAGTTCGACGAGCAGCTCGAGGGCCGCGCGCGGCCGGCCGCGCAGTGAGAGCGAACCGGGCTGCCACGGAACGCGGGTGAACCAGGCGACGGCCTCATCGGTCGCGTAACCGACCGCTTCCTCGGCCACGGTCATGCGGGTGTAGGTGTCGGCACCGGCCACGGTGAGCAGTTCGGCTGCTCCGGTGAGGTGGCGGACCGTCGCCGCGGACGATGTCATGCCGACGATCCTGACAGAGCCGCACGGCCACTGTGGGAGCGTGTCCGAAAGACGCCGGAAGCTCCGGAAGATCGGAGACTCCAGAAACTCCGTAGGCTTCAGAAACACCGCGGATCGCGGGAGACCGGCAACTCACGGGGCGCCGCGCCCGCTCGCCCACTGATACCGGTGCTCGGGTCTGCCCGCCGAGCCGTACCGCAGGTGCAGCGTGATCCTGCCGGTGGTGGCGAAGTGATCGAGGTAGCGTCGGGCGCTGACCCGGGACAGTCCCGCGTTGTTGGCGACCTCGGAGGCGGACAGGTCGGTCGCGGCCGAGCGCAGCGTGTCGAGCACCAGGCGCGCGGTGACCGCGGAGAGCCCCTTGGGCAACTCCTCGGGAACGGTTTTCCGGGGTTCGGAGGCCCGCAGCTTGCCGTATACCCGGTCAACATCGGCCTGCTCGGCCTCGTCGACCGCGTCGAGTTCGTGCTGGGCCTCGGCGTAGCCGTTCAGCCGTTCCCGCAGCTCCCGGAACGGGAAGGGTTTGAGCAGGTAGTGCACCGCCCCGCCCTGCATGGCGGCCTTGACCGTCTCCACGTCCCGCACCGCGGTGATCACCAGGACGTCGAGCGGGTGGGCGTTGCCCCGCAGCCGCTGCAACACCCGCACCCCGGATTCGTCCGGCAGGTACAGGTCCAGCAGCACCAGGTCCGGAAGCAGCCGTTCGCTCATGGTCAGTGCCTCGTGGGCGGTGTGGGCCACGCCCACCGCCTCGAATCCGGCCATGCTCTCGACCAGTTTGCGGTGGTTGTCCGCGACCCGGACGTCGTCGTCGACCACGAGAACTCGGATCATCGGGGGCTCCAGCGGGAGGACTGACGGCCGGTCCGGGTCGGTTGCCGGTGATTTTCGGAGGCTCCGCCCGGCTCCCCCGTTTCGGCGACGTCACCCACCACCGGCAGCGACGCGGTGAAGACCGCGCCGTCGTCGTTGTCCGCGCGCACCCAACCTCCCCGGTTTCGGCAGGTCTGTCGGACCAGGGCCAGCCCCAGCCCACCGGTGCCGCCCTGTTGGGCCACCTTGGTGGTGAAACCCGCGCGGAACACCTCGTCGGCCACTTCGGGGGCGATGCCCGCGCCGGAGTCGCCGACCTCGATGCGGGTGACGGCGACGCCGTCGGCTTCCTCCGACAGCAGCGACACCCGGACCCGCCCGGATCCCGCCAGTGACTCCAACGCGTTGTCGATGAGGTTGCCCACCACCAGTATCAGATCGTCCCTGGCCGTGGTGGAGGGCAGGGCATCCAGGTCGGTGTCGGTGCCGAGCACGAACTCCGCTCCCCGCTCGGCGGCGGCGGCCGATTTCGCCAGCAGCAGGGCCGCGACGGCGGCGTCGCGCACCCGGGTGGTGAGGTCCTCGGTGAATCGCCCGTGGGAGGCGCTGAGCTCGTCGACGAAACTGCGTGCCTGTTCGTACTCGCCGAGTTCGAGCAGGCCGGAAATGGTGTGGATGCGGTTGGAGAACTCGTGCGCCTGGGCCCGGAGCGCGTCTGTGGTGGTCCGCGCCCCGTCGAGCTCCTGCGCGAGCTGGTCGAGCTGGGTGCGGTCGCGCAGGGTGACCACCGAGCCGCCCTCGGTGCTGTCCAGCCGAACCGGCATCCGGTTCAGCGCCAGTACCCTGCCCCGCCGCAGCACGATCTGATCGGTGCCGTCGGCCTGCCCGGCCAGTACCTCGTGCAACCGCTCCGGCAGTTCGAGCTCGTCGAGGTAGCGGCCCTCCGCGTCCGGTGGCAGCCCGAGCAACCGGTGTGCCTCGTCGTTGACCAGGGTGATCCTTCCGGAGGGATCGAAGGCGACAACCCCCTCCTTGAGGGCGTGCAGCATGGCCATGCGGTGTTCGACCAGGCTGCCGATCTCGTCCGCGGCCATGCCGAAGGTCATCCGGCGCATCCTGCGGAACACGAGATAGGTGCCGAGCCCACCCAGCACCACCAGCGTCAGCACGGTTCCCAGCAGTTCGGGAAGGCTCTGCGAGACCTCCTCGCTGACCGTCGAGACGGGCACTCCGACGGAGACGACGCCGATCACCGTTCCCGACTCGTCGAGCACCGGCACCTTGGCCCGCATGGAACGTCCGGTGGTGCCGGTCTGGATCCCGGTCCAGACGTTGCCCGCCAGCGCCGGGGCGGCGTCGGTGGAAAGTTGGTGGCCGATGCGCTCGGGTTCGGGGTGCGAGTAGCGGATCTGGCGCCTGTTGGCGACGACGATGAAGGAGGCGCCGGTGGCCCGGCGGATTCGTTCGGCGAGCGGCGCGATGGTGCTCTCGGGGTGCGGATCGTCGAAGGCGTCGCGCACCGTGTGCAGCGTGGCGACCGACTCGGCGATGGCCAGCACGCGCTGCGCGTACTGCTCGTCGAGCTCTGCGCGGGTGTTGCGCCACCAGAACAAGCCGCTGGCCACGAGCGCGAGCACGACCAGCACCAGCTGCAGCGCGAAGAACTGGCCCGCCAGCGGCCAGCGGCGCGCGGGCCCGCGGTTGCGCGTGGTGTTGGCCTCGGCGATGACGTCCACCCCTCCGGCTGTCGACGACCGTACGACGGTAACGGCAGCGCAGTGCGCCGGAAAACCACAGCGGGGAGGTGGCCGGGAAATCGGGCGGTCCCGTGACCACAACGACCATTACTGCGTTTATGAACACCACATTTCCATCGAACGGGTGTGACCCACACCCTGTGATCCACGACTCGTAACGTGCTGTTCATCCGGCGGTATCGCCGTACACGGATTCCGCGCCGGTGCGCCCGGCCGCGAGAACCGGGACAGCGGGACGCGAAGTCGACGTGAACGATCCGGATTTCGCAGGGAAGAAACCATGACAGGACGACTGATCCTGCGCGTGACCGCCGCGGTCCTGGGCGTGGTCGTCGTGGGGGCGGGCCTGACCGACGCCCACACGAAGGCCTCCGGTGGGAAAGACCCCCGGGACAAGCTGCAGCTGATGGCCCCCGCCGATCCGGGCGGAGGCTGGGACACCGTGGCCAGGGAGATCCAGAGCTCGGTGGACGCCCACGGCCTCTCGCGCGCCACCGAGGTTCTCAACGTGCCCGGGGCCGGCGGCACCATCGGGCTCTCCCGGTTGGCGAACCAGTCCGGCAAGGGCAACAAGCTGATGATGAGCGGGGCGGTGATGACCGGCGCGGTCCAGACCACCGACTCCGCCACGACGCTGGACGACGTCACCCCGATCGCGCGACTGGCCGACGACTACGAGGTCGTGGTGGTGCCGAAGGACTCGCCGTTCCGCACAGTGGAGGACCTCATGTCGGCCTGGCGAACCGACCCGCGCTCGGTCGCGATCGGCGGCGGTTCGGCGGGCGGTACGGACCACCTGTTCGCGGGGATGCTGCTGCGCGCCGCCGGGATGAGGACCTCCGAACTCAACTACATCGCCTACGCGGGCGGCGGTGAGGTCGTCACGGGGCTGCTCGACGGCGGACTCGACGTCGGAGTCTCCAGCTACGCGGAGTTCGCCGGACAGATCGAAGCGGGCAAGCTGCGTGCGCTCGGGGTGTCCGCCAAACGCCCCTTGGAAGGGGTCGACATTCCGACCTTCGTCGAACAGGACGTGGACGCCTCGTTGGCCAACTGGCGCGGAGTCGTCGCCCCGCCGGGGCTGTCGGATGCCCAACGCGCGGAGCTGGAAAAGATCGTCACAACCGTGCACGGGAGCGAGCAGTGGCAGGACGCGGTGGAACGCAACGGCTGGAAGGACACCTTCCAGACCGGTGCGGAGTTCCGGTCCTTCCTGGAGTCCGAGACGGCGCGCATCAAACGAATCAGCGAGGAGCTGGGCCTGTCATGACCACATTCGTGCAACGAACCGCTTCGCGGCAGCGGGGCGGCGCGAGCGCTTCCGGCTCGTTCTGGACCGGGCGCAGTGAACTGTTCGTGGGCGTACTGGTCGGCGCGATCGGTGGTTTCCTGCTGCTGCGGACCGCGATGATGGACGTGCCCTCCTCGGTCAGCTTCCTCGGCCCCCGGTTCTTCCCGGCGGTGGTCGGCACGCTGCTGGTGGTGCTGGGGGTTTCGCTGGCCGTGCGGGTGGCGCTGCCCGGACATCGCGCCACCGTTACGGACACGACCGCGACGGAGGAGCGGACCGCCGCGGAAGCCGACGCGGCCGGAGCGCGCAGCGACTGGAAACCGTTGCTGCTGACCGCGGGAACCCTGGTGGCGCATCTGGCGCTGCTGCGAACCGCGGGGTGGATCGTGGCGGGAGCCCTGCTGTTCTGGGGTGTCTCCTGCGCGTTGGGAAGCAAGCACAAACTGCGTGACCTGGGGATATCGGTGATCGTTTCGTCCGCCGTGCAACTGGCGTTCTCGGCCGGGCTGGAGCTGTCCCTGCCCTCCGGGCTGCTGCTGGAGGTGCTGTGATGGAAACGCTGTCGCTGCTGCTCGACGGGTTCGGCTCGGCTCTCACTCCCGTCAACCTGCTGCTGTGCCTGGCCGGTGTGGTGCTGGGAACGGTCGTGGGCGTGCTGCCGGGACTCGGCACCGCCATGGCGATCGCCCTGCTGGTGCCGGTCACGTTCCAACTGGACCCCACCGGCGCCTTCATCATGTTCGCCGGGGTCTACTTCGGAGGCCAGTTCGGTGGGGCGACCACCGCGATCCTGTTGAACACCCCGGGGCAGAGCTCCTCGATGGCCACGGCGTTCGAGGGCTTTCCGATGGCCAGGAACCGCAGGGCACCGCAGGCACTGGCCACGGCCGTGCTCGGTTCGTTCCTGGCCAGCATCGTGGCCGTGACGCTCGTGGTGTTCTTCTCGCCGCTGATGGTCGACCTCGCGGTCGGGTTCGGTCCTCCCGAGTACTTCGCGCTGACCGTGCTGGCCTTTCTCGCGACCTCGGCCGTCGTGGCGGGCGACGTGCTGCGCGGCCTGAGCGGACTGGGGCTCGGGCTCGCCCTGGCGATGGTGGGTATCGACGAGCAGAGCGGTGCGGTCCGGTTCACGCTGGGGAGCCCGCGGCTGCTGGACGGGATCAGCATCATCGTGGTGACAGTGGGGCTGCTGGCGATCGGTGAGGTGCTGTACGTGGCCTCCCGTGCACGGCGGAAACCCGCCACCGAGACGGTCGCCTCGGGCAGACCGTGGCTGAGCAAACGGGATCTGGGTCGCTCCTGGCGGCCGTGGTTGCGCGGCACCGCACTGGGTCTCCCCTTCGGCGTGATCCCGGCGGGTGGTGCGGAGATACCGACGTTCCTGTCCTACGGGACCGAGAAGACGCTGTCCCGCCGTCGTGGCGACGACGAGTTCGGCCGGGGCGCCATCGAGGGCGTGGCCGGTCCGGAGGCGGCCAACAACGCGACCACGGCCACCTCGCTGGTGCCGCTGCTGGGGCTGGGGCTGCCCACCTCGGCCACCGCGGCGATCATGCTCGGCGCGTTCCAGCAGTACGGAATGCGTCCCGGACCACTGCTGTTCACTCAGGAGGCCGACCTGGTCTGGGCACTGCTGGCGAGCCTGTTCATCGGCAGCGTCATGCTGCTGTTGCTGAACCTGCCGTTCGCTCCGGTGTGGGCGAAGCTGCTGCGGATCCCGCGCAACTACCTCTACGCCGGGATCGTCGTGTTCGCCACCCTCGGGGTCTACACCGCGAGGTCCTCGTTGTTCGACGTGCTGCTGCTCTACGTGGTGGGAGCGCTCGGTTTCCTGCTGCGCCGCTACGGCTTCCCGGTGGCGCCGGTGTTGATCGGCGTGATCCTGGGGCCGCTCGCGGAGACCTCGATACGGCGGGCGATGGCGATGAGTCAGGGAGACGTGGGAGTGCTGTTCGCCAGCCCCTTCGCCGTGGGGATCTACTCGATCCTGCTGGTGGCGGTGGTCGGATCCACCGTGCTGCGGGTGCGGCGCGCGCGGGCGGCCTGACACCTCTCCATTCAGCGACACACCGCTCCTCGGAAGACCCCGCAACGGACCTTCCGGGGAGCGGTTGTCCTGATCGGCCATCAGCTGCCCCGGAAGGATCACCGAGGTGAAGCACCTGATCCCGGGTATCCGGCACGATGGGTTGGGGAAATGACCGCTCGACTGACAGTGCTGGGCAGTTGCGGTGCCTGGCCGGAATCGGGCCGGGCCTGCAGTGGCTTCCTGCTGGAACACGCGGGTTTCCGCGTGGTGCTGGACCTGGGCTACGGAACACTGCCCGGGTTGTTGCGGCTGCTGGGAAACACGACAGCGTCCGGTGTGGACGCTTTGATCGTCACCCACCGGCACCCGGACCACATGGTCGATGTGCACGGTCTGTTCCGCGCCCGCTGGTTCGGCGAGCGCGACGGTGCGGCGATACCGCTGTACGCGGCTTCCGGTGTGTGGGAACGGCTGTGCGAGTTCGAGGAAGGTTACACCGAACCGCTGAGCCGGGTATTCGAACCACATCCGCTCCCCGCCGAGAAGTATTCGGTGGGGCCTTTCCGCCTCGAATCCAGGAGCCTGCCCCACTTCGTCCCCAACGCGGGGGTGCGCCTGAGCTGTGACGAGTTCGTGCTCGCCTACACCGGGGACACCGGCCCCTCGCCGGGGATTCCCGCGCTCGCACGGGAGGCGGACCTCCTCATCGCGGAAGCGACCGACCGTCACCAGCAGGAAGGTGTCCCGCCGACGGACACCGCCGTGCGGCACGATCTGACGTCCGCGGAGACGGGGCGGATCGCCGGGGAAGCCGCGGCGCGAAAGCTGCTGCTGAGCCACTTCTGGCCGGGCAACGACCGGGAGAGGTCCCGTAGGGAGGCGGCCGAGTGCTTCTCCGGCGAGGTAGTGCTCGCGGACGAGGAGCTGGAGATCACGCTCCCCTGAGGCGGCGCGTCGGCAGGACGGTTTTTCGGCGCCGGAGCGTCGAACTCGGGGCGTCCCGCGCTCCGGCTCCTCCGGAAGGACGAATCCGGTGGTCCCTCCGATGCGGAATTCACCACGGACGGCCTCTCGAAATCATCGGTTCTTCACCGCGGTATTGACCGGTGTTGACCCTCGCTTGTCACGCTGCTGTGGTCGGCTCACCCCAGCACGTGAGGAGAACGGCCGTGCGACGTCTTTCGATCGCGTTGACCACCGCGTTATCCGCGGGGACACTCCTGCTCGCCTCGGCGGGAACCGCCGCCGCATATCCACCCGACCCGCCCGGCGAATCCACCGCCCGGCAGCAGCTCGCCGAGCTCACGGTGAGCGCCGAGGGGTCCATGAGCGGCTACGACCGGGACAGGTTCCCGCACTGGTCGAGCCAGTCGGGCAACTGTGACACCCGGGAGGCCGTGTTGCGACGGGACGGCAGCGGCGTCTCCGTCGGCTCGGACTGCTACCCGGACTCGGGGAGCTGGTACAGCGTCTACGACCAGCGGTGGGTGAGCGACCCCAGCGAGGTGCACATCGACCACGTGGTCCCGCTCGCCGAGTCCTGGCGCTCCGGCACCGCGAGCTGGAGCGACGCGAAGCGGGAGGACTTCGCCAACGACCTGGACACCCAGCAGCTGATCGCGGTGTCGGGCACCTCCAACATGACCAAGAGCGACGACGACCCGGCGGCGTGGCAGCCCTCCAACACCGGCTACCACTGCGTGTACGCGCGCAGCTGGATCAACGTGAAGCACGTCTGGGAGCTGAGCGTCGACTCGGCCGAGCAGAACGCGCTGTCGAACATGCTCGACAACTGCTGATCGGGGTTTTCCGGTCGGTCCGAAGTTTCCGGCTGCGGCAAGACCCGCGCCGATCGGTCAACAGCACGGGAGAACGTCAGCGAGGTAACGGCCGGAACCGCCGGGCGCCCCGGCCTGGCGGTTCCGGCCGCGCGGCGAGGTCCGGTCAGTCCCACTCCAGCGCCGCACCGGACTGGTACTCGGTCACCCGCGTCTCGAAGAAGTTCTTCTCCTTCTTCAGATCGACGGCCTCCGACATCCAGGGGAACGGATTCTCCGGTTTCGTCCGGTTGATGCGGTCGATCCCGAGAACGAAGTGAGTCGACTCGTCCCGGAGGGCGTACTGGTAATGCTCGGCGTTGCAGAGCATCCTGTCATGACCTACTACCGATCGGGCCGCCGACACGGCGTTGACAGCGGAGTGACCGGCCTTCGGTTCCACTGCTGTGGCACGGGGTGTTCAACGGTCGGAAGGCGTAACGTTGCTCGTGATCACGGCGACCCGAACGTGGCAGCACCCCGGAGGAAGGGCGGATGGACCAGCACGAGGATCCCCGGGAATCGGCTCCGTTCAGCTCGTTCGCTCCCCCACCGGGGGAAGCGCGGACGGACCGACCGAACGCGGCCCGGATGTACGACTACTACCTGGGCGGATCCACCAACTTCGCGGCGGACCGCGAAGCGGCCGAGGCCGGATCGGCCGCGATGCCGCACGCTCGCGAGTACGCGCGGGCCAACCGGGCCTTCCTCGGCCGCGCGGTCGGGTACCTGTCCGCGCGGGGGATCGACCAGTTCCTGGACCTGGGCTCGGGCATTCCGACCGTCGGCAACGTGCACGAAGTGGCCCAGTCGCTCGATCCGACGGCCCGGGTGGCCTACGTCGATCACGAACCGGTGGCGGTGGCACACGCACAGCGGCTGCTCGCCGAGCACTCCGACGTGACGATCACGCTGGCCGATGTCCGGGATCCTCAGGCGGTGCTCACCGCTCCCGGCGTGGCGGGACTGCTGGACTTCGGTCGCCCCGTGGGAGTGCTGGCGGTCGCGGTGCTGCCGTTCGTGCCGGAGCAGCGGGCCGCACGGGAGATGATCGCCGCCTACCGCGAGGCGTGTGTGGCGGGAAGCCATCTGGTTCTCTCACACATATCCGCGATATCGGCCACCGAGCGGCAGGTCGCCGATGCCGAGGAGGTCATGGCCCGCACGCCGACACCTGTCAGATGGCGCCCTCCGCACGAGATAACCGAGCTGATGGAGGGCTACGAGCTGGTGGAACCCGGACTCGTACCGCTGCCGAGCTGGCGCCCCCAGAACACGGCCGCCCACGAGGAGATCGAGGTCTCGAACGCGTACGGGGCGGTGGGCAGGCTGACACGTTGAGCAGCGGACCGACATCTGGCGGGCACACCGCTCAGAAACGGCGCTGACTCGGCACCGGCACGGGGTAACCGAACCTGAGCAACGCGTGCGGGGGCCCCGGTAGTCCGAGCCGGTCCCGCAGCCCCGCGCGCACCTCGGTGAGGTTGAGCGGTTGCGTGATGACCGAGGCCGCCAGCCCCAGGCTGGTGGCGGTGAGCCAGGCGAACTGCATGGCCTCACCGGTGCGGAAGTGCGCGGCCGGATCATCGGTGCTGGTGGTCAGCACCATGATCGACTCGTTCGCGATCCACTCGGCGAGATGCCGTTCGTCGGGGAGTCTGCTGCTCGAGCCGACGAGGCCGACGGCTGCCACTCCCTCGGTACCGAGATCCTCGGAAGCGATGCCACCTCCCGGATCCACACCGCCCTGACCGTCCACCAGCCACATGGCCAGTTCCCGTTGGTAATGACGGTCCTTGCGGTGCACCCGGGCCGCGTAGCCCAGGATCTCGGCAAGGGTCCGCGCCTCCTCGATGCCGGTTATCCAGCGGGCGTGGACGTCGGAGGAGCTCCCCGCCGCCAGCAGCGCCTCTCTCGCCACGTGGGGGAGCCGCTGTTCGTGGAACGGCTTGCGGTAGCTGGTGCGCCGGGTGATAGCCCGGAAGCGCTGTCCTTCGGAAACCGACGGCTGCTGCCGATTCGTGGCCTTGACGGTGGCGACCAACCGGGGATCGTCGGATTCGCTCTCCTCCGGCCCCCGTCGCACCAGGGCCGCCCAACCGAGCGCGCGCACCCCGAGGAACAGGTTGGTCACCGCCGCACCGCAGGAGAGTCGCCGATCCCTGCCCTCCGGATCGTGCTGCTCGAGTGCCACGTCGGATCGCTCGCGCAGCAGCGCCGTGCGGTCACTCGTCGTCAGTTCCCAGGGCTGGGTGTTGTGCACCGAGGGGGCCCGGGCGACCGCGTCCTCCAGGCTGTGGACCTCTTCGGGTGACCAGCCCTGTTCGGTTGTGGAAGTACCGGCTCGTCGCCGGTGCGGTCTGAGCCAACTCATGGTCGACCCCCTGCGACACGAGTGTGCGCGCTCGCCGCGGTATCGCGATGAATCGGCACTGGTGGCGACCGAAGTGCCGGGCGGGATCACCGAGCGCGAAAGGGCCGGATATCGAAATCCCCGGGCTCACTATGCCGCCGGGCGGGGAAAGACGCAGTCCGAGTGGCGGAACACGGCGGAGTTCGACGGATATATGTCCGAAACGTGGGCGCGCACGTGGTGCCGCGCCACGGTCCGTGAAAGCACGGGCGACAACCCGGACGGGCTCCCCCGGCGGGAACACCGCCCGGGCTCGGGATCATCCGAGCACGGGCAGCCCGATCGCGGCGTCGACGGCCAGGGCCAGGAACAGCCCGCTGAGATAGCTGTTCGACAGGTGGAACAGCCGCATCGGGTTGACGCCGCGACCACGGCGCACCCCCTGGTGCAACCGCTGTGCCACTACCAGGAACACCGCACCGATCGCCACGGCGCAGCCGACGTAGATCCAGCTGGTGACCGGGATCAGCAGCAGCGTGCTCGCCACGGTGGCCCAGGTGTAGGCCAGGATGCGCGCCGAGACCTGCCGCGGGGTCGCCACGACGGGAAGCATCGGCACGCCCGCCCGCTCGTAGTCGGCGCGGTACTTCATCGCCAGTGACCAGAAATGCGGCGGTGTCCAGAGGAAAACCACGGCGAACATCACCACCGCGGGCCACTCCACGGTTCCGGAGACGGCCGCCCAGCCGACCAGGACCGGCATGCAGCCGGCGGCGCCGCCCCAGACGATGTTCTGCGAGGTGCGTCGTTTGAGCACCAGCGTGTAGATGAAGACGTAGAACAGGGTGGCCGACAGCGCGAGTGCCGCCGCCAACAGGTTCGCCCCCGCCCACAGCACGGCGAACGAGGCCACGCTCAGCACTATCCCGAACACCAGGGCGTGGGTGCGCGGAACGCGGTAGCTGACCAGCGGGCGGGACTTGGTGCGGTCCATGACCGCGTCGATGTCCGAGTCGGCGACGCAGTTGAGCGTGTTCGCGCTGCCCGCGGCCATGGCTCCCCCGACCAGGGTGATCAGCACGAGCAGCAACGATGGGATACCGCGTTCGGCCAGGAACATGGCCGGAATCGTGGTGATCAGCAGCAGCTCTATGACGCGCGGCTTGGTCAGTGCCAGATAGGCGCTGAGCACTCCGCGCGCTCCGGCGCGGCCGGTGGACCTCTCGTCGTCCCCGGTGGGTCGTGTCGCGGTCGTCATGTCTGTGCCGACCCGGTCTGCTGGGTTGTCCCGGCCGCGGGACCGTACTTTGCTGTGCTCCACACGCGGAACCACTGAACCACCTTGTGCTCGGCGAAGAAGGCACCGAAGGGAATCGTTCCGGCCAACAGGACCAGGATCATGGGCCCGATGGGGACCCGCAACAGCCGGGTGATCAACAGTGCCAACACCAGATAGACCATGTACAGCCAACCGTGGGCGATTCCGATGACGGTGGTGGCGGTCTCACCGACGTGCTGCACGTCGGTGCCGCTCGGCCACCCGTACTTGCCCACCATTGCCACGCACAGTGCGATCAGCAGCACGGCCGTCACATACGCCATGACCCGGTAACCGGTCAGCAGAACACTCGGCTTCACGACAACTCCCTCAATCCCGCCTCGTGCCTCCACCACGACCGCGGCGGCGATGTCCGTCCCGTTCGTGGGCCGATGGATCGGCTGCCGTCGTGGCACGCGGATGAGGCGGGCCACCGTGGCTGCCCGTCGTTGAAGACCGTACGCCACGGCTCACAGCGACTTGCGACTACCTGACACCGACAGTGGTCTCGGCCACGTCGGGCGGGAACAACGGCGCTCCGAACCGCGCGGTTCACGCGAGGCGCGGGACGCCCACCAGGGCGGAACACCGCGAGCGTTCGGAGGGCGACTCCGCGCGGCAGCAGCCCCGTGGGCGTCCACCCAGTGAGCTGCTGCCCCGCGAGCGAACACCCGACGTGCCCTGCCGCTGCGAGCGGCGAACCGGGAGGCAGGCTCCCGCTACCGATCGTGGCCGAGTCGGTACACCTAGGCCACGAGCTCGTAGGAACGCGACTCGGCCTTCCGGTCGGCGACGTTCACCGTGATCATCAGTTCGTCGTCCCCGGTGGTGGCTCGGAGGCCGACGAAGGGTTCCGTCCTCCGGCACACCCGCCGAACCCGATGGTCGTGCCCGTGCGACCTTCCGAGTCGATGGTGCGGTTCACACCGCTCTTCCACCCCCGCTCCCCCGAAGAGAGTGGATTCTGCGGGCCGGGGCCGGAATCCACCGGCCTACCACTTCCGCACGTTTCACGAACATTCTTCCGATCTGTTTCGTGTTCCCACCGAATTCGCGCGCGAGATCCACGCATCGCCCCACGAAAAATGAATTACTTTCATTCAGCTATACGTCTCGCTCGTTCGAGTGAGAACGCGGACGTGCGCATCAAGCGTGCGCCGGAAAATCCGTCACTCCGCTTAGGATCACCAGCAGCACAGTGTCGAGCGGAAGTGCGGTGGACCATGGAAGACGAGGCCATCGTTCCCCTTAGGCCGGGGTTCGACAACGAGTTCCGCGGATTCAACCGAAAACAGGTTCTGGAACACATCGAACTACTGGAGGACCAGATCCGGATCCTGGTCACGGACAGGGACGAGGCGATCCGGCTCAACGAGGACCAGCGGCGCATCACCGACGAGACGCGCAGGCAGATGGAAGAAACCGCCGGTGAGTTGAAACGGGTGCAGAACGCCGATACGGGGCAGCCCTACATCACCGCGCGGATGCAGCACATGCTGAACATGGCGGAGGAAGAAGCCACCGCCATTCGTGAGCACGCCAATCGTGAGGCCGAGACGATCCGCGGCGTCGCCGAGACCGATGCCGAACGCATCCGGAACGAGGCGGAGAACCGCGCGGCCGAACTGCGTCAGGAGTGTTCGGAGCTCGTCGACGACCTCGAGGAACGCAGAAAACGTCTCGACGAGGAGCACGCTTCGCGCGCCGCCCAGGTCGAGGCGAGGGCCGAGCAGCTCAAGCAGTCCTACCGCAGTACCTACGAAGAGGCCCTGACAGCCGCGCGCAGGGACGCCGACGAGCTGCTCCAGAACACTCGTCAACGCTGCGGCGACCTGGAGGAGGACGCCCGTCGCAGGCACAGCGAGCTCATGAGTGAGCTGCGTTCCCGCGCCGAACAGCTGGAGGACCTGCGCAGCAGGTTGGTGCAGAACATGGACGCGGTGGCCACCTTCGTCGGGCAACAACGCGACGTGCTCAGCGAACAACCCCGACCGCTGTTGATCGTCGAACAGCCCCAGCGGGAGCAGGCCCCCTCGTACGCCACCCCCGGTGACGAGGCAACCGGCGAGGCACGCGAAGCGCTCTCCCCCGCCGAACCGGAAATGCCCCGGGAATCGTCGGTGGAGGAACGCATCCCGTTCCAGCCGGACCAACAGGCCGCGGAGACCGGCAACCGTCCGATCCCCGTGAACCCCGTCACCGAGGACGATCCGGTACACGACGAAGTACCCGTGCTGAACAGGGCCAACCCCCTGGGCACGGATGGCGAGAACCATCCCCACTCGGTCGACTACGGACACTGATTCGATGACTGCTGAGCTGATCCCGTGGGCTCCGGCCGGATGGCACCTGCTCCGGCTGGGGCTCGCGGTGCTTTCCGGAGTCCTGCTCACAGCGCTTCCGGCCACGATCCTGCTCGTTCGAGCACGGCGACGGCAACAACGGTTGCGCAGGCAACTGGCCAGACTGACCACCTCGACGGCCCTGTTGAACGGGCCGGGGCGCAACGGACAACCGAGACGGGTCGGAACGGGAGTTCCCCAGGAGGACGAGGCGCAGCACGCCACGTCCCCCGAGGCGGGCGCGGCGGAACCGGGTGACAGAGCGGACCCGGCACGGGACGAGGAAACCCGGAACCGGCCGGTCGCGCCTTCCGGTGTGGACGCACCCACCGAACCCGACGCGACGGCCGGAACCGATGTGTCGGAGCGATCCGCCCGAACCGAACAACCCACGACCACCGGGAACCCGGCCACAGAGAACCCGACCACCGGGAACTTCGGTGCCGAGACGCACTTCGGCAGCGAGGAGAGCGCGGAACGGTTCCGCCGGGAGTACATCCAACCGATGGACGACAGCAAACAACGGTTGGAGGAACTGCGCATGAGCCTGACCGGCGAACTGCGTATGGAGGAGAACGGGCATTCGGGCGACGGACAGCAACAGCGGTAGCGCCGGGGACACCCGACGGCGACCGGAACTCCCACGCCAGTCACGGCACGCCGGTAAGCACCACTCCCCTCGTGGCGGGACCGGCGATCCCACGTCTCGATCCGATACGGCAACCCAACTCTCGACCATCATCGAGCCGACCCCGCAGGGCAGTCGCGGACAGGAGGATTCGACATGGAAGACGCCGCCGACGCCGTGGTACCGCTCCGGCCCGGGTTCGACGTCGGGTTCCGCGGATTTCAACGAGAGCAGGTACTGGAGCATCTCGAGGTACTGGAGAACCAGCTCGAACTGGTGACCATAGACCGCAACGAGGCGGCTCGACTGAACTCGGATCTGCGCGAGCTCTACGACCGGACCCGCCAGGAGCTGGCCGAGACACAGCAACGCCTGCACCACGTGGAATCCTCGGAAACGGGCCTGCCCGCCGCGTCCCAGCGGGTGCGGGAGATGCTGGAGCTGGCCGAGGAGGAACTGCGGGCCATCCGCGAACAGGCCGGACACGAGGCGGAAGTGATCCGAGGTTCCGCGGAGAGCGAGGCGAACCGGCTGATCGAGCAGGCCGAGAACACCGCGGGCGAGCTGCACGGGCAGTGCGAACGGCTGCTCGCCGAGCTAGAACGCCGCCACGAACGGTTGCACCGCGATCGGGCACGACAGCTCAACGAGCTGCGGGAGCGGGAACAGCGGATGCGCCGGTCCGTCCGGGACGCCTACAAGTCGCTGATGAGCGCGGCCCGGCGGGACGCGGCCGAGCTCGTGGAACGAACCCGCCGCGAATGCGGCAGGCAGGAAGCCGAGGCGGAACGACACAGGCGGGAGACCCTGGAGGAAATCACCCGGCACCGCACGGAGCTGGAGTCGCTACGTGACCACGTGCTGAACACGCTCGACACGGCCAGCGACACCATCGGTGCCTCCGCGGTCTCACTGCGCAAAACGCCGGACCGGGGCGAAGCCCCGACGCCGGACGAGTCCGGGCAGCAGGGGACGGCGCGGCACGACGACGCTTCCGGTCAGGGGGATCGGGAAACGGCCGAAGTCGCCCCGGAGTCGGAAGTGCCCCGTTTCGTCACCTCCCCCACTTCGATCCCGGTACAGCTGACTCCGATCCTCCCCGAAGCGGAGGACGGGACGCCGGAACCGGCCTCGGGCACCGACGGCTCCGCACCGGAAAACTCGGTGATGGCGAGCACCCCTGACCCCCGCGTGAGTGAGTACGAGTACGAGCCCCCGGCGGGACAGTCGGATGCGGTGGCCCCCCATGAGGAGGGGATCACCACCGTCACCGGCACGGTTCCCGGCTCGCTGGAAGAGCAGGATCCCGCCGGTCGGAACTGAACCGGGACGACCGGAGAAAGCGCCCCCGAACGACTGCCCCGTTGACGGACACGGTGAAGGCAGTCCCGAACCAGGTGAAGGCAGTCCCGAAACAGCAGAGAGGAGCACCCGCGACGATGGCGCTGGCACAGCTCACCTTCCCGGCGATCGATCTGCTCGCACTCACCTTCCTGGCCGGTTTCGGTGTGGCCACCTTGGTGTTCGTACCGCTGTTGCGGCGCGAACACCGGCGCGGCAACCGAGCCGCGACCAGATCCCGGCGACAGGCCCGAGTGGTGAGCGACGCGCTTCAGTCGAGCACGACGCCGGCGAGCACACCGGCGTCCCCGCCGTCGACCGCACCGTCAACCACACTTTCGACCGCACCGGAGAATCGGCCTCGAAACGTGGACGAGGAGACCGATCCGGAGTCGACCCTGCCGGACGGCGAGGACGCGGCGCGCTCCGGAACCACCGACGAGGCCGATCTCGACACCGGGCGCTCGTCCACCGCCCGCCGGAGCGAGCGGATCGAACTGTGCGCCGCCAAACACCGGGTGCGATTCGGGCAGGCGAAAGCTCGACTGCTGACGATCAGCGACGAACTCGAACTCCACTGACCAAGGGCACCGCGGAACGACTCCGAAGCCGTTCGCTATCCTTACTCCAACGCTGACCGGCCGAGGAGTACGTTTGACCGCCCCTTCACCGGAACGGGAAACCGTGTATCTGGTCGGCACCACCGGCCACCCCAACTACGGCGACGAGCACATCGCCGCCTGCTGGCTACGCCACCTGGCACACCAGGCACCCGACTCGGAGGTCTGGCTGGACTGCCCCAATCCCGGGCCGAGTGAGGTGTTGCTGGGAAGGCTGCATCCGAACGTGCGGTTCACCGACACCCTGTGGCGACTCTGCTGGCACGCGGACTCGCGGGAACCGTGGGAGGTGGCCTCGTTCGTGCGCCAGGCGATCCACGACCCCGGGAGAGCACCCCGCTGGGTCGCGGGCGTGGTCGCGGCCATTCGGACGGACGTGGTGCACGTCATCGGTGGTGGCTACATCAACGGGATCTGGCCGCACCACATCGGGTTGCTCGCGGCGGCCGTGGCGATCGGCGAACGCTCCGGTGCGCGGCTGGCGATGACCGGGCAGGGCCTGACGCCGCTACCCGGCGAGGCGAGGCAGCTGTTGAGTGCGTTGGCGAGGCGGTTCGACGTGGTGGACGTGCGGGACACGCCCTCGCTGGACGCGCTGGCCAACGTGCCGGAAGTCACCGCCACCGGCGACGACCTGTTCTTCGGGATCACGCCCCACATGTACCGGCAGGACGACTGCCCCGAGGTCATGGTCTGCGTGCAGTCCGACCTGCTGAGCATGAGCCGGGCCGCGCTGGCCGGTTTCGTGCTCGAAACCCTGCGGCGCTGGAAAACCCCCTCCGAACGCATCGGGTTCGTGGAGGGGATGCCGCTGGTGGATCGCGAGATCTACACACTGCTGCGACACGAGCTGCCCGACGCCCGCTTCTACCCGTTCTCCGACATCATGAATTCGGGACTGCCCGCCACCGCCGAACAGCGGTGGCTGTCCACCCGGTTCCACACGCACCTGGTCGCGGCGGCGACGGGAGCGGCCGGAACCGCGGTGGCGATCGATGCCGACTACTACACCAGCAAACACGGTTCACTGATCGCCAGCGGCTCCGGTTGGTCGCTGAACACGGATCTGAGTACCTCGGTGGCCACGGAACCGACCGGTGGATTCGACCTCGGCACGCTGGATTCGCTTCGCTCGGCCAAGGCAGAGCTGGCCGCCAAGATCTACTTCCAGTAGAGCCCTGACGGCTCGGTCCACGTAGCTACTCACTCGGCGGAACCTCTGGCACGGCTCTCGCTCCGGGGAAGCCCGACATCGGGTAGCGACGCCCCACCGGCTCCGGATGAGCGCGTCAGTCGTGCGGCTCGGGCAGCCATGCCGCGGTGGGCCAGGTCTCGGTCTCCCACGCACTGTTCCAGAACAGCCATTCGTACTCGCTGCACCGCACGAAGGCGGTGAGCATGCGTCGCCGCGTGTTCTCGTCGGTTCCCGCGGCGAGCCTGTCGGTGAGCTCCCTGGCACCGAGTACCGCGTTGGCGAACTCCTCGTCGGCATAGGTCGCGATCCAGCGCCCGTAGGGATGACCGGCCGTCGTCCCGGTGCTCTCCAGAATCGTGCTGCCCACGTGCTGGTACACCCAGAAACAGGGCAGCAGCGCTGCGACCAGCACCGGATAGGGCTCGCTCAACGCGGTGGCACGCAGGTAGGAGGTGTAGGCCAGGCAGGTCGGCGAGGTCTGGACACCCGCCATCTCGTCCTCGGTGAGACCGAGCTGTTCGATGTAACCGGCGTGCAGCTTGCGTTCCTCGGCCAGCGCTCCGTGTGCGCTGCCCGCCAGGAAGGCCGCGTCGCCGGGCTCGTCGGCCCTGCTCGCGGCGGCGGCCAGTGCCTGTGCGAAGCCGAACAGGTAGCGCGAGTCCTGCACGATGTAGAACGCGAACCGGTCCCGTGGCAGGCTGCCGTCGGCCAGTGCCGTGTTGAACGGGTGGTGCACGATCGCACGTTGCAGTTCGGCGGTGTAGGACCAGGCTTCGGCGCAGAAACCGCCGGGGACGGGATCGGGAAGGCGGTAGCTCATGTCTTTCCTCAGCTTCGGCGGCTCGATGTGGCGCGGGCGGAGTTGTTCAGCTGCGTGGCGTGGTCTCGCCGGGCCACCAGCGGTAGAAGTGGTGCACCGGGCCGTGGCCCTGTCCGACGTCGAGCAGGTCGGCCGCGCGCAGCGCACCGGTGAGGTAGTCCTTGGCCTCGCGCACGGCGGTGGACCAGTCTCGCCCCAGGGCACGCAGTGCCGCCGTGGCGGCCGACAGGGTGCAGCCCGTGCCGTGGTCGTTCTTGGTCAGCACGCGCTCGTGCGACAACAGTTCGACACCGCTCGCGGTGCGCAGCACGTCCACGCTGGATTCACCGCCCAGGTGACCACCCTTCAGCAGCACCCGCTCGACTCCCAGCCCGGCCAGCCGCTCGGCCTGGGCGGACATTCCCTCGGTACCGGTCGTCTCCGACACACCGAGCAGGTCCGCCGCTTCGGGCAGGTTGGGGGTGATCAGGTCAACGTGGGGCAGTAACTCGTCCCGCAACGCACGGACGGCGTCGGCGGCGAGCAACCGGTCGCCGCTCTTGGCGACCATCACCGGGTCCAGCACGACCTCGCGTGCCGAGTACTCGGACAACACCCCGGCCACGGTTCGGATGATGTCCGTGTCCGAGAGCATCCCGATCTTGACCGCGTCGACCCGCACGTCGTCGAACAGGGTCCGTAGCTGATCGGCCACGAAGTCCGCGGGGATCTCCCGCACCGAGGAGACTCCCGTGGTGGTCTGGGCCACGAGCGCCGTGGTCACCGCCATACCGTAGGTGCCGTGGGCGGAGAAAGCCTTCAGATCGGCCTGGATGCCCGCTCCCCCGCTGGGATCGGTACCGGCGATCGTGAGCACGTTCGGAATCACTGCTGCCCCTCTCACGGCTGGACGAGCACGGGGGCACGGCGACGACGTACGTGGTTCGTCCGGAACGGCCGCACACCGCTTCGGGAACAGCTGGAACCACCCGGCAACCGGGCGTGACGGCACACGTACGAACCGACAACACCGCGACGTCCCTCCGCTAGTGCGAACTAGTTCAGGTTCGACGGGTCTCTCTCAGCCCGGCCGAACGGTCGGGCACCCCGCGTCACTGGCCGGAGGCGGGTCGTTCGTTCCCACTCCGGCGAACCTCAAGATAGCAGCGGCGGTCAACGCCGAACCGGACAACGCCGCACCCGTTCGGCTCCGCTACTCGATCAGGCCGACCGGAAACCCCGGCAGCAGCGCTTCACCCTGCCGCACCTGCTGGTGCAGCGTTCCGGTGGCCAGGGAGTGCATCCGGTCCTTCCTGCCTTCGGCACGTACCTCCGCCAACGGCTGCCCGGCCCTCACCCGACTGCCGTCCGCAGCCAACCACCGGACGAGCACGCCCCTGGCGGTTTCCGGTATACGACCGCCCGGCTGTTCGGCGCAGTACAGCAACTCCGTCATCCACTGCCTCCGACTCGGCCAACGCGCGGTGTGTTCGCCGATCGGTCGCTGCCCGACCGGCCCGCGGGTATCTTCGAAAGGTGCAGCCTCCAAAACGCGCGGTCCCGGACGCAACACCGTGCGGACTCGTGCCGCGGAACGCGGACGGCGGCGGGAACGATAACCGCGTGGGCCGGATCGGGACACCACCGAAAAACCGAGCGGGCCCCACATAGTGGAACGACATCCGGCGAGTTATGTCACACCGGGGGCCGCGGCTCCCGCACAGCCACTCCGGGATCGTGAGGCCACGGACGACGGCGGACTAGAGTTGGGGCAATGAACAGCACTACCGAAGTACTCAGCAGCACGCGCGCCCGGCAGAACCCGGGGCAGGACCCGGCCACGGTCTGGGAACCGCTGGCGGGGCTCGCCGAAGCGGCCGCGGCGACCGCGAGTGGCTCCACCACGGTCGCGATCAACCGCGGTTTCGACCGCAAGGCGCGGGAGCGTGCCCGAGCGCTGCGGCAGCTGCTCGACGAGCGCGGGGTGCGGGCCACCGAGATCACCCCGGCACCGGACAGCGAGGAACTGCTCGCCGACAGCAGTGTCGACTCGGTGATCAACCTGGTGGGCACGGGGTCCTGGCAGCCCTACCGACTGGCCGCCAAGGAACGTGCGGCACTGCTGGCACCGCGTCCGGAGGAAGGCGAACCGGGCGAGAGTCTGCGGCGCGACGTGATCGCGATGAACCGGCAGGACTCCCGCAGGGACGCCGCACTGAGCAGGGTCGTGGTGCTTCCGGAGAACGCGACGGAAGGCAGCCTCACGCTCAACCGTGGCGGTGAGCCGCTGTCCATTCCCGGTGGGCAGGTCGCGATCACGCTGCACGAGGGGCAGCTGGACGTCCGCATCGAGGGACCTGACTACTCCGAGCAGCACTTCACCGCGGACCGGTTGAGCCTGGAGACGCACGGTGGTCCGCACCGCTTGATCCGCGACGAGATGCCGATCGCGGAGTTCGAGGGCTCGCTGGATTTCGTCTGCGAGCGGGAAGGTCTGGTCGTTCGCTCGGTCTGACCACCGCCCGTTCTCCCCGGCGTCTCCGGGACATGCCGGAGCGCGCCGAGGAACCGGTTCTCGTGCGACGAGCCGCCTGTTCCGGTCGTGGCGAGTTGCCCGAAGCTCTCAACGCCCCCGTCCGCCGGTGAGCCGAACACCGAGTGTGGCCACCCCGGCGACGGCGAGCGCCGGAACCGCCAGCGCCAGTGGCGCGAGTGTCCCGGGCAAGAGGGCGTTGTGGAGACTCCAGAGCGCGATGCACATAGCCGCACATGCCGCCAGGAACGCGGTGACCGTCAACAACCGACGACGGCGCGGGAGTTCACGAAGTCTCGCGCGGGCGTGGGAGGGAAGTCGGCCCACGGTCACCGCGATCGGCAGCACGGCCGCCGCCAGGATCAGCAGCCCGAGGACCGAATCGGCTCGCCTCGGCGAGTCGCCGAGTCCGACCAGCAGGCCCAGTGTTCCGACGGCCAGGATCAGCAGGGCCCGGTCGAGCACTCGCCACAGCCGCGTGTCGTAACCGCTCACCCCGGTGAGTGTGCCAGTCGATCCGAAGATCTGGACATTCCTGACGCTTCTCCCCTTCCTTGTTGACGCCACACAAGGCATTATCTACTCACGAGTAGATAGAGTTGTGAGGTGTGGCGTGACGAGTGAACGGACCCCTGAGAGCCGGTCTCGGAGCCCGTTGCCAGGGGCAGCCGGTGAACATCGAACCGAGCGAGCCGAACAGGGCGCGGTGTCCCGATGGTTCGCACGACGGGCGCCGGTACTTCTCGACGCCCTTACCCTGATCAGACAGGGTGTCGTCCGCCCGATGCGTCCGGACAGGCTGCTGCGGATCGCGATGGCCTACCGACGTTGGGGGATCGCGATTCCGCTCGGATACGCGGTGGGCGCGATACGCCACCCCGACCGGCCCGCCGTGATCGACGAGCGCGGCGCGCTGAGTTTCGCCGAAGTGGAGCAGCGCACCACCCGACTGGCGAACGGGCTGCGCGAGTACGGGGTGGAATCCGGATCCAGGGTGGCGATCCTGTGCCGGAACCATCACGGCTTCGTCGAGGGCCTGCTGGCGGCGAGCAAACTGGGTGCCGATTCCGTGCTGCTCAACACCGGCATGAGCTCCGAGCAGATGTCGGCCGTACTGGCCGAGCAGAGCGTGGCCGTGGTGATCTCCGACTCCGAGTTCACCGAGGGGCTGCGACTACCGGACGGTGTGGAACTGCTCGTGAGCTGGACGGAGAGCACGACGAGCGACACCACGCTGGAACAGCTGATCGGACGCTCCCCCGCGACTCCGCTGCCCAAGCGCCCCAGGCACGGCCGGATGATCGTGCTGACCTCCGGAACCACCGGCACACCCAAGGGCGCGCGACGCCCCGATCCGCCGAACCTCAGCCCGGCGACGACGATCATGTCCAGGGTGCCGCTGCGCAGCGGTGAACGAATGCTGGTCTGCGCCCCGATGTTCCACACCTGGGGGCTGGCCGCGTTCCAGCTGGGAACGGTACTCGGAGCCACCCTGGTGCTGCGCAGGGGATTCGACCCGCAGCAGACTCTCGCCGCGCTGCAGCGGCATCGCTGCGGCGCGATGTTCGCGGTGCCGGTGATGCTGCAACGAATCCTGGAACTGCCCGAGCGACAGCGGCGCAACTACGACCACCGCGAGCTGCGGATCGTCGCCTGCAGTGGTTCGGCGCTGTCCGGCACACTCGCCACCGAGTTCCAGCGGGCCTTCGGACCGGTGCTGTACAACTTCTACGGCTCCACCGAGGCGTCCTGGGTGAGCATCGCGAATCCGCGGGACCTGCGCACCGCCCCCGGCACGGCGGGCAAACCGCCCCGCGGCACGACGCTGCGGATCCTGGACGAGTCCGGATCCCCGGTGGCGGCCGGCGAGACCGGTGGTGTCCACGTCGGCAACGACATGCTGTTCGAGGGATACACCAACGGCAAGGAGGTCCGGCGAACGAACGGGTTGATGCCCACCGGCGATCTCGGCTACCTCGATCAGGAGGGTCGACTGTTCATCGTCGGGCGAACAGACGACATGATCGTCTCGGGCGGGGAGAACGTCTACCCCAAGGAGACCGAGGACGTCATCGCCTCCTTCGAGGAAGTCCGCGAGGTCGCGGTCACCGGAGTCGAGGACCCGAAGCACGGGCAGCGGTTGGCTGCCTTCGTGGTGCCGCACGAAGGCCACGAGTTGAACGAGGACACCGTTCGTGAGCGGGTGAAGGAGAAGCTCTCCACGTTCGCCCGCCCTCGTGACGTGGTGTTCCTGGACGAACTCCCCCGCAACGCCACCGGCAAGGTGGTCCCGAACCGGCTGCCCTTCCGGGACGCGTCCGAGTAGAGCTCCGTCGACCCCGCGCAGCCGGGAACGCCGGGGTGGGATCGCTCGTGCGGCGATCGTTCCGGGAGGTCCGACGTCGAGTGGTCCACCACGCCACGTCGGGCCTCCCGCACCGCGGGAGCCCGCGGCGGTGACGACGCACCAGCGGTTTCGCGTGCACCCACCGTGGCGCGTTAGGCTGACCCCGGTGAACGATCGTCTAGTGTGGATCGACTGTGAAATGACCGGGCTGGAGCTCGGCAAGGACGCGTTGATCGAGATCGCCGCCCTGGTCACCGATGCCGACCTCAACATCCTCGGCGAAGGCGTGGACATCGTGATCCACGCCGACGAGGAGACGCTGCGGACCATGCCGGAGGTCGTGCGGGAGATGCACGACCACTCCGGGCTGACCGAGGAGGTACGCCGCTCCACGGTCACACTCGCCCAGGCCGAGCAGCGGGTGCTGGAGTACTTGCGGGAGCACGTGCCGAACGGGCGGTCCGCACCGCTTGCGGGGAACTCGATCGCCACAGACCGCGGTTTCATCGCCAGGGACATGCCGGAACTCGACCAGTACCTGCACTACCGCATGGTGGACGTCTCCTCCGTCAAGGAGCTGTGCCGCCGGTGGTACCCGCGTATCTACTACGCCCAGCCGGAGAAAGGGCTGGCACACCGGGCACTGGCGGACGTGCGGGAATCGATCCGGGAACTGGCCTACTACCGGCGCACAGCGTTCGTCCCGCATCCGGGGCCTTCCAGCGAACAGGCACAGGAGATCGCGGACGAACTGCTCGCCGAGGAGCAGGTCGGCGGTACGGAACGGGCGAAGCGGCGTCTCGAAGAGGAATGAGCTTCGCTCCATCCGGTTGCGCAGCGAAATCGGGAACGCGATCGGCAAAAGGGGATCCCGTTGCGAGCCCGAGAACCGGCCACGCTAGGATGGGATCCGTTGCCCGGTGATGAGACCGGGTGAGCACGGTGGGTGTAGCTCAGGCGGTAGAGCACTGGGTTGTGGTCCCAGGAGTCGCGGGTTCGAATCCCGTCACTCACCCCGCAGAAGGCGGTCCCGATATCGGTTTCCGGTGTCGGGGCCGCCGTTTTCGTATCGGGCGGCGTTCACGGGGACCGTCCGCACGACATACGCCGGACCGGGGTGTGTGCCCATCACGCCCCCGGTCCGGGCTTCACCCGGCAGCTCACGATCGGCCCCTCGCCGACCGCGTTCCTCGGGCGCCGGTTCCGGGATGCCGGTTCCGGGCCGTCAGTCCTGGGCGAAGCGCTCGGGAAGCATCCTGCCCAACCTGCCGGTGAGTTCCAGCGCGCGGCGCGCCCAGCCCGGTGAGGCCGCCGCCAGACCGCACGTCGGCGTGGGAACCACCTGTTCGGCGAGGACCCGCTCGGAAAAGCCCAGCTTGGTCACGAAGGTGCGTACCGGCTCGGCGAGTTCGCGCAGTTCCGGCTCGCGCCGGGGCTCGGTGGTGGGGACCATGCCCAGCAGCACGGGAAGCCCGGCGTCCAGGACCTCGCCGACCTCTTCGGCGAACTCCTCGGAGCAGGACTCCAGCGTCCCGACGTCCAGACTCAGCGCCCCGGCACCGGCTCGGCGCGACAACCGCACGGGGGGCCGTGCCGCGCAGCAGTGCACGATCACCGGTCGTGCCACGGCTTCCCCCAACCGCTCGATGGTGTGTTCGAGCAGCCGCTGCACCTCGGGCTCCGGGAACGCGGGGACGGTTCCGTAGCCGGAGGGAGTGGGCAGATCACCGGAGAGCACGGCGGGCAACGTCGGTTCGTCCAGCTGCAGCAGGACCCGCCCACCGGTGCGTTCGGCGACCAGTGCGGCGTGCTCGCGAACCCCTTCCACCAGCGCTTCGGTGAAATCGCGCAACGCGCCGTGGTCGGTCAGCACGCGGTGTCCGCGCTCCAGTTCGATACCCGAGGCCAACGTCCAGGGCCCGGCGACCTGAAGCTTGATCAGCCGGGGTTCGGTGTCCGCGGCGGTGACTTCCTCCAGCGCGTCGAGATCCCAGCGCAGCAGATCCACCGCCCGACGCTGGTCGCGTCCCGGGGTACGAGCGACCCGGTAACCGGACGGCACGACCTCGACAGCCAGGTCGGGCAGCATTCCGGCGGTACGCCCCAGCATGTCACCACCCACGCCACGAGCGGGCAGTTCCGGCATCGGGGTCAGGTCGGGCAGTTCCCCCGCCACGATCCGTGCGGTTTCCAGCGGATCGGTACCGGGCATGGAGCCGATGGCGGTCGCGGTACCGGATTTCCAGGGCTGTCGCTGCGTCACGCGACCATTCTCGCAACCGAGTTCGCGCCGTCCGCCAAACGGGAATCAGGCGTTTCTCATGGGAGCGGATCCACACCGGGAGTCATCAAGCTTCACCGCACTCGCGCGTGGTGTCCACGTTTTGTCGTGGTCACTTCGGCGTGACGAACGCCGAACAACCACCCACGCGGTCGGCACCGCCGCGGGTTCTCCCGTGCGGCTCTCGCGAGGACGGCCCCGACGTTGTGTAGTAACTACCCGATGGCGGGGCACCCACAGCGAGAGCCGTGCGAGAGGTTCCGCCACCCGCACCGCCACGAAGAACGAGCCGACGTCACAGTTTCACCGGGTGCCAGAGATCTTGGCACTCCCGAGCACGAGATCACCTGCCTCCTCGGGCCGGTAGAGCACCACCGACTGCCCGGGAGCCACGCCGCGCATCGGTTCGTGAAGCCGCACCCGGACACCCTCGTCGGTCGTCTCGGCCACGGCACGGCAGGTCTCACCGTGTGCGCGGATCTGGGCCACGCACTCGGTCGGCCCGTCGATGGGGCTCTCGGAGGGCCAGATCGGCCGATCCGCGTCGATCTCGGTCACCGAGAGTCGTTCCGCCGAACCGACCTCGACCGTGCCGGAAACCGGCTCCAGCGAGAGCACGTAACGCGGCCGTCCGTCGGCGGCGGGTTTGTCGATGCCGAGCCCCTTGCGCTGTCCCACGGTGAAACCGTGCACTCCGGAGTGCTCGGCGAGCACCTCGCCCGAGTCGGCGTCGACCATCTCTCCCGGCCGCTCACCCAGCTTGGAGTCCAGGAACTTCTTGGTGTCGCCGTCCGGGATGAAGCAGATGTCGTGGCTGTCCGGTTTCTGCGCCACCGCGAGATCGCGCCGCTCCGCCTCCTCGCGCACCTCCGACTTCAGCGAGTGCCCCAGCGGGAACATCGCGTGCCGCAGCTGTTGGGGGGTCAGCGAAGCGAGCACGTAGGACTGGTCCTTGTCCTCGTCCCTGCTGCGGCGCAGCTCCGGAACTCCCGACTCCTGCGAGAGCCTGGCGTAGTGCCCCGTCGAGACGGCGTCGAAGCCGAGCGCGACGGCCTTCTCCAGCAACGCCTCGAACTTGATCTTCTCGTTGCAGGTCATGCACGGGTTGGGGGTACGTCCCGCGGCGTACTCGCCCACGAAGGTCTCGATGACCTCCTCGCTGAACCGCTCGGCGAAGTCCCAGACGTAGAACGGGATCCCCAGAATGTCCGCGGCACGTCGCGCGTCGCGGGAGTCCTCCACGGTGCAACAGCCGCGGGCTCCCGTTCGCAACGTCCCCGGTTTGGCGGACAGCGCCAAGTGCACGCCGGTGACGTCGTGCCCCGCGTCCACAGCTCGGGCGGCAGCCACCGCCGAATCCACACCGCCGCTCATCGCCGCGAGTACTCGCACCCTCACACCTCCGTAGGCGCGGTGGCCGATTCCACCGAAGTCTTGCTCAAACCGGAGAGCCCTGCGCCACGGGCCCGCCGCACGGCCGGTTCCAGCGCGTCCAGGAACGCACGGACGTCCTCGCGGGTCGAGTCGTGTCCGAGCGAGAGCCGCAACGATCCCCGGGCGACCCGCACGTCGGCGCCCATCGCCAACAATACGTGGCTGGGTTCGGCGACACCGGCGGTGCACGCGGATCCGGTGGAGCACTCGATGCCGTTGGCGTCGAGCAGCATCAACAGGCTGTCCCCTTCACAGCCGGGGAAGGTGAAGTGCGCGTTCCCCGGCAACCGGCCGCCCTCGACGGTACCCGGATCGCCGTTGAGCACCGCGTCCGGCACCGTCGAACGCACCCCCTCGACGAGTTCGTCGCGCAGGGCCGCGAGCTCCGCCGCGTGGTGCTCCCGGCGCTCGACCGCCTCGCGCAGCGCACTGGCAAGGGCCAGCACGGCCGGTGTGTCCAGCGTGCCGGAACGGACCTCGCGCTCCTGCCCTCCCCCGTGCAGCAGCGGCGTGCAGGTGACGTCCCTGCCCAGCACCAGCACCCCGACGCCGTAGGGACCACCGATCTTGTGCCCGGTCATCGTCAGCGCCGACACCCCGGAGGACTCGAAGTCCACGGGCAGCGTCTCCACGGCCTGGACGGCGTCGGTGTGCAGCGGTATGCCGTATCGGACGGCCACCTCCGCCAGCTCCGGGATCGGGTTGACCGTGCCGACCTCGTTGTTGGCCCACATCACGGTGGCGAGCGCGACCTCGTCCGGGGCCCGACGAACCGCCTCCTCCAGCACTTCGGGAGTCACCCTGCCGTACGAGTCGACCTCCAGCCAGGTGACCTCGGCCCCCTCGTGCTCGGCCAGCCACTCCACGGTGTCGAGCACCGCGTGATGCTCCACGGCGGAAGCGAGCACCCGACGACGCCGCGGATCGGCGTCCCTGCGGCCCCAGAAGATGCCCTTCACCGCGAGGTTGTCGCTCTCGGTGCCGCCACCGGTGAACAGCACCTCGGAGGGGCGAGCGCCGAGGGCGGCCGCGATGTCCTCGCGGGACTCCTCCACGGCACGACGAGCTCGTCTGCCGGAGGTGTGCAGGGACGAGGCGTTGCCCAGCGTGGCGAGCGCTTCGGTCATGACCTCGATCGCGCCCGCACGCATCGGGGTGGTTGCCGCGTGGTCCAGGTACGTCATCGCCCGTCCAGGATAATCCCTCGGGAACGCGCCACCAGGCGCGCACCCAGCGAGCCCGTCAGCATCAGCAGCCCCGCGAGCACGACCACCCCCAGGGTCGGCTCCCGGGTGCTGGCCAGCAGGTTCACCAGCGCCCCTCCCAAGCCGACCAGCAGTGCCTGCCCGAGCATGTCGGAGATCTGCAACGCGGCCGAGTTGAACCCTCGCTCGGCCTGGTCCGAGAGCCCCAGCACCCGTACCGCCGTGCTGGCGACGGATATCCCCATACCGGCACCCGCGATCGACCAGAACACGAAGATCGCCCGGTCCGATCCCCATTCCGGGGCCAGCAGCGCCACGCCGAGCACGCCCACGACCACCAGCACGAATCCGGACGCCACCAGGTGCTCCCTGCTGAAGCGCCCCTGCCTGCCCTGCCAGAACGAGCCCAACGACCAGCCCAGCGAGGCCACGGTCAGCGGAATTCCGGCCAACATCGCCGAATAGCCGTGCACGACGGTCAGCACCAGCGGGATGAATGCCTCCGCGGTGAAGAAGACACCGGCCAGCAGCCCGCGCGCCAGCACCATGACCGGGATGCCCGGGCGTGCCGAGAGCGTCCCGGTGGGCAGCAGGACCCGCACGCAACCCCACAGCGAGGCGATCGCCGCCACGCCGAGGACCGCCGAGAGCACCGAGGGGTGGTCGGCGCTCCAGTTGAGCACCACCGTGGCGAGCCCGGCGCCGAGCGCCGCGGGCACCAGCCCCGGTCTTGCCGTGGGCAACGCCTCGGGGCCGCTCCCGGCGCGCCGGATGGTGGGAACGAGCAGCACTGCCCCGAGCAGCACGAACGGTGCCAGCCCGAGAAAGACCCACCGCCAGTGCAGCTGTTCGGTGATCAACCCCGCCAGTGCGGGTCCGAGCAGTGAGGGAAGAACCCAGGCCGCGGACATCGCGCCGAATGCCCTGGGGTGGTGCCGCCGGGGATAGACCCTGGCGATCATCACGTACAGCGGCACGGCGACGCTGCCGCCACCCAGTCCCTGCATGGCACGGGCGAGCAGCAGCACGAACATGTTCTGAGCCGATCCGGCGAGCAGTAGCCCCGCCGCGAACAGTGGCAGCGCGAGCAGCAGCGGCAGTGCGGGCCCGCGCCGGTCGGCGAGTCGGCCCGCGAAGACGGTCCCGACCGCGCTGGCGGCCATGAACAGGGTGAACGCCCAGGAGTACCACCGCTGTCCGTCCAGTTCGGAGGCTATGGTGGGCAGTGCCGTCGCCACCCCCATCGCCTCGAAGGCGACCAGCGTGACCACCAGCAGCAGGCCGATGGTGAAGTTACGGTACCGCGGTGCCCACAGTGGACTCTCGGGCTCCGGGTCCGTCGCGGCGGTCGTTTCGCGGGGGTCGTTCCGATCGGTCACCGCACGATGCTGCGACTTCCACCGCGGTGCAAGTCCAGTGGTTTCCGGCGGGACGTGGCTCACACGCTTCGGTGACGACCCGGGCGCAGTAGGAGGCCAGCTCCCGCCGTGCGGCGGGATTGTCGCGCAGTACGGCGGCGTAGTCGCTGATTCCCGGCCGTCCCGGATCACTCGCGGAAGCGCCGAGTGCGACCGAAGCGCGCCCGCGGTCGAACCGCACCGGCCAAGCGGTGGCCGTGGCACCGGGGGACGGCAGCGGGATCAGCTCCACGACGAGGCCACGCACCGCCAGCACCTCGCGCAGCGAACCCAGCAGGGTGTCCTCGCCGAGGAACGCGGCGACGGTGGTGGGTTCACCGCTCGCCAGTTCGTACCGCAGTGCCACGGGCCGTACCGGGGCGCCCGCCTCCAACGCCGCCTGGAAGACGGCGGGACGGTACCGCCCGGACGCACGACCGCAACGGGTCGTGCCTTCCGGGAACGCACCGACCACGTGGCCGTGGCGCAGCGCCTCGGTGACGGAACCGATCGCGGCGGGAAGCCCGCTGGGACGGTTCCTGTCGATGAACAGCGTCCCCGCACGCACCGCGAGCATCCCGAGCAACGGCCAGTCGCGCACCTCGGCCTTGGCCAACAGGCGCATGGGACACACCGCCTGCAGCGCGAGCACGTCCAACCAGGACACGTGGTTGGACACCACCAGCGCTCCCGCGCACTCCCCCGCCCGGGATGGCGGAACTCCGCGCACTCGCAGCCGCACACCGAGGGCGGCGAGAACGCCGGTGAACCACGTTCGGGCGGCGGTGCGACGCAGGCTTTCGGACAGCACCGGCATCGCCGAGGCGAGCAGCACCCCGTACAGCAGCAGCACCGCCACCGCCAGCACCCGGCGGAGTCGGCAGGCGAACGTGGCGCGGGGCAGCGTCCGCCGGTGGGGCAGGCAGTGCGTGTCGCACGGCGAGTTCGGTGTCCAGGTGTCGGCCCCGTTCACGACTCCCCCAGGAAGCGGTCGAGGTATCGCCGGTCGATCTCGTGCGAGTCCAGCAGTACGAAGAAGTCCGCGACGCCGAACTCCGGGTCGTGGGCGGGCGGGCCGCACACTCGGGCTCCCAACCGCAGGTACCCGCGCAGCAGCGGTGGCAACCGGACACGATCCGGAGCGGGCACGACTCGGGTGGGCCAGGGCCGATAGGGCCGAACCCGGTGGGAGCGGGAGGCGTAGTGGCGGCGGCGAACCGTCTGCCAAACGCCGGCGGCCGATGTTCCGCCGTCCCGCAGCGACACCGAGGCGCACCCCGCGAGCCAACGATGGCCGTGCAGCAGCAGGTAACGAGCGATACCGGCCCAGATCAGACCTATCACCGCCCCGGTGCGGTGCTCAGGATGCACACAGGAACGCCCGGTTTCCACCAGGTCCGAGCGCAGCGGCGCCAAGGCGGTGAGGTCGAACTCGTCGTCGGAGTAGAGCCGCCCCGCGGGGAGGGCGTGCCGGGGCGGCAGCATCCGATAGGTGCCGACGATCTCGCCCGAGCGTGGCGCTCGCACCACGAGGTGATCGCAGAACTCGTCGAAACGGTCGGTCTCGGTCCCGTCCTCGTCCTGGTGGACCAGGGCCCCCATCTCCGTGGCGAACACCCGGTGGCGCAACCGCTGGGCGGCTCGAATCTCGGCTGGTTCCCTGGTCAGAAGCAATGAGTAGCGATCGGCCCCGCTCCGGTCCCGCCCGTCGGTGACGGCCAGCAACGTGGCATCGGATCGCGCTGTTTCGGCCATGTCCGCAGATGTAGCCGGAGGCGTGCGACCACCGACAGTGGCACCGGACGGACGTAACGAGAACTTCGGGTGAATGACGGGTACCCGAGGCCCGCCGGAGCTCGGGAGCGGGACCGACAGCGTTCGGGGGCGGAAGAGACCGGCCGGTCTCTTCCGCCCCCGAGGACACCGTGGAACGAGCGGTCGTCAGCCCTTGCGGTTGCCGACCTCCTCGGTCAACTGCGGGGCCACCTTGAACAGGTCACCGACGACACCGAAGTCGGCGATCTCGAAGATCGGTGCCTCGGCGTCCTTGTTGACGGCCACGATGGTCTTGGAGGTCTGCATCCCGGCGCGGTGCTGGATGGCACCGGAGATCCCCAACGCGAGGTAGAGCTGCGGGGAGACCGTCTTGCCGGTCTGACCGACCTGGAACTGTGCGGGGTAGTAACCCGAGTCGACCGCGGCACGCGAGGCACCGACGGCGGCGCCGAGGGAATCCGCGAGCTTCTCGATCACCTCGAAGCTCTCCGCACTGCCGACACCACGGCCACCCGAAACCACTACGTTGGCCTCGGTCAGCTCGGGACGGTCCCCCGATTCCGCGGGCTGCCTGCCGGTGACGGCACCGGACTTGCCCGCGTCGGTGCCCGGAACCTCGACGGATTCGCGCGCACCGCCGCCGTCCAGCGTCTCCGGCTCGACGCTGCCCGGCAGCATCGACACCACCGGAGCACCGGAAGCGGCCTTGGCCCTTGCCTGGTACGACCCGCCGAACAGCGAGTAGTCGGCCACCCCGTCGGAATCGATGTCGGCGACCTCGGACAGCAACCCGCTGCCGGTACGTACCGCCAGCCGGCCCGCGATCTCCTTGCCGTCGACGCTGGCCGCCAGCAGCACCGCCGCGGGGGAGACGCGCTCGACGAGGCTCGACAGCACGTCGACCTGCGGCGTGACCAGGTAGTTGTCGATGTCGGCCGATTCCGCCGTGTAAACCTTGGCGGCACCGGCCGAAGCCAACGCATCGGCGATCTTGTCGGTGGCACCGGGGCCACCGGTGACCACAGCGGCGGGCTCGCCGAGTCGGCGGGCCACCGTGAGCATCTCGTACGTAACCTTCTTGACCTCGCCACCCGCGTGGTCGACGAGGACCAAAACCTCAGACATGGATAACGCCCTTCTCAAACGCGACCGAAGCCGAAACACACCACGACTCGAAACGCTCCGGACTCGTCACGACCAACCGCGCGAACGGCCGAGGATCGTCGTGCGAGTGCCGGAACGCGGCACCCGGCCGGAACCCGGCGGAGCCGAATCCCCTTGCGGTGAGGAACCTCAGACGAGGTTCTTGCCCGACAGGAACTCGACGATGCGGGTGCCGCCGTCGCCCTCGTCGGTGACCTGCTGGCCTGCTTCCTTCGGCGGCGCGGGCGCGGAGGAGACCATCTGCGTCAGCGCGCCGGACAGTCCGACCTCCTCGGCCTCGATACCGGCGTCGGCCAGCGCCAGTGTGGAAACCGGCTTCTTCTTCGCGGCCATGATGCCCTTGAACGAGGGGTACCGCGGCTCGTTGATCTTCTCGGTGACGCTGACAACGGTGGGGAGCTCGGCGCGCACACTGGTCACCCCGGCGTCGGTCTCGCGTTCGATCGAGACCGTCGATCCGTCGACCGACAGCGAGCGGGCGTAGGTGAGCTGCGGCCAGCCCAGCAGTTCGGCCAGCATCGCGGGAACGGCACCGCTGCGTCCGTCCGTGGACTCGTTACCGGCGATGATCATGTCCACCGAATCCAGCGTGCCGACCACCTTGGCCAGCGCCTTGGCCGTACCGACCGCGTCGGTACCGTGCAGCGCCTCATCCGTGAGGTGCACGGCCTTGTCCGCACCCATCGACAACGCCTTGCGGATCGCGTCGGACGCACCATCGGGGCCCATGCACAGCACGGTCACCTCACCGCCGTGGGCCTCCTTGGCCAGCAACGCCTCCTCAACGGCCCGCTCGTTGATCTCATCCAACACCACATCGGCGGATGCCCGATCCAACGTGTGGTCCGAGTCGGACAACTTGCGCTCGGACCACGTGTCCGGCACCTGCTTCACCAGGACGACAATATTCATGGGCCCTCTCCGACCTCCTGCGGACTGTTGACGGCTTCCTGGCTGAGTAGTCCCGGCGCGGCATGTCCCCGGGAAGGTTGACCTTGCCACGTAGCCCCGTGAAAAGCACAGTGACGCCAACCACCATGGATGTTACCGGCCGGTAGCCCCAGCGTAACCCGGATACGAGGGTGACGGTACTCACTCCGCGGCGGCTTTCCACGGCGGGGCACCGAACAGCGGGGCGACCACGTGCGACTCCCCCAATACGGGGCATTCATACGAAAAGGTGATCAACGCTAGCCTGAAAGCATGAATCGACGCGTCGCCATCGTTACGGACTCCACCGCATCGATCCCCGCCGGTCTGGCCGAGGAGCTGGGCATCACGGTCGTGCAGCTGGACCTGACCATCGACGGGGAAAGCGACGACGAACGACGCGTCCCGCACGACAGACTCGCCGAGGCGATGCGATCGGGACTAACGGTGACCACCGCCGCTCCGCCGGCCCCCGCTTTCTTCTGGAACTACGCGGACGCCGTCAGCGAGGGCGTCGAGGCGATCGTCTCGGTGCACCTTTCCAGTGGGCTCTCGGCAACCTGTGAAGCGGCACGCGCCGCGGCGGCCGAGGTCAGCGTGCCGGTGCACGTGATCGACTCCGGAATGTGCGGACTGGGATTCGGCCTGCCGGTGATCGCCGCGGCCGAGGCGGCCGCACGGGGAGCCGACGTGCACGCGGTGCTGGACCTGCTGCACCGGCGGCTGAACGGCACCACGGAGATGGTCTACGTCGACACCCTGGAGTACCTGCGGCGCAGCGGACGGGTCAGCGGTGGGCAGGCCACCCTCGCGCGGGCGCTGTCGATCAAACCACTGCTGGTGATGCGCGACGGCCAACTGCACGAGCTGACCAAGGGAATCGGGCCGGAACGGGTGCTGCGCAAGGCAGTGGAGCAGGCGACACGGACGGAGTCCGGAAGGGTCGACTTCGCCACGGAGCACTTTCAGGCCCCCGAACGCGCCAAGTGGGTGCTGGAAAAGCTCAACCGCGGGTTGTCACCGCAGCGGGAACCGCTGCTGGAGGAGACCAGCGCGATCATCGGCGCGCATGCGGGCCCCGGAGCCGTAGGAATCACGATCACACCCGCGTGAGGCCGAAGTTTGGTCTCTCACCCCGCGTAGGTGGTTGCGTGGCGGAACCTCCGGGGGCGCCTCGCTGCGGGCGCCCCGACATCGGGTAGCGACCTACACAACGCCGGGGCCGTCCTCGCGAGGCACTCCCCGGAGAACCCGCGGTCGGTCCTGCTGCGAGGGTGGTCGGGGCTCGGCCTGCGGAAGTGGTGGGAGTGAGGCTACTCGTCGGCGCTGGTGGCCCGAAAGCCGAGCCCCCACCATCAACGCAGGGCGAACCCCCACCACTCCCGCAGTCGGCACCGCCGCGGGTTCTCCGGTACGGCTCTCGCGAGGAAGGCCCGACGTGGCGTAGGTGGCTACTCGATGTCGGGCCTCCCGGAGCGAGAGCCGTGCGCGAGGTTCCGCCACCCGCGCCGCCACGCAGGACGCCGAGCGGTCAAAGCGCCTCAGGGTTGGAGCTTGTCCATGGCCCGGTGTATCCGCTTCTCGGATACCGAGTGCGGCGTTCCCAGTTCCTGCGCGAAGAAACTCACCCGCAGTTCTTCGATCATCCAACCGATCGACCAGAGCTGCTCGCCCACCGGTTTGCCCTCACCCACGGAGTCGAGCATCTCCTGGTAGCGCTGTTCCACGCCGCGTACCCGTTCCATCAGATCGCGATCCCGGCCGGGATGCTGCGCGACCTTGCGCAACCGGTAGGAGACGGCTTCGAGGTAGCGCCGCAGGTCGGCCAACCGCCACCACCCCGTGTCGGTGACGAAACCGGGGTAGATCAGGTTGGACAGCTGGGTGCGGATGTCCGCAGCGGCGTCGGCGGAAAGCGAGCGTGTGCCGTCCAGTTCGGCCTCGACCCGCTGTTGGGTGGTAAGCACCTGCTCCACGGTGGACAGCACTCGCGCGGAGGTCTCGTTCAGCCCCTCACGCACCTGCCGCACCACGGTGTCGAAGGCATCCTGGTCCGCGGGCACTCCCCCGGCTCGGTCGATGAGCGCGTCCGCGGCACAGGCGATGCAGTCCTCGAAGAGGGTCTCGGGATCCCCGTGCGGACTACGGCCGAACACCAGCTTCGCCGAGTTCGTCAGCTGCCGCCGCAGGAACTTCACCGGCGAGGGCAGGTTCAGCAGCACCATTCGACGGGCGCCACGACGTTGCTGGTCGCGTTGTTCGGCGACCGTGTCGAAAGCTCGAATGCCTACGCTGTCACCCTCGTCGACCAACGCCGGGTAGGCCTTGACCACCTGACCGTGCCGTTGCCGCTCGAAAGTGCCGGGAATCTTGCCGAAGTCCCACTCCCGCATCCCGTGCCGTTCGATGCTTTCCGCCGCCGCCGATATCTCTGCCCGCAGTCTGGGGCGCAGTCGTTCGGAGAGTTCCTCGAGGTCCTTGCCCTCGGCGAGGATGCGTTCCTCGCCGCTGTGCTCGTCGCCCTCCACCACTCGGAAGGTCATCCGCAGGTGGTCGGGAATCCGCCGCGGATCCCAGGCGTCGAGCGGAACGTTGACCCCGGTCATGCGACGCAGCTCGGTGGACAGCGCTTCGAGCAGCGGACCGTCGTACGGTCGCAGCCGCGCGAGCAGCGCCCTGACGTGGTCGGGAACCGGCACGAACTCACGTCGCCACTGCTTGGGCAGTGCCTTGAGCAGCGCCGTGACCAGTTCCTCCCGGAGCCCGGGGATCTGCCAGTCGAAACCGGCGGGGCTGAGCTGGTTGAGCACGGCCACCGGCACGTGCACGGTCACCCCGTCGGCGTCACTGCCGGGCTCGAACTGGTAGCTCAGCCGCAGCCGGTGCCTGCCCTGCTGCCAGAAGTCCGGGTAGTCGGTGTCGGTCACGCTCGCGGAGGTCTCGTTGAACAGCAACGACCTCGGGAAGGTGAGCAGGTCGGGCTGCTGGCGCCGGACCTTCTTCCACCAGGTGTCGAAGTGGCGGGCGGAAACCACCTCGGCACCGACCCGCTGGTCGTAGAAGTCGTAGAGCGCGTCGTCGTCCACGACGATGTCGCGGCGTCGGGCGCGCTGTTCCAGTTCCTCGACCTCCGCGAGCAGCTTGCGGTTGGTGTGGAAGAACTCGTGGCGGGTGTCCCAGTCGCCCTCGACCAGTGCGTGCCGGATGAACAGCTCGCGGCAGAGTTCGGGTTCGACGCGGCCGTAGTTGACCTTGCGGCCCGCCACGAGCGGAACGCCGTAGAGCGTCACTCGTTCATAGGCCATCACCGCGCCCTTGTCCTTCTCCCAGTGCGGCTCGCTGTAGTGCCGCTTGACCAGGTGCCCCGCCAGCCGCTCGATCCAGGCGGGTTCCACCTTCGCGACGGTGCGCGCCCAGAGCCTGGAGGTCTCCACCAGTTCGGCCGCCATGACCCACTGCGGCTGTTTCTTGAACAGCGCCGAGCCGGGGAAGATCGCGAACTTCGCACCCCGCGCGCCGAGGTACTCGGTGCCGGAACGGCGGTTGGAGCCGGACTTGCGCTCGGTGTCCTTCAACCCGATGTGCGAGAGCAGTCCGGCCAGCAACGACTGGTGCACCCGGTCCTCGTCGGCGGGTTCGTCGTTGATCGAGATGTCGAGCGAGTTGACCATCTGCCGCAGCTGGCTGTAGAGGTCCTGCCACTCCCGCACCCGGATGTAGTTCAGGTACTCGTTGCGGCACATTCGCCGGAACTGGTTGCCGGAGAGCTCCTTGCGCTGCTCACGCAGGTACTGCCAGAGATTGAGGTAGGCAAGGAAGTCGGACTGCTTGTTGTTGAACCTGGCGTGCTGCTGATCGGCGGCCTGCTGGTGCTCCGCGGGACGTTCCCTGGGGTCCTGGATCGACAGTCCGGCCGCCACGACCATCGTCTCGTGCACGCACCCGTTCGTCTCGGCCTCGACGATCATCCTGGCCAGCCTCGGGTCGATCGGCAGCTGCGCCAGCTTCGAGCCGACCTTGGTCAGCCGCTGGTTGTCCTGCTTGCCCCGCTTGGTGGACTGCTCCAGCGCCCCCAACTCGTGCAGCAGGTTCACCCCGTCGGTGATCTGCCGCCGGTCGGGGGGTTCCACGAACGGGAACGAGGCCACCTCGCCCAGCCCCAGCGAGGTCATCCGCAGGATCACCGAGGCGAGGTTCGTGCGCAGGATCTCCGGATCGGTGAACTCCTGCCGGGCCAGGAAGTCCTCCTCGGAGTACAGCCGGACGCAGATCCCCTCGGACTCGCGACCGCAGCGTCCCTTGCGCTGGTTGGCCGAAGCCTGCGAGACGGGCTCGATGGGCAGTCGCTGGACCCTGGTCCGGAAGCTGTAGCGGGATATCCGCGCGGTGCCGGGATCGATGACGTACTTGATGCCCGGCACGGTCAACGAGGTCTCGGCGACGTTGGTGGCGAGCACGATGCGCCGCGTGGAGTGCCGCTGGAAAACGCGCTGCTGTTCGGCCGAGGACAGCCGCGCGTACAGCGGAAGCACCTCGGTTCGAGGCGGTTTGCGCTGTTCCAGCGCCTCCGCGGCGTCGCGGATCTCCCGCTCACCGCTGAGGAAGACCAGGATGTCGCCGGGGCCCTCGGCGCACAGCTCGTCCACCGCGTCGCCGATGGCCGTGATCTGGTCGCGCTCGACGTCCTCGAGCTCGTCGGAGTCGTCGACCAGCGGCCGGTACCGCACCTCGACGGGATAGGTGCGGCCGGAGACCTCCACGATCGGCGCGTCGTCGAAGTGCCGGGAGAACCGCTCCGGGTCGATGGTCGCCGAGGTGATGATCACCTTGAGGTCGGGGCGCTTGGGCAGGATCTGCTTGACGTAGCCGAGGATGAAATCGATGTTGAGGCTGCGTTCGTGGGCCTCGTCGATGATCAGCGTGTCGTAGCGCCGCAGCAGCCTGTCCCGTTGGATCTCCGCGAGCAGGATGCCGTCGGTCATCTGCTTGACCAGGGTGTCCTCGTCGGCGCGTTCGGTGAACCGAACCTGGTATCCGACCGCGTCGCCGACCTCGACGTCGAGTTCGGTGGCGATCCGTTCGGCGACGGTGCGCGCGGCGAGCCTGCGCGGCTGGGTGTGACCGATCGAACCGAATACGCCGCGGCCCAGTTCCAGGCACATCTTCGGCAGCTGCGTCGTCTTGCCCGAACCGGTCTCCCCGGCGACGATGACCACCTGGTTGTCCCGGATCGCGCTCATCAGGTCCTCCCGCCGCCCGGTGACGGGAAGCTCCGCGGGATAGCTGATCTCGGGAACCTGCTCCTTGCGGCGGGTGACGCGCTCGTGCGCGGCCGTGATGTCGTCCGAGATCTCGGACGCGACGCCGCGCAACGCCTCCTGGTCGCGGATCTTGTGCGCACCTTCGATGCGCCGCCGCAGCCGCCGGTGGTCCTGCGGCATGAGTTCGTCGAGGCGGTCGCGGAGCTCGGACAGCGAGGGCGGAACGGGTGCAGTGGCCATACTCTCTCCAGGATAGAGATCCCGGCGGGCGGCACGCCGCCGTGCTTCACGAATCACACCTGACCGGCCCGACGACGGCCGCGCCGAGCGGAAGGGAGCCGGGCGGAAGCGGGGGCGGTATCAGCCCGTCTCCGCGCGGCACAGTATCGCCGTGGGGGTTCTGCCCACGCGGGTGAGCACCACGGTGGCCGCCTCGTCGCCGGAGAGCTTGAGCCTCCGGCGCAGGGCGTCCGGATCCACGTCCAGGCCGCGGACCAGAATCTCCAGCCGCCCGACGCCGTGGCCGCGCAGCAGCGCGCGCAGGCTCTTCTCGTTGTACTTGCCGTGCTCCAGCACTCGGAACGCCCGCACGCCCGGCGGTGGTGTCTCGCCGGTCAGGTAGGCGATGCGGTGGTCGAGCTGCCCCAGGCCGTAGCGGGCGGCGTACTGCCGCACCAGCCCGGCGCGCACGACGGCGCCGTCCGGATCCACCAGCCAATCCCCGATCGACCGCTCCGGGCAGTCGTCCGGTTCGGCGTCGGTGAGGCGGAGCTTCGTCCCGCCCGCCTCGTCGAGCAGGGTGGCTCCGCGACGAACCCCCGGTTCGGCCAGGCCGCCGAACCACAGCGACGCCTCACGCACCTGCCCGGCCAGCGAGACCAGCTCGATCTCTGCCCGTTCCGGCACCGCCTCGAAATCCAGTCCGGGCGCGCACTTCACGACCAGGTCGCGGTCCCGGTAGGTCTCGACCAGCTCCCGCAACGGCGGTTCCAGATCCTCCGGGCTCCACTTCCTGCGTCCCGCGCCGTCGCGGCGGCCCGGGTCGGCGACCACCGTTGTCGCCGTGGTCACCGGTCGTAGTGCGTCCGCCCGCACCAGCATCGGTTCCACACCGCGCGCCGCCAGGTTGCCGCGGGCCATGCGGAGCCGCACCTCGTCGCGATCGGAACCGACGAGGCTCCGGGCGAGCGGCGCGATCTCCGCGAGATCCGCCCCGATGGAACAGGTGACGTCGTGCACGTCCCTGCCCATCAGCCGGGCGGCGCGGTGCGCGGCTACCGAACCGGTGGTGGCCTGCTGCAACGCGGTGTCGGTGAACAGCCAGTCCGCGGCGTCGCGCAGCTTGGCGGCGGCCCTGCGACGCAGCGCGACGGTCTCCAGCACCGCCGCGGCGTACCGCTCGCCCGCCACCTCCCGGGCGGCTGCCGTGTCCGCCAGGCGGGAGGAGTCGGTCAGCGGGAGTCGCGCGACCCGTTCCAACGCCTGCCGTCCCGATGCGGAACGCAGAAACGCGACGTCGGAGGGGTCGAACCGGTATGCCACGATGCCGCCGGATCAGTTGCCGGTGAACTCGGCCTTGCCGGGACCGTTCTCGATGAACGAGCGCATCCCGATCTTCTGGTCCTCGGTGGCGAACAGCGAGGTGAACAGGTGGGTCTCGATCCGTAGCCCGGTGTGCAGATCGACCTCCAGTCCCTCGTCGATGGCCCGCTTCGCCGCGGCGAGCGCGTGGACGGGGCCGTTGACGAACTGTTCGGCCCAGCGGCGCGCGGCGGCGTAGACGTCCTCGGCGGCCACGATCTCGTCCACCATGCCGATCGACAGCGCCTCCTGCGCCTCGACGAACCTGCCGCTGAAGACGATGTCCTTGGCCTTGCTCGGACCGACCAGCCGAGCCAGTCGCTGCGTGCCACCGGCGCCGGGGATCACCCCGAGCAGGATCTCGGGCTGCCCGACTTTGAGTCCCTCGCCCGCGATGCGGCGGTCGCAGGTGAGCGCCAGCTCGAAACCGCCCCCGAGCGCGTATCCGGTCATGGCGGCCACGGTGGGCTTGGGAATCTCGGCCACCGCGGTCAACGCGGCGGAGAGCCCGCTGCGCTCCTTGCTCGCCATCTCGGTGGCCGACTTCTCCGACATCTCCTTGATGTCGGCACCGGCCGCGAACACCTTCTCGCCGCCGTAGACGATCACCGCACGCACGTCGTTCCGCTCGGCGGCCTCGTTGGCCACCTCCAGGATCTCGCGCTCGACCTGGCTGTTGAGCGCGTTCATCTTGGGCCGATCCAGCCGGATCGTGCCGATGCCGCCGTCCACTTCGAGCCCGACGAACTCACCCACGTCGCAAACCTCCTGAAAGCCTGTGAAAACGCGCTGATCCAACCACGAACGGTGCCGCAGGCTACCGCGCTGGAACACCCGCCGCGCCCGTGGCCTCGGTCACAAACCGCCGCGCCCGGGCTCGCTCCGGGCAGCGCTGACCACGCGGCGGTTCGAGCCCGGGACGTACAGCGCGTGACACCGGCACTCCGCCCGAAGCACAGCACGAACCGAGTGGCCCCGCAGAGCGGTTCAGCGCGTACCGGGGCCACTCGATTACCGGACTACCGGATCACTCGAACCGCTCGTTCTTGACGGCGTCGATGAACGCGGCCCACTGGGTGCCGGTAGTGGTGAAGTACCCGGCGGAGCGGTCCTTGGTGTCACGCACCGCCGCGCCAGTGCCGATGCGGCCGATCTCGACGCACGCTGTTTCGCGAGACGAGTAGCTCGCCTTGCGCCATCCCTGGGGCTGTACCGTCATGGTGTTAGCTCCTCCAGCTGTTCGATGCGGGTAGCGATGACCCCGGTCGTGTTCTCCTTGGTCATCGCTACTTGCTGGAGGTTGTCTACCCCATTGCGATAAGTGGTTACCGCTCCGGGTGAGGAGAGGAACACTCCGGAGCCAAGGGTTTCGAGATGCACGATCGGTGCGGCGGTGCCGAACTCGAAGTACATGAAGTGCCCGCTGTGTAGCGGTGTCCATCCGAGCCCTTCCGGCAGGACTCTGATCGAGACGTTCGGCAGCTCGTTCATCTTGACGAGGTGGCGGAGCTGATCCAGTCGAGCGTTGTCGTCGCACACGGGTGCGTCGAGGACGTGTTCGAGGACGAACGCCTCGAACGTCGGCGCGTTGGTCTTGGTGAGTACGTCGCGGCGACCCGCGCGCATTCCGATTTTCGCCTCGCGCTCGCCCGTCGGAAGTCCCGACATGATCGCCCGTGCGTAGTCCGAGGTTTGCAGGATGCCCGGAATCAGCAGTGGCGCGGCCTCGACGAAGTGCGTCGCGGTGCGCTCGTACTCGATCAGCGTCACCAGTTCCTCGCGCACTCCGGGAATGCCGGGACGCAGCCAGTCGGGCTCGTCGGCGTCGCGTGCCATCTCGACCAGGCGCTCACGTTCCCTGCTGGTGATCTCCAGCGCTTCGAGGATGCTGGTCACGTCGTCCACAGTGATCACGCGGCTGCCGGATTCGGTGCGCGTGATCCAGCCGTGCGAGGTTCCAATCCTGCGAGCCAATTCGCGGACGCCTATCTCGGCTTCTTGCCGCACTTTGCGCAGTTCAGCGGCGAGTGAACGTGCTTTGGGGCTGCCTGGTCTGGATTGGGTCATGAACCGAATCTAGCGCGTTGTGGATTTAGAGATCATCCCCCGATCGAAGGATTGCGCGGGTGTATCTAAATCCAACAAACTGGTCCATATCCAGTTGATACAGCATTCGGTGCGGAGCGTATTCAATGCGAAACAGATACGACCTGTCCGGCATGGGCGAACGGGCGAGGTGTGTTCATGAGGGTGGTCCGGGGTCGCTGCGGGTGTGGATGTCGCCGCACACGCCGACCGTGGTCCAGATCGACACTCCGACCGTCTACAACCGGACACGGTGGACGCTCGCGCAGGCCCGACACCTGCGCGCGGTGCTGGACGCGGCGATCCGGGCGGGAGAGCGGGCATGAGTCCCGGCGAGTTCGCGATGTGGGTCGCGCACGAGCAGTGGCGCATGGAACAGCTCTCGCACGACATCGCCGGGCGGCTGGCCACCGGACGGCAGTGCCGCGAGGCCGCCGAGGTGTTCGAGCGGATGGCCGACTTCCTCCGGCGCTACGCCGACGAGCTGGACGGGACCACCGTCGTCGACGGCGACACCGATGCCTGACGAGGTCCGGGCCGACGCGGCGCTGACCGAGATCATGCCCGTCCTCGGCAGGGGCCGGTTCTCACGGTGGTACGGCACGTTGCCGCTGTCGGCCGTGACGAAGCGCCGACCAGGTAGCACCTATCTACCTGGTCGGCCCACGGCGGACAGCCCGCTCACACTCGACGGGGCGGACCCGGATCTGCTCGCCCGCGTGCTCGCGGGCCTGCGCGCCCTGTAGAGACCACGGCCCGGCACCGTCGAGACCCCGACCTCCGGTGCCGGGCCGTCCACCGCCCGGCCGGTCTCTCCCCTTCCCCGTCCGGCCGGGCGGTTTCCAATCACCGCAGGAGACACACATGGATCTTTCCCGCGCCCTCGAACCCCCACCTGAAACGTGGGCGGTCCGGTCGCCGTACTGGCACGCCTACCCGCTGTCAGGTATGACCGGCACGCGGGAGCGCAGGTACCACACACCGAGCGAGGTGCTGACGGATCCGCACCACGCCGCCGTGTGGGTCACGGAAACCATCCGCACCCACAGCACCCGCGAGGTGTGCTTCAGGTGGAACACCCCTGGGATCACACGCTGAACGGCGAGGACGAACGCGACATTTCTCGCGACCGGTGGGTACTCACCAAGGGTGACGACGTCGACGCCGTGATCGAGACAGGAAGTCGTCGGATGTGCCTCTACGTCGACCCACGCATCCCCGAGCAGTGCCCGCAGCACTGGAACCGTCCACGGCCGGGTTGAGGCGTTCGACACGCTGACTGTCGTGCCCTCCTGGTAGGAGAAGTCGTGATGCTCGACGAGATCCGTGGACAGCTTCAGCAGATCATCGACACCGCACCCGCCGGCGAGCTCCAGACCGTGCGGACCACGCTCGACGAGCTGCGTGGGCAGCTGAACCAAGTCGCCGGAACCAGCACCAACCACGACGTGCAGCAGGCGACGCGGCTGTTCGGCATCGCCTACGAGAAAGCAGGCGAAGCCGCGCGGGCAGCGATGGAAGCCGCCGATCACGTCAGCACCTTCTCAACCGTGCTGCGAGGAGCCTGATATGTCCCACGTGGAAGACATGGGCAACGCCCTCAGTGGGATGCTCGGGCGACTGCCACCCGAGCAGCTGCACCAGGCACGGGCCTGAATCGAGGAATACGCCCTACCCACCCTGACCGAGATCGGCCAGGGCAGCACCTCACCCGAACTGGCCGAGGCCGTGGCGCTGCTCGGCCGAGCCCGCGAGCTCATCGACGACGTGCTCGCCCTGTCCGACAACACCCGCGGACACCTGGTGAACTACCTCGCCACCCTCGGCGTGAGCGGTGACCAGCCCTCGCCGAGCCTGCCCCACCCATCGACGTTCCCGCGTGTTCCCACCGACGCGTCCCGGGACCGTTCGTGGATCGACCAGGTACGCGAACGGCTGCCCGAGCACACCGGTGGGCAAACAACCGGACTCATCTACGACCAGTACGGCACCGAGCTCACTGAAACAAGCGGACGCGAGGAAGTCTCCGATCGAGCCCGACTCACCCTGCACAACTCCACCGTGTTCCCCGCCGACGACCGTGGCGCTCCCGCCGTGTACACCCATGTCGAAACGAAATACGCCCAACGAATGAAGGAACGCGGGCAGACACACGGCGTCATCATCTTGAACAAGGACATGTGCGCTGGGCAACGCGGAAACTGCTACCAAGCGGTGCGCGCCATCCTTCCTCGCGGGTCCACACTGGTCGTCTGGGAACCCGGAAAACAGGCCCCCGTCACCATCCACGGAGAAGCCAGACCATGACCACGATCAGCACCCCCACGGTCATAACCACGGTGATCGACAACACGTGGCACTACGCTCACGAACCAGCGGAAATCGATCAGCTCATCACACGCGTGCTCGACACACCCGCTCATCGCGTCAGCCTGTTCTACGTCTGGGACCGCCCATGCCGTTCCTGGCGCGATCCCGCAGGAGAGGCGTTTCCCGAACAGTCCCTCCGCGTCGCTACCAGTAGTGAGCTCGGGTTCGGAGCGCTCAGCTACCACCGCTACCAACACGAACTGCTGGACTCCTACAATCCGGAGTTCACCGAGTCCACGCCCCCACTGCTGTTCGATCCCGAGGGAGACCTGTGGTTCCCCGCCTCGGCCTCACTGCCTCTCGACCAAGCCCGCGAAGCCATCACCGAGTACTGCCGCACCGGCACACGACCCGAATCCGTGCGGTGGCAACCCGGACAATGGTATTGAGCCCGACCCTTGCTGTGGATCGCTACCCGAATTCGGGCCGTCCAGAACGAACGCAGGCGGGAGGTCCCGCCGAGGGGCGTCCCGACGACCCGAAACCACGATCAGTCGCGCCGCGTCGCGAAGTAGCGGTCCCCGGTGCGCTGCAACCGCAGGTCCTGGCCGAAGGTCTCGGAGAGGTTCCGCTCGGTGAGCACGTCGTCGAGCAGCCCCTGCGCGACCACGCCGCCCTCGCGGAGCAGCAGCGCGTGGGTGAATCCCGGCGGGATCTCCTCCACGTGGTGCGTCACCAGCGTCATCGCGGGCGCGTCCGGATCGAGGGCCAACGCCGAGAGCCTGGCGACCAGGTCCTCGCGCCCACCGAGATCCAGCCCGGCAGCGGGTTCGTCCAGCAACAGCATCTCGGGATCGGTCATCAGTGCCCGCGCGATCAGGGCGCGTTTGCGCTCTCCTTCGGAGAGGGTGCCGAAGGGCCGATCGGCCAGTTCGGCGATTCCCATGCCGCGCAGCAGTTCCTCGGCGCGCTCGGTGTCGATGTGGTCGTAGTCCTCGTTCCACCTGCCGACCACCGCGTAACCCGCGCTGACCACTACGTCGCGCACGAGCTCCTCGGTGGGCATCCTCGACGCCAACGCGGCCGAGCACAGCCCGATGCGGGGGCGCAGCTCGAAAACGTTGGTGCTGCCGAGCCGCTCACCGAGCACGTCGACAGCGCCCGTGGTGGGATACATCTCGGCACCGGCGAGCTTGAGGACGGTCGTCTTCCCCGCACCGTTGGGTCCGAGTACCACCCAGCGCTCGTCCAGCTCGACCGACCAGTCCACATCGGTCACGAGTGCGTTCGCCGCCCGCCGGACACTGACGCCATCCATCCGGATGACCAGGTCGTCCACGTCTACCTCCCAGCCGTGACCGGCCGTTGTGCGCGCGTTGGTCGACACGCGCTTCGCCTCCGCCGCGGACCGGCGGGGTTTCCGCGTCCGCGCTTGTCATTGTCCCGCTCGTCCGGTGGGGCTCCTCCACCGGGAGACACCCCCGCCGGCCACGATATGCCAGTTTTTCCCGCGAAATCGACAGCCGATTCCAACGGGGACGAGTAACATCCCTCGCCCGTGCACCCCTGGTTGAGACTACTCGGCAAACCCTGGTTCGTGGCGGCGACGGTGGCCCTGGTCGTACTGACGACCGTGGAAACAGCCCTGGGCAACGGCGCTCTCGGTGTGCTCGCGGCCGTGACCGGGGCACTGCTCGGCACGATCGTGCTCCCCATGTGCACTCGGACGGGACTACTGCTGGGCTCGTTCCTCCTGGGACTGCGGGTTCGACACATCGTGTTCGGGGCGGGCCGTCGACTCGGCACCGTACGGGCCGGGCAAGTGGAAGTGACCTTTCGCACACTGCCCGTGGTGCTCAGCGCGGACATCGGGCCACGGCGGGAACCGGTCATCGCGCGCTGCTGGACGGCCGGACTCGTCTCGGCGCTGTTCGGGGTGGTCGTGGCTACCGCGGGTTGGTTCGGACTCGGGACACCGTTCTGGGACGGCTTCGCTCCTGCCGCGACCGCGGTGCTGCTGTACCAGCTGATCCCCGGCAGGACGCCGCTGCGCACCTCGACGGGATGGCTGCTGTTCGGACTGCCCCGGCAGGACGCGGGGCGGGCACGGGAGTTCCGCGCGGGCGCTTACGCCGCCGAGGCACACGCGCTGCTGCAACGCGGTGAGCTCGACCGGGCGCAGGCCGTGGTGGACGAGCTCGGCGGGATCGCGCCGGACTCGCACACCGCGCTGTCCTGCCGGGTGACCATGCACGAGGCGCGCGGCGAGTTCGACACGGCCACCATGCTGCTGTTGGGACAGCTGTCCGAGCAGCAACCGCCGCGACGGGAGATGTGCTACATGCTCGCGGGGCTGGCCGGACTGGGGCTGGCCGCGGCGGAGGCGGGACAGCTTCCCGCCGCCGACATCGTGCCCACGGCCGAGCGGGCGCTGCACGACTCCGTCCGGCTGGGCTTCCCCGCCTTCGAGCTCAGCGGAACGTTCGGGCTGCTCGCGCTGTCACAGGGTGAAACGGCGGAGGCGGTCCGGCTGTGCGGGACCGGGGCGGAGTACTCGACCTCGACCACCAGCCGGGCGGACAACCTGGCGACGCTGGCGAGGGCGTACATGGCCGAGGGCGAGAACGGACGTGCCCGCGAGACGCTGGCCGAGGCGGAACGCCTCGCGGACTGGTGGCCCCGGGTTCGCTCGGTGCGGGAACGACTGGACGTGGTGGGTTGACCGGTGTTCCCGCGGTCGACCAGCGCGGGAACGCACAGGAACACCGGAGGCCGACCGAGGGTGATTCACGACTTCTCGTCGGCGGGCACCACCTTGCCGAGCTCGGCGGGGCTGGAGAGCAACCGATGCTTGGGCAGCACCCGGACGGTGTAACCGGCGGGTCCGGTGTGCGGCAGCGTCACGGTGGCCTGGTAGCCGCCGTCGGCGACACAGCGCATCGAGGTGGTGACGAAGTCGCGCAGCTCGTCGGAGTCGTCCACCCTGCCCACCACGACCTGCACGGTCACGTCGGAGTCGTGCAGGCCCGCGAGCTCCACCAGGGCGCGCACGGTGATCTTGCCGCCGAGCAGCGGGGTGGAACCGTCCTCAACGGACATGTAGGTGTCGGTGACCCGCACCGCGCTCCACGCCTCGTCCAGCCGTTCCCGGTAGCTCGCGATCTCCTTCGCTCCCCGGTAGTCGTTCGCGGTGGCGGCCTGCACCGAGCGAACCGCGGGCGAGTAGTGGTTGTCGACGTACTCGCGCACCATGCGGGAGGAGTGCACCTTGGGCCCCAGCGTGGCCAGCGTGTGCCGCACCATCGACATCCAACGACCGGGCAGGCCGTCGCTGTTTCGCTCGTAGAACATCGGGGCGACGTGTTCGGTGATCAGCTCGTAGAGCGCGTTGGCCTCCAGATCGTCCCTGCGTTCCGGATCGCTGACCCCGTCGGCGTTGGGGATGGCCCAGCCGTTGTGGCCGTCGTACATCTCGTCCCACCAGCCGTCGCGCACCGAGAGGTTCAACCCGCCGTTGAGCGCCGACTTCATGCCGGAGGTTCCGCATGCCTCCAGCGGACGCACCGGGTTGTTCAGCCACACGTCGCAGCCCGCGTAGAGGTACCTGGCCAGTGACATGTCGTAGTCGGGCAGGAACACGATGCGGTGGCGCACCTCGGGATCGTCGGCGAACCGGACGATGCGCTGGATCATGGCCTTGCCGCCCTCGTCGGCGGGATGCGACTTGCCCGCGACCACCACCTGCACGGGACGGTCCGGATCCAGCAGCAGGGCGCGCAGCCGCTCGGGGTCCCGCAGCATCAGGGTGAGCCGTTTGTAGGTGGGCACTCTCCTGGCGAACCCGATGGTCAGCACATCGGGATCGAAGACCGAATCACACCAGCCCAGCTCCAGCTCGGAGGCACCGCGCTGCAACCAGGCATGCCGCAGCCTGCGTCGCACCTCCTCGACGAGCCTGCCACGCAACGAGCTGCGCAGCTCCCACAGCAGCGAGTCGCTGACCGGCTCGATGCCACGCAGCCCCGCCCCCTGGTCCATCTCCGACTCACCGATCAGCTTGCCGAGCTCCCGCGCCGACCAGGTGGGACCGTGCACCCCGTTGGTGACCGAGGAGATCGGGATCTCCTCGGTGTCGAAACCGGGCCACAGACCGCTGAACATCCGCCTGCTGACACCGCCGTGCAGCTCGGAGACGCCGTTGGCGCGCTGCGCCAACCGCAACCCCATGTTGGCCATGTTGAAAGTACCCGGTTTGTCCTCGGCACCGAGTTCGACGACCTTGTCGGTCGGAACTCCGGGAAGCAACGACTGCGCGGAGCCGTCACCGAAGTAGTGCCGGACCAGGTGAATCGGGAAGCGGTCGATCCCCGCGGGGACCGGGGTGTGGGTGGTGAACACGGTACCGGCGCGGACCGCGGCCACCGCCTCGTCGAAGCCGAGACCGGGATCGGCGAGCAGTTCCCTGATGCGCTCCAGCCCGAGGAAACCGGCGTGGCCCTCGTTGGTGTGGAACACCTCGGGGGCGGGTGTGCCGGTCAGCTCGCAGTAGGCGCGCACCGCGCGCACCCCACCGATGCCCGCGAGGATCTCCTGCCTGATCCGGTGACTGGCGTCCCCGCCGTAGAGCCGGTCGGTGACGCCCCGCAGGTCGTCCTCGTTGTCGTCGACGTCACTGTCCAGCAGCAACAACGGGACGCGACCCACCTGGGCCTTCCAGATCCGGGCCCGCAGCAGCCTGCCCTCGGGCACCGCGACGTGCACCATCACGGGCTCCCCGGAGGGGCGGGTCAACAGCTCCAGCGGCAGGCCGCGCGGATCCAGCACCGGGTACTGCTCCACCTGCCATCCCTCGGGGGAAAGCGACTGCCGGAAGTAACCGGAGCGGTAGAGCAGCCCCACTCCCACCAGCGGAAGCCCGAGGTCGGAGGCGGACTTGAGATGGTCCCCGGCCAACACACCGAGCCCACCGGAGTAGTTGGGAAGCGCCTCGGTCAGACCGAACTCCATCGAGAAGTACGCGATCGACGAGGGCAACGGCGTTCCCTCGTCGCGGCGTTGCTGGTACCACCGCGGCACCGTGAGATAACGACGCAGGTCGTCGTCGACCGCGCGGCAGCGGGCGAGGAAGTCCTCGTCCGCTGCCAACCTGTCCAACCGCTCCGCGGGAACCTCGGCCAGCAGCCGGAGCGGATCACCACCGACCTCCGTCCACACGTCCGGTTCGACGGAGGCGAAAAGATCCTGAGTGGGCGGATGCCAACTCCAGCGCAGGTTGATGGCAAGTCGGCCCAGGGCCTGTAGGGAATCCGGCAGGTGCGCGCTGACGGTGAAGCGACGAACGGCTCTCACGGACGCGCAGGGTATCTCGCCGGGACACGAGGCCCGAACCACCCACGCGCGAAACCCGGCATGCGAACCTGGTGTACGTGCCCACGGGACCCCGCCGCGACCGCGTTCCCCGAGCGAATCGTGCCGAACCGGACTCGCGGACCTCGACGACGGCGCGGAGCCGCACCCCTTCGGGGAGATCCGTTCGGAAGGCGCGGTGCCGGGTCGTGTCGCTGCTGCCGGTGGTGCTGCTCGCGGTGCTGAGCGGTTGCACCGCGATCCGAAGCGCATCCACCTCCGATCCTGGTGTCGTCCGTCACGCCGTGGCTCCCTCGTTCGTGTTCGGGACCGATTCCTCCGCCGTGGACGAACTGGCGGCGACGGTGGTCACCGACGCGCAGGACTACTGGGAGGGCGAGTTCCGCCGAGTGTTCGGACGGGACTGGCACGATCTGGACGGCGGCTTCTTCTCGGTGGACACCACCGACGAGAACGCCACACCACCGCCGTGTTCGGCCGACGTGGCGGAGCTGACCGGCAACGCCTACTACTGCGCCTCCGTGGACGCGATCGCGTGGGATCGCGCGGCGATGCTGCCGGTGCTGCGGGACCACTACGGCCAGTCGGCCGTGGTGCTGGTGCTGGCGCACGAGATCGGGCACGCGGTGGCACATCGGCTCGACGGCGAACCCGCGTCCGGCGAGCGGAGCCCGTTGCGGATCGAGACCACCGCGGACTGCTACGCGGGCAGCTACGTGCGGCGGGTCGTCGACGGTGACTCGCGACGGCTGCGAATGGACTCGGCCGAACTGGACGCCGCGCTGCGAGCACTGATCAATTTCGCGGATCCGGCGGCCCGACGCGTCGCCGACGCGCACGGCACCGCCTACGAGCGCACGGGCGCGTTCCAGGACGGTTACACGAACGGTCCGCGAACGTGCACCACCGGGCGCGAGTTCAGCGGTGAGTGGTCGACCGGAGGCGGCTCGCGGGGCAACCGCGACGTGACGACGCTGCTGCGCGACCGAGTTCCCCCGGCCCGACAGTTCTTCGACGAGCTGGTGGAACGGCGGGGCGGTCGGTGGGATCCGCCGAAACTGCTGGAACCGGAGGCGGCCGGATGCGCGGGGGCCGCCATCCTCACCGAATGCGGCGGGAACGTGCTCGCGGTCAATCGCGAACGACTACGACGTTCGATCTACGAGCTCGGTGACCAGGCCGCCGAAACGTCCCTGATCGGCGCGTTCGCCACCGCCGCCGCACGGGGGACGGCTTCAGGGACGCCGGAACGGCGGGGAATCCGTGCCGCGTGTCTCACGGGTGCCTACACGGGTCACCTGGTACGCGACACCGATCGTGCCTCCGGCTCGGACCTGAACGAGGCGATCCGCGCCGTGCTCGCCGGTGACGCGGCACGCCGGGAGGTGTTCGGTACGAGCACGGCCAGTGGCTTCGAGGAGTTGAGGGCGTTCCGGGCCGGGGTGAGCGGTACCGCGAAGTCCTGTTCGTAGAGTGCCACCCGCGCGGAACAACACGTCGAGTTGTGCGAACCTCCGGGATTCACTTGGTTCTCGGACGGGTGCGCCTGGGGAAGTGTCGGGGATGGTTCATTCGCTACGCTGCGCCTGGCGCTCTGCCGAGCCGAGGTGGAGGGACAGGACCCGAGCGATTTCGAGGATGGGGCACGTCAGTGGGACGAAGCTCGACGACGCGGCGCCTGCTGGCAGGCTCGGCGACCGCCGTCGCACTGTGCTTGTTGGTGACGGGGTGTTCCCGTCCGATCGACGGAATTCCGACCGCCAACGACGAACCGGAGGTCGACACGGTGGCCGGACTGCCCGCCAGTGACGGCCCGAGTGGCCGCAAGCCTGGTGCGGCGGACGTGAAGTTGCCGGTGGTCGGGAGTACCGGGGGTGAGATAGACGCTCTCGCGGTCGACGCTGTCGCCGACGTGCGGGAGTACTGGAAAACGGCCTATCCGGACACTTTCGACGGCACCGCGTTCCGCCCGATCGCACGGCTGGTCTCGTACGATTCCCGGAACACCGACAGGCACGTCTGCGGACAGCGGCTGGCCGGGTTGACGAACGCCTTCTACTGCCCGCGAAGCGACACGATCGCCTGGGACCGCGGGGTACTGCTGCCGAAGCTGCGCGGCACGTTCGGACAGATCGCCCCGGTAACCGTGCTGGCGCACGAGATCGGGCACGCGGTACAACACCGGGCGGGTCTCGTGGACGAGGACACACCGACGCTGGTCAGCGAACAACAGGCGGACTGCTTCGCGGGGGCGTTCTTCCGGCACGCGGCGGAGGGCTCGGCACCACACATCCGCGTGTCGACCGGTAACGGGCTCAACACCGTCATGGGAGTACTCAGCTACATCCGGGACGCACCGGGGCGGACCGGCTTCGCGGATCCCCGGGCTCACGGCACCGCCTTCGACCGTGTTTCGGCGTTTCAGTACGGCTTCAGCGACGGCCCGAGCCGGTGTGCCGAGATAACCGAGAAGTCGGTCACGGAACGAACCACCCAGTTCCACTTCTGGAAGGACAAGCAGGAGTCGGATCTTCCGGTGGAAGCGGACAACATCCGAGCCGTGGAGCGGAGTCTGCGGAAGGTCTTCAGCGAGACCGGGTTCGCTCCCCCCAGGGTGATCATCGGTCCCCGCTCCTGCGGCGGTGCCGACGGCACCGAGCCCGTTTCGTACTGCGTGGAGACCAACACCGTCTCGGTCCGGCTGGACGGGCTGCGGGAGATCGCCCAACCACCCACGAACGGCGAACGCACCTCGGGCTACGGGGACTTCGCCGCCTACGCCCAGCTGGCCTCCCGCTACACCTTGGCCGTGCAGGAGTCGGCGGGGTTGTCGCTGCGTGGTGACGGGGCGGGGCTGCGTACCGCGTGTCTGGTGGGCGCGTGGAGCGGCCTGCTCGTGGAGGATCCGATCGGGCAACGCAATCCGGTCGGCAAGCTGCGGATCGCCCCTGGCGACGTCGACGAGGGCGTGGCGGCGCTGCTGGGTGAGGACAGTCTGATCGCAGCGGACATGACCGGTAGTCAGGTCCCCGCCGGCTTTCCCCGGGTCGAGGCGTTCCGCATCGGATTCCAACAGGGGATGAGTCCCTGCGCTTCCGAGTACGGCACCTGACCGGCGAGTTCCGTCTCATACTCCTGGAACGAGTCCGGTGGCGCCTGCCGCCGAGCTCGTTCCGGGGGCGGAAGAACCGGGAACCTCGGTCGAGTCACCCCGCGGCTCTCGCGGGGTGTCGACTCTCGCGTGGCTCAGAAAAGCGCGTTGGCCAACGAGCGCCGCGCGTCGGCGACTCGCTGATCGCCTTCCGGGAACAGGCCGAACATCTCCAGCAGCTCCTCGCGGACACGATCGCGGTCCGCGCCCGAAGTGCGCCGGACCGTACCGATCAGCCGGTGGAAGGCATCCTCCACGCGCTGTTGCGCCAGTTCGGCATCGGCGGCGGCGAGCTGTGCCTCGACGTCCTCGGGTGCGCTCTCGGCACGCTCGATCGCACCGGGATCGGCGCTCTCGGCACGGGCGGTGAACCGGACCTGTGCGAGTGCGGCCTTGGCCTGCTCGTTGTCCGGCTCCGCGTCGAGGATCGACTGGTACGCCTGTTCGGCGGCCGCGTACTCACCGCGTTCCAGCGCCTGCTCGGCCGCGGTGAACCGGGAGTCCTCCTGCTCCTCCTCGGCGGTGCCCGCCGCCCCCTGCTCGGCGGCACTGATACCGGGAAGCTGATCGCGCTGCGAGTCCAGGATGGAACTGATCCACTGCCGGATCTGTTCCTCCGGCTGCACGCCCTGGAACGCCTCGACCGGCTGCCCACCCGCGATGGCGATCACCGTGGGGATCGACTGGACACCGAAGAGCTGCGCGATCCGCTGGTTGTTGTCCACATCGATGGTGGCCAGTACCCAGGAACCGCCGCCCTCGCCGGCGAGCTTTTCCAGGATCGGGGAAAGCTGCTTGCACGGCTGGCACCAGGTCGCCCACAGGTCGACCACGACCGGCACCTGCATCGACCGGTCGACCACCTCGGCCTGGAAATTGGCCTCGGTGACCTCGACGACCGAAGCGCCTCCCCCACCGGAGTCACCACCGGCGCCCGAGCCCGCGGACGCGGACTTGGCCTGGGCGTCGGCCCGGTTCTTCAACCCCGACAGGTCGACCGCCCCTGCCATGGAGGCGGCGGCCGCCGAGCTCTGCGCTGCATCGGAATTCTGGCGTGGATCAGGCCGTGTCACACCCCCATCGTGCCACGTCTCCAGTGGCAGGCGGTGCACACCCCGACACCCCGGTCCGGCAAGACGAAGAGCCCGAAAACGATCACAGAGCGCGTTCGAGCAGGCATTTTATCTCTCGAGCGAGTTAGCTTTGCTCACTCGATCAGGGGAATCTGGCGAAAATCTCTAATCTTCGAGCGGGACAGCGTCGAAACCCACTCACGAGTCCGCGAGAGGCGCCGCACCATGCGGTGCCCCGCAACTCCGTAGGGACTCGATCGGGATTTTTCCCTACCCACAAGTTCGACGAGAGGTATCAGACAGTGCGTATTGCAACCCGTGTTGCCGGTGCAGCAGGCGTCGCCACCCTGGGCATGATGACCATGGGCACGGTCGCGTTCGCCGACACCAAGGACAACGACGGCATCAACGTGTTGGACGACAACAACATCAGCGCGGTGCCGGTCCAGGCCTGCGGCAACAATGTCGGTGCCGCCGTCGGCGTCATCGTCAACCTGCTGTCGAGCCAGAACTCCCAGTGCGTCAACGCCCCGGTGGTCGACCACCCGCTGTCCAAGTGAGCTGACGGAGTTCCGCTGGGCGACACGAGGAGCGTTCCGATCCGGAAACGTTCCGAGGTCGCCCCGTGAGTTGGTTGTCCGCCGCGGCGGGTGAATTCGCCTCGCATTCGGTGAACCGCGGACGCGGTTGGCGTCCTCACGGACCCGGGACGCCACGGACGACGGGGCGCATCCCGTCGCGGCGGAGACTTCCACGGCACGCGCGTCCCCGCGGCGCGCGTGCCGACGGCCGGTTCTGATCGTCCGATAGTCGGCTACCCGGCTTTTTGGCTGCCCGGATTTGGCTGTCCGGCTTTTGGTCGCCCGCCCCGCTCGGCCGAACCATCGGGATCGACTCTCAGCTGCCGTCTTCGAGCCGCTGCTCGACGCGCTCGACCTTCTCCCGGAGTTGGTCGGTGTGGCCCGGCCGGATGTCGGCCTTGATCACCAGACTGGTGCGGGGTGCCCTGGCCGACACGGCCTCGGTGGCACGCCGAACCACGTCCATCACCTCCTCCCACTCGCCTTCAACGGTGGTGAACATGGCGTTCGTCTCGTGCGGTAACCCGGAGTCGCGCACGATCCGCACCGCCTCCGCGACAGCGGCACTCACGCTGTCGGAGTCCCCCGCCCCGGAGGGGGCCACGCTGAATGCGACCAACATGTGTGTTTCTCCTGACTACGAAGTCTCGTTTCCATCGGGCTTCGCGGAGCGGTACCGCGACGAACCTACCGGCACCGCGTGGCGCACGTGTCGGACACGCGCCGACCACGGCCACAGCGAACACCCCACATCGCCCGTTCGTGCAACAGCACGCTGCTAGCGTCGAATGCCATGAGCCCCCGCCAACCGCTGCCATTCGATCCCATAGCTCGCGCGGCCGAGACCTGGTCGCAACGTATCGGTCCTTCGTCGACGATGGCCGCGGTGACCAGCATCATGCGGGTCCAGCAAATCCTGCAGTCGGCGGTCGACTCGGCACTGCGGCCGCACAACCTGACTTTCGCCCGCTACGAGGCGCTCGTACTGCTGTCATTCTCCCGGCAGGGAAGCCTTCCGATGCGTGTCATGGGGGACCGGCTGCAACTGCACCCGACCAGTGTCACCAACATCGTCGATCGACTGGAAGCCGACGAACTGGTGCGACGCGTCCCCCATCCGACCGATCGACGTACGACGCTGGTGGAGATCACCGAACACGGCCGCACGGTAACGGACAAGGCCACGGAATCGGTCACCGACATCGACTTCGGGCTCTCGGGCATCACCGAACGACAGACACAGCAGCTCACCGAGCTGCTCGGCAAGGTCAGACAGGCTTCCGGGGACTTCTGACCGGATTCCTCCGGCTCGGTCGTCCGAAGCTCGTCGAACGGAACCACCCGGCGATCCCCGCTCCCCGATGCGGAGTCATCGAGTGGGCACGGTCCCGGCAACCCCGGAGCCGTGTCACAGCTCCCGGCTGTTCGCCCCCACGAGGGGCCGGAACGCCGCGGGCCGAAGCCGCCGTGCGGCGACCCACCGTTCCGCGATCGGAAACGGCCACGCACGTCACACCCCGGTCAGTTCAACGCACGCAACGCGCCGACCAGCCTCGACAACGACGTGGGACCCAATGGTTCCGGTGTGGTGAGCAGTCCACGTCGCAGCGCCCAGCGCTCGAAAACCACCGATCCGAACGGCGGGACCGAAGCGATCAGGGCGAGCACCAGCACCCGGAAACTCCATCGCAGCGGCCCGTACATCACCAGGCTGACGACTACGTAAGCGGTGAACACCAGACCGTGAATCCATCCCGTGACGGTCACGGCCTCGGGAAAACCGAACCCGTACTTGAGCACCATCGCGAGCAGCAACCCGGCCCACGAGACGGCCTCGGCGACCGCGATCAGTCGGAACCATCCGACACCAGTCCTGAGCACGATCTCACCATATCGTGGGAGCCGCCCGCTCCGATGTCCGGTATGCACCGGTGTGGGTACGACACGGGCGCACCGGACTGGTCGTTGTCGGTGGAATTTCGTTCAATGAAGGCATGACTCGTTGGGTGCTGCACTTGGACATGGACGCTTTCTACGCGTCCGTGGAACAGCTCACTCGCCCAACACTGCGCGAACGGGCCGTGCTCGTCGGTGGAACGGGGCCGCGCGGCACCGTGGCGGGAGCCAGCTATCCGGCGAGGAAGTACGGAGCTCGCTCCGCCATGCCCATGTCGGAGGCCAGACGCCGGTGCCGCACCGCGGTGGTGCTGCCGCCGCGTTTCCGGCTCTACCGAGAGGTGAGCGAGCGTGTCTTCACGATAGTCAGGCAGCTTTCCGAGCGGTTCGAGCAGGTTTCGATCGACGAGGCGTTCCTGGAGCCGATCGAGTTGACCGGGTCCGCTCCGGAAGTCGTGGCGGAGTTCGCGGAAGCCCTCCGTGCCCGGGTGGCCACCGAGGTCGGAGTGCCCGCCTCCGTCGGGGCGGGATCGGGCAAGCAACTGGCCAAGATCGCCTCGGGAATGGCGAAACCGGACGGCTCGATGGTTGTTCCCCCCGACGAGGAGCGGGAACTGTTGGCCGAGCTGCCGGTACGCCGCCTGTGGGGCATCGGCCCCATCGGTGAATCCAAACTGCGCCGTATCGGGGTGCAGACGATCGGTGAACTGGCGGCGTTGAAACTCGGCGACGTGACCTCGTTGCTGGGGCAGGCGCACGGCACCGAACTGCACGAACTGGCGCACGGCATCGACGAGCGGGCCGTGACCGAACGAGCCGAGGCCAAACAGGTCAGTGCCGAGACGACCTTCGACACCGACCACACGGATCCGGCCGTGCTGGCGGAGGAGATAGTCGGCATGGCCGAATCCGCCCATCGACGGCTGGTGGCCTCCGAGCGCGCGGCACGCACCATCACCCTGAAGGTGCGCGACGCCGACTTCAGCACAATCAGCCGCTCCGAAACGCTGTCCTCGGCCACCACCGAACGCGAGGAACTGGTGGCGGCCGCGCGACGGTTGGCCGGAATCGCGGTCAGTCCCGGCGTGCCCGTGCGACTGGTCGGGGTCTCGTACTCAGGGCTGACCGTCGCCGAACAGGCCACCCTGTTCCGGGTTCCCGAGACCGACGAGAGCGAACGCCCACCCGCCTCTCCTGAACCACCCCGCTCATCCACACCCCCCGTCACCGCCGAGGGACGGCAGTGGCGCCAGGGCGACGATGTGAGCCACCCCAGCTGGGGACACGGCTGGGTGCAGGGCTGCGGCCACGGACGCGTGAGCGTGCGGTTCGAGACGTCCACCACCGGCCCCGGGAGGATGCGTACCTTCGACAGCGGGGATCACGAACTGGTGGCAGCGGACCCGCTCGACAGTCTCGGCGGAAGCGGTGAACCGGCCTGACCGCTCGGCCGGCGACCGGCGCGCCGGGGGGCGGGGCCGGTTCCCCGTGCGCCGAACCCCGTGCGCCGCTGCGCTCACCGCGGCGCTTCGATGATCGTTCCGGCTTCGTCGATTTCGCGAGAAATCGACGCCACCCCGACCGCACCACCTCACCGGCGCGGCGATTTCGCGAGAAATCGACGCTGACTCGGTGCCGCCGGTGCCGAACCCCGAGAACTCTCGCCGTCGACACCGCCGAGGGGTCTCTCGTGGTGCTCTCGCGAGGAAGGCCCGACGTTGTGCAGGTCGCTACCCGATGTCGGGTCTCCCGGAGCGAGCGCCCGCGAGAGGTTCCGCCACCAGCACCGCCACGCAACCCGCGTGGAGCAAGGTCACGATCAGGTTTCGGGTGTCGGGGGCCGCCTGCGGTAGTTCCCCACCCAGACGCGCGGCGCGGCGGCCTGAACGGCCTGTTCCAACCGCTTGGGAAGCCTGCTCAGCACCGGCAGGTGGAATCGGTAACGCACCGAGGGAAGCCCCTGCATGGGCGGGGGCTCCTCGACCCGCCAGCGCTCCAGCTCGGGATGCCTGCCGGGAAACGCGGAATCCGCGGGGAACAGTTCCAGACAACGCCGACGCCCGGGGTGCACCAGCCTGCGGTTCTCGATCGGGCGCAGCGAACCGATCCCGGCAGCCGCCACCTCGTCCCAGGGCACCGCGAACACCTCACCACTGGTGCGGGGGCAGATGCCGCGCTGGTCCACCAGGAACCCGCGACCGCTCAACGACCCCTTGGCCGAGGTGATGAACCAGACGAAACAGACCCCGAACACGAGCTGCCAGATCCACAGCCACACCCCTCCGGGGGAATCGGCCAGCGCCGCCGCGCACAACACGGTCAGGAAACCGCTGATACCACCGCCGACCGCGAGATTGCGGAAGGCCGCGGCGCTGACGTCGATGTCACGGGCGTGCTCGCCGAGCAACACGGCCCGACCGCCCCCACGTTCCGGGCCCGCGCTGGTCGGGTCACCACCCGCTCGTCGCTGCACCCGGGTGGACGGATAGGCGTCCTGCCTGGTGCTTCCGGAAGCGGACGGCGGAGTGGGCTCCCCCGGCGGGACGTTGCGACGTTCCACGACCGTTTCCTGCTGTGGAACCGTACGGCGTGGGGCCGTCTTTCCCTCCGGATCCACACGATCGGCGCGTTGCCATCCCCCGGGTAGCCACTTCATGGCGCCAGAATATCCTCACCAGCGGTGTTCAGGTGGCACGGACCGCCGCTGGAACGCACCGACGGTCGCGTGAACCCGATCACGTCCGATCAGCTACGCGGCGCGTGCAGCAGCAGGGCGTCACCCTGTCCGCCACCGCCGCACAGCGCGGCGACACCGTCGCCGCCCCCTCGCCGATCGAGCTCGAGGGCCAGGTGCAACGCGAGTCGCGCTCCCGACATGCCGATGGGGTGCCCGAGCGCGATCGCTCCCCCGTTGACGTTGACCTTTTCCTCGTCGATCCCCAGCACCTCGGTGGAAACGATCCCCACGGCGGCGAACGCCTCGTTGATCTCGACCAGGTCGAGGTCGGTCGGTGCCAATCCCGCACGGTGGCAGGCCCGGTTGATCGCGTTGGAGGGCTGCTCGTGCAGACTGGCGTCCGGGCCCGAGACCACGCCGTGCCTGCCGATCTCGACGAGCCAGTCGAGCCCCAGCTCCTCGGCTTTGGACTTGCGCATCACGACCACGGCCGCGGCACCGTCCGAGATCTGCGAAGCCGTCCCCGCCGTGATCGTGCCGTCCGGATCGAAGGCGGGGCGCAGTTTGCCGAGGCCCTCCGCCGTGGTGTCACCGCGGATTCCCTCGTCGCTGTCGACGATCACCGGGTCGCCCTTGCGGCGCGGCACTGTCACCGGCGCGATCTCCTCCGCGAACACACCGCGTTCGGCGGCTGCCGCGGCCCGCTGGTGCGACCGTGCGGCGAACTCGTCCTGCCGGGCACGGGTCAACCCGTAACGACCGTTGTGCTTCTCGGTGGAGGCCCCCATCGCGACCTGGTCGAACGAGCAGAACAGCCCGTCGTGGGCCATGTGGTCGAGCATCCGCACGTCGCCGTACTTGAAACCCTCCCGCGAATCGCCCAGCAGGTGCGGCGCCCGCGTCATGGATTCCTGCCCACCCGCCACGACGACGTCGAACTCACCGGCACGGATCTGCTGATCGGCCAACGCGACCGCGTCCAGCCCGGAGAGGCAGACCTTGTTGACGGTCAACGCGGGAACGTCCATGCCGATGCCCGCCGCCACGGCCGCCTGCCTGGCCGGGATCTGTCCGGCACCTGCCGTGAGCACCTGCCCCATGATCGTGTACTCGACCTGTTCCGGAGCGACCCCGGAACGGCGCAGCGCCTCGGCTATGGCGATCCCACCGAGCTGGGCGCCGGAGAAGTCCTTCAGCGAGCCCAACAGCCTGCCCATGGGGGTACGGGCCCCGGCTACGATCACGGAACTTTCCACGGCTGCCTCCGATGCGGTGTAGGGAAGTCTTGGGTAACGAACGGTCCGCCGGGTCGGCACCGGTCGGGCGGTCGACCACGGTCGTCCCCCGTCCGGGCACCATGATGAACCGTGCCGACCGGCGGAACCATACCTGCACGGAACCGCACGACCCGCTGTGAGACGAAGCACACCGCTGTGACGTTTCCACCGTGCCGCACCGGCGGGTTAGGGTGCCGCCATGCGGGAGGAACTCGGTGAGCTGGTGACCGCGGTCGATCACGTGGGGGTCGCTGTGGCGGATCTCGACAGGGCGATCGACTTCTACCGGAACACCTTCGGCCTGGTGGCCACTCATCGCGAGACCAACCAGGAGCAGGGGGTGCACGAGGCGATGCTGGCCGCCCCCGACTCCGCCGAAACGGACACGAGGGTGCAGCTGCTGGCCCCGGCCGACGAGAGTTCCACGATCGCGAAGTTCCTGGACAAGAACGGTCCAGGGCTACAGCAGCTCGCCTTCCGCGTAACCGACGTCGAGGCCGCGTGCGCGACGTTGCGGAACAGGGACGTACGGCTGCTGTTCGAGACACCACGGCGGGGCACCGCGGACAGTCTGGTGAACTTCGTCCACCCCAAGGACGCGGGTGGTGTGCTGGTGGAGCTGGTCCAACCGGCTTGACGGTCCCAGCGGTTCCGACGCGCCGGTGGGCGCGGTCGGGTACGAAGACCGCGCGGACACCGGTGAGCGGTCGTTCAGTGCTGTCCCGCCATTCCCGAGCGATGGGCCGAGTTGGCCTCCGGCAGCGCCGCGACCCCTACGATCACGGCCAGCACTCCCACCACCCAGGAGGTCCAGGCCGCGCCGCCGAAAGCGGCGAACCCGAGCGCCCAGGGCGAGATCACCAGCAGAATCCCGAGCAGCACGTGCGCGTACTCGCTCGTTATGGATCCCGGCATCGCGAGTGACCACACTCCGGAGACTCCGAGCAGCACGCCGAGCACGATCATCGACGTCAGCGCCGCCGGACCGGTGAGAGTCCACAGCGTAGCCAGAATCAGATAGACACCGAGTATCACGGCTCCCCAGTCCTGCCACCGGGTCCACGGCCGTGTCTTCGAACCAGCCGAACCACGGGCCATAATCGATCACCTCTCCACCCGTCGTGACCGCCGGAAACACATTTTCCTCCCTGGCTGGTCGAGCGGTCAAATTGTGAGACAGCTCGCATCGAGGGGCGAATTCCCGGCCCGTTCCGGACTCGGAGCGCGCACCGGACAACATCGACAACGGTTCGGAGGTAGCGTAGTGCCATGGGTCTTGCCGACGATCGTGATCTGCTACCGCTGGGATCGGGCTTCGACATCGTTCGTAAGGGTGGCTACGACAGAGCCCAGGTCGACGAGCACCTGGAACGTATCGACGCGGACCTACGCCTGCTCACCTCGGATCGTGACGCGGCGGTCTCGCAGTCGGGGGAACTGTCCAAACAACTGGAATCGGCGCGCTCCGAGATCGAGAGCCTACGTGGACAGGTCGAGCGGCTGGGGAAACCGCCGACCACGATGGAAGGGCTCAGCGAGCGCCTGCAACGAATGCTGCGACTCGCCCAGGAGGAAGCGGGCGAGATCCGTTCCAAAGCGGAGAGTGACGCCGCCGAGCGGCGGGAGCGCGCCGAACGGGAGGCCACGGATCTCCGCAACCGCTACGAGCAGTTGATTTCCGAACTCGACTCACGACGCGCCGAAATGGAGTCCGAGCACCGCTCGGTTCTGGAGACCGCGAGGGCCGAGGCCGAGCGCATCACGACCGAGGCCGAGGAGAACCGCAAGCGGGCCGACGAGGAGTCCGAGGCACGTCGCACCCAGGTCGAGGAGGACTTCGAGATCGCCATGGCGGCTCGCCGCAGCGAGTCGATGCGAACCCTCGCCGACCAGGAGGCCAACAGCAAGGCCGAGGCCGAGCGTCGTGTCAGTGAGGCCGCCGAGGAGGCCGACCGCAGGCTGCGGGAGGCCAGCGGGGAGGCTCACCGCCGGGTCCAGGAGGCCACCGAGGAGGCCGAGCGGCTCACCCGGGAGAGCACCGAGGCCGCGGAGCAACGCGAACGGGAGAGCAAGCAGGCCGCCGAACAACGCGAACGCGAGAGCGTCGAAGCCGCCGAGAAGCGGGACCGCGAGAGTAGGGAAGCGGCCGAGCGACGCGAACGCGAAAGCGTCGAAGCCGCCGAGAAGCGCGAGCACGACAGCAAGGCCGAAGCCGAACGCCTGGTCACCGAAGCGCAGGAGCAGGCAAGGCTGACAACGCAACGTGCCACCGAGGAGGCCACCCGCCTCCTGGAGGAGGCGACCCTCGAGAGCGACCGGCTGCGCGGCAGGGCACGTGCGGACGCCGAGGAACGGATAACGGCCACCACGCGGGAGTGCGAACGGCGGTTGAGCACGGTTGACGAGCAGGTCGGCACCCTGACCGAGCTGCGCGACAGCGTGGCCGGGAAGCTGCGGGACGCGGCCGAACTGCTCGGGCAGACCACTCCGCTGCTGGACAGGCTCACCAACGACGACGAGGCGGAACAGCAGCTGCGGGAATCCGCAGCCACCGCACGTGAGACGGCCCGGGTGGAAACGATCGCCGCGCTGGACGAGCCGGAACGGGACAGCGGGGAGACTTCCTCGTCCGAGGCTGCCAGCACGGAAACGGCCGAAACCGGGACCAGCTCGGAGGCCGTGGACGAGGAGAACGGCAACACCGCGACGACACGGTTCGCACTGACCGACATCGAGAGTTCGGGCGTCGCACTCGTCGATCCGTCCGACAACGGTCACGCCGGACCGGAAACCGCCGATTCCACCACCGACGGGAAAGCGGACTCCAACGGGGCGGCGCCGACCGGGAAAGCCTCGCTGGAGGCGGCTACCGAAAAGATCGATCGTTCGAAGCTCCCGCAACGGGGAACGGACGCGAACGGGGGCATGGACGCCCACGATCCACCGACCAGGCGGATCCCACTTCCCGACCTCGGGAACGGCTCGACACCCACCGGGGACGACGACTCGGGGACCGAGCCGGAGCACGGCTCCGATCAGCCCGTCCAGCAGCACTGACCGGGCACCCCGGTTACGTCACCGGGGCGTTTCGGTGTGCCCCGGGCGTTCCGGTGGGTGGATCGTCGTTCATTCGCCCAACCACTCCCGCACGGCGTGGGCGAACGCCTCGGGGGTCTCCAGCGGGGAGAGGTGTCCGGCTTCGGGCAGGGTGACGACCTCGGAGCGGGGCAGCAGCGCCGCCGTGTCACGCGCGGACCGGGGTGGGCAGAGGGTGTCCTCGTTGCCTGCCAGCACCAGGGCCGGCCCCTGGTAGGCGCGCAGCGTCTCGGAGCTGTCCGGGCGGTTCGCCATGGCACGCTGTGCCCAGGCGACCCCGGCGGGAGGTTGTTGCTCGACCAGTTCGCGTGCCTGCTCGACCACGTTGCCGCGCCGCTGCCGGGTGGTGGCGCCGAGGATCCCCGGCAGGGTGTTCTCGGCCAGCCAGCCGGTGATCCCCTCCCGCTCGGCCCGATCGGCGATCCGCAGCCGGTTGTCGCGCTGTTCGGCGGAGTCCGCCTCCGCCTTGGTGTCGGCGAGGATCAGCCCCTCGAGTCGCTCCGGCGCCTCGCGGGCCATCGCCATCGCCACGTAGCCGCCCATGGAACAACCCGCCACGTACGCCCGCCGCAACCGCAGCTGGTCGAGCAACGCGAGCACGTCCTCGGCGACCGTTTCCATGCCGGGTTCCTCCGGAACGGTCCGCTGCGGGTCGTCGGAGGTAAGTTCGGTCGTGGCGGCTTCCCACGAGGAGCGCTGCCCCATACCGCGTTGATCCGGGGCGATGACTCTGACGTGATCCTCGAGTTCCGTACGCACCCCCTGCCACATCCGTGCGTCCACCGGGAACGCGTGCAGCAGCACGACGGGCGTCCCGACTCCAGACTCGACGTAGTGCACGATCTCCATAATGCCGTAACGGATCACCGCACGCGCGGTGTGGTGATCTTCCGAACCGGTGGTTGTCGGGCCCAGCGGGTGAATCCCGCCGCGGGCTCTCAGGATTCCACGATCGTCACCTGGTGGGTGTCGACCTCACCGTCCCAGTAGCGGGGCAACGGGGTGGGAACATCCGGGGCGACCGCACTGACGACGGCGTCGAGCGCCTGGTCGGCCTTGCCGACCCACAGGTGCTTGGTGTCGGGGAATCCGGTGACCTCGGCCTGGGTCAACGGGGCGAACCTCCGGCGCGCCTCCTCGGGGCGCAGGTAGTCGTCGAACTCCGGGATCAGGGCGTGCACCGGTTTGCCGGACTCGGCCCAGGCACGCAGGTTCCGCTCTTCACTCCAGCGCAGCGGCGGCGAGAGGAGTACCGCACCCGTGACCGACGGGTCCAGACCGTGCACCAGCGTCAGATCGGTGCCAAAGGACCAGCCGAGCAACCAGACATCGGGCAGATCGTGGAACTCGGCGTACTCCAGTGCCGCGGCAACGTCGTAGCGTTCCGAGTCACCGTTGTCGAAGGCACCGTCGCTGCGACCCGCCTCGCTCGCGGTACCACGCGTGTTGAAGCGCAACACGGCGAGATCGGCCAACGCGGGCAACCGCCAGGCCGCCTTGCGCAGCAGATGCGAGTCCATCATCCCACCGTGGGTGGGAAGCGGGTGCAGACACACCAGGGTGGCTCGGGGAGAACGGTGCTGCGGCAGGGCGAGTTCGCCCACCAGTCGCAGCCCGTCCGCGGTGTGCAGCGTGATCGGCTCACGGCGCCCCGGGAGCACGGTGTTGGCGCGGATTTCGGTGCTCATCGTCGCGATCCTGCCACGAAGGGGTGAGTTTTCGTAGTCGGGTAAGCACCGGAGTTCCCCCGCTCACCCCGGGAGCGGGCGGCGGTTGGTCCGCTCCGGAGCTCGGCGGACACGGCAGGCGCTCCGACTGGTAGCGGACCCCCGGTGGAGCATCGCCCCCAACGGGTCTTACCGGAGGCCGAATCCGCGTCCACTGCGTTTGCGGCCGTTCCAGCATCCGGTGTGCCAGTGGCGACGATCCCCCACGGTGCCGTACTCGTCGGCGGGCCAAGCGACGACGTGTCCCACACCGGGACGTATCTCGTGGTCACAGCCGGGACAGCGGTAGTCCTTCTGCGCCTGGGCAGCCGGCACGGTTCGCACGATCCAGTCACCGTCCGGCCCCGTCTCGGTACGCGCGAAACCGAAACCGGACCCGAGCGGGCGCGCCGTGGAATCCGGTCGACGAGAACTCTTGGGGCGGTTGCGGCGAGGCACGTCCCAACGTTAACCGGCGGGTTCAGCCCCCGAAAGCACCTCCCCGGCCGGCTTGCCCACGGCATGGCCGACCCGAACGCCGTTCGCGATCTGGAGCCCCTCGGGGCCGAGCCGTCTCGCCTTTCCCGCTCGTGTCGGGGCTGCGTAAATTTCCCGCGAAATCGCCGGGCCCTCGGTACGGTGCCGAGTCCGCACCACGACCGCAGTAGAAACTCCCACCACCCTCGCAGCAGGACCGACCGCGGGTTCTCCCGTGCGGGAGGTTCCGCCAAGTGAGGGCCCGGGACAACCACGGTGATGACTTCGTGCCAAGTCACCGTTTCGGGAGCTCGGGCCAGACGTGCTCGGCCAGCCCACGGGCGTACTCGCACGCCCGCACCCCGTCGGCCTCCGGCAGAAAGACCACCAGCATCGCGACCTCGACCTCACCGGAAGTGGGATCACCGAACGGGATGTGTCCGGTTTCCGCCGCGCACAGCCCCACCTTCGGGTCGTCGCCGATGATGTCGACCACGGTACGTCTGCCCGCGGTGCGCTCCACGACAGCCGTGGCGTCCCGCCTGCGTGGTGGTTCTCCAGCGGTGAGCGTCAGTTCGACGCTGGGCACCCGGATGCTCCCACCGCCCCAACGACACCGGTGCCCGGCGGGACTCGCCTGCCGCTCGGCTCGTCGGAGCCCCTCGACCCGGTGCACGAGCTCCGTCGGCAGCAGCCCGCACGAATCCGTCCTGGCCAGCGAGTTCGACGGAAACTCCCGGTGCTCGACCCCACCGGCCAGCACGGACTCGGCGGCGGCCTCCGCTCCCGAACCGGCCACGGTGCACAGCCCCACAGCAGGATCGCCGGACAGCAGATCGACGTCGACACTCATGGCGATTCCGTCCGAGAACAGGATCCGCCTGCCGCAGTGCTCGGGAACCGGCTGCTCGTCGACAACCCGAAGGCCACCGACGTGCCGGACGGGGTTGTCGGAGGTCAATTCGGCGGCGTTCACGTCCTGCAGCCGTCCCACGGCCAGTTGCAGCAGTCCGCCGGACTCCGGACGCAGGTGGAACAGGCAGTAGTCCAACGAGACGGTGTCCGCACGAGTCACTTTTCCGAACCGTTCGAGCCGTCGGGCCCGCAGCAGCCCGCACGGATCGAGCGTGGCCAGGTCTCCCAGCGCCGCGCTGGAGACTCCCCGCTCTATCCGAGGCGTGGAATCCCCGGACGGAAACACCGCACAACCGGCGAGCAGCCCGAACAACAGTCCGAACACCACGAGCGATCGGATGCCTCGGTAAAGCGGGCGCGTGACCCCGCTTCCTCCGCCGGGGAACGTGCGGAACGGTTCGCGCACCGAAACTGTTCGAGATGCCGTCGGGCTCACCCTTCGAAATCGCGGTCGGCCAGTTCGGTCACACGTCGCAGTGCCGACTCGGCGTCCGGGCCGGTGGCCCGGAGCCCGATGCGGTCGCCCTTGCGCGCCCCGAGCCCCATAACGCCGAGCACGCTGCGGGCATCCGCGGAGTTCCCACCCGCTGTGACGGTGACCTCCGCGTCGAGCCCGGTCAACACGCGCGCCAACAGCGCGGCGGGTCTGGCGTGCAGTCCCACTTCGTTGCGCAGGACCAGTTCCTGTTCCACGCTCGGAGATGTCGTGGTGGGCGACTCGGCTCTGGAATCCGCACCTTCGGCCGCGGTGGTTGCCTGTTCGGGGGAATCGACGGTACCCCCCACGGCACGCTCCGCGGCGTCGACAACGGTTTTCAGCCCGTCGCCTCCCTGCGCCGAGGCGGCGGCGGCGACGGCGCCCTCGACGAGCGGGGCCTCCGCCACCGCGGCGGCGTCCGGATCGGCCAACGACTCGACCGCGAGCTCCGCCGTCATGCGGGCACTGCCCAGGTCGTACAGCAACACCACCCCCGCACCGGTGTCGGCATCGGCCAGCGCGGCGGACGTCGCCTCGAAGTCGGTTCCGAGTCCTCCGCCCGACATACCGCCTGCGGGTTCGACCCTGACGTCGGGAGCGAGTTGCCCCAACAGTTCGACGACACCCCGCGCGAGGGAGTCGCTGTGCGAAACGATCACAAGTCCGACCGGCATCACTCGGCTCCTTCGACGTCGGCGAACGCGGCCAGTAACAAGGCCACGGAACGGGCCCCCGGGTCGAGATGCCCGGCGCTGCGGTCCCCGAGGTAGGAAGCGCGCCCCTTCCTGGCTACCAGCGGCACGGTGGAGCGTGCCCCCACCTCGGCCGCCTCGGCCGCCGCCGACAGCGTCCCGGCCGGTTCACCACCCCGGCCCGCGCTCTCCTCCGCGGCACGCACGGCGGGGAGCAGGGCGTCGATCATCGTCTTGTCCTCGGGCTCCGCCTTGCCGCGGGCCACGACGCCGTCCACACCCGCACGCAACGAAGCCGCGAGCGCCGTACCGTCCAGCGATTCGGCATCCCCCGCGGTGGATGCCGCGCGCAGGAAAGCGGTACCGAACAACGGCCCGGAGGCCCCACCCACGGAGGAGATCAGGGTGGTGGCCACCAGTTTGAGGACGGCACCGGGTGTGGCCGGCTCGGCGAGTTCCAGTTGTGCCACCACCGCGCGGAAACCCCGGTCCATGTTCTCCCCGTGGTCGCCGTCACCGATCGCTCTGTCCAGTTCGACCAGCTCGTCGCGGTGGGCGGACATCACCTCGGCACCCCTACGTACCGCGGCGGTGACTTCTCGTGCCGTGCAAGACATGCGGTCCTCTATCCTGTCTTCGGGAGTCCTCACGCGACAACCGGAGAACTCACGCGGGAATACGGCGGTGACGAGTCACCGGGCGAGAACGGCGCCGGACAACGCCGCGTCCCGCCGAACGGATCATTCGGTCCGGGGCTCACCAGGTCAACGCGGGGGTGTTCACCGGTGCGTCCCACAGCTGCCGCAGCTCGTCATCCAGCTTGAGCAGTGTAAAGCTCATCCCCTGCATTTCCAGACTGGTGATGTAGGGCCCGACCAGTCTCCGGGTGACGCGAACACCGCGTTCCGCGAGGAACCGCTCGGCGACACCGTGCGCGAGATACAGTTCCGTCGGAGGTGTGCCCCCCATCGAGTTGGTGAACAACAGCACCTCGTCGCCCTCCCGGAACGGCAGATCCTCCAGGATCGGCTCGAGCAACCGTCGCACGATCCGGTCGGCAGACTCCAGCTCGACCCGTTCCCTGCCGGGTTCGGCGTGGATGCCCACACCGATCTCCATCTCGTAGTCGGCCAGCTCGAAGCTCGGTTCACCGACGTGGGGGACAGTGGGAGCGGTCAACGCCATCCCCATGGAACGCACCCCGGCACTGACGCGTTCGGCGATCTCGTGGCAGCTCGCCAGGTCGTGACCTCGTGCGGCGGCGGCACCCACGATCTTCTCCAGCAGGACGGTCCCGCCCACCCCGCGCCGCCCCGCGGTGTTGGTGGAGTCCTGTACCGCCACGTCGTCCTGGACCACGACGGTGCGTACCCCGATGTTCTCCGCCTCGGTCAGCTCGGCGGCGGTCTCGAAGTTGAGCACGTCGCCGGTGTAGTTCTTGACCACCAACAGCGTCCCCGCACCACCGTCCACTTCCCGGACAGCCGCTTGCACGGCGTCCGGGGTGGGTGAAGTGAACACCGCCCCCGGGACGGCGGCGTCCAGCATGCCGGAACCGACGAACCCGACGTGCAACGGTTCGTGCCCGGAACCTCCGCCGGAGACCACGGCCACCTTGTCGGAGACCGGGGCGTCGACACGGGTCACGAAGTCCGGCTGCAGGTGAACCCGCAGTCGATCGGGATGGGCGGCGGCCATGCCGCGCAGCGCGTCGGTCACGACATCGGCGGGAGCGTTGATGATCTTCTTCACTGGCGACCTCCTGACAGACCGTGGCGCTTTAGGCCCGGCTCCACCGCTGGATACCCGGAACCGATACCTACCGGGTCGGGAGGACGGGCACACGCCGGACGAATCCACCTGGAGCCCGGAGCCGGCCGACCGGTTCGTGAACGGTTCCGCGCACCCAGGATCCTTCGGGACACCACAGTCCGGCAACAGTCGAGTACCGGCCAGTCGAAAAGTCGTTCCACCGGGCGGCCCAGTCGAAGTGGTGCCGCCCGCCCACCGTTGGCCGGCCCCGTGCCGGGGCCCGGTGACACGCCCTCGACCGGGTGAGGGACCGCGCGGGCACCGTGTCAACGCGGAACGCTCACCGGCGTCCGCGAATCAGCTTCATCAGCCGCACCAGATACCGGACGGTCCGCGCGGAACGGCCGAAGGTCATCGGATCGATCGGCATGCGGAACCGGGTCCGGGTGACGGACTGTGCCCTGGCGAACTCACGCAGTCCGTCGGCACCGTGAATCCGACCGAAGCCGGAGTCCCCCACCCCGCCGAACGGCAGGGCCGGCACGGCGGCGAACGAGATCACCGAGTTCACCGCGACCATCCCGGTGCGCATGCGGCGAGCCAGCTCCGTCCCCCTGGAACGGGAGAACACCGTCCCGCCGAGACCGTAGTCACCGTCGTTGGCGCGCTCGACGCCCTCCTCGGCGGTGCTCACCCGGTTGATCACGATCGTGGGGCCGAAGGTCTCCTCCGTGACCGCGGCCGAGTCCTCCGGCACGTCGGTGAGTACCACCGGATCGACGTAGGGCGGGCGAACCGAACTCTGACCGCCCAGCTCGGCCTTCCCACCGGAACGGACGGCATCGGCGATGTGCTCGCGGATCACATCCACCTGCGAACCCATCGTGATGGGGCCGAGGTCGGCGGTGGGCTGTCCGCCCGGGCGCAGCTTCTCCGCGCGGTCGAGCACCAGCTGGACGAACCGGTCGGCCACGGAGTCGACCACGTAGACGCGCTCCACACCGATACAGGTCTGTCCGGCATTGGAGACGGCTCCCCACACCGCGGCCTCGGCGGCAGCGCGCAGATCGGCGTCCGAATCCACGATCAGGGCGTCCTTACCACCGCACTCCACCAGCACCGGGGTCAGCGACTCCGAGCAGGTGGCCATCACCCGCTTGCCGGTTTCGGTCGAACCGGTGAAGGCGATTTTGTCCGTCTCGGCACGACACAGCGCGGCACCGGTATCGCCGAATCCGGTCACCACCTGCAGTACGGGCTGTTCGGGAACCACCTCGGCGAAGGTCCGCCGCAGCCATTCCCCCACGCCCGGGGTCAGCTCGCTGGGCTTGAACACCACCGAGTTACCCGCGGCGAGCGCGTAGGCGATGGATCCCATCGGAGTGAAGGCGGGATAGTTCCACGGCCCGATGACTCCCACGACGCCGAACGCGCGGTACTCCACGGTGGCGGCCTGGTTGGCCATGAGAACCCCGGCGGAAACCCCTCGCCTGCGGAGCACCTTGGACGCGTTGGCGGCCGCCCAGTGCAGGTGGTCCACGACGAGCACCAGTTCGAGCCTGGCGTCGTCCATCGGCTTCCCGGTCTCCGCGGAGATCAGTTCCGCGGCCTCGTCCAACCGCGAGACCAGCAGCTCGCGCCAGGCATCCAGCCGGAGTTTCCGCTGTTGGAAGCCCAGTTCCTCCCACCAGTGCTGGGCGTCGCGAGCGGTGCGGACGGCATCGGCGACGTGCTCCCGATCATGAACCGGGTGGGTGCCCACCACTTCACCGGTACGCGGATCGATGGATTCGAAGGTGGAACCGGGCGAGGTGTCGGCCGTCTTCTCGACGGGTACTTCGACACCGCCACGGGCGGTCTGGGTCATGCTCGGCCTCCCCACCGATCGGTGTTCGCCGGTCGCGACGTCGCTGATGTGACGCAGCCTACGCAATTCGGCCGGACGGCGACGCACGCGACCTCCGCGCGGGCACGTGCCCGCGCGGAGGTTCAACGAATCATCGGCTCAATGGTTGCGCCGAACCCACGATCAGGGAAACGGGGAGTCGACGAGGTCCCGCTAGGAGGACTCGCTCTCCGAGTCGGTGGGAACGACGATCGGACGCAACCAACCCCAGAGGATGAAGGAACCGGCGAAGACCAGCATGCCGATACCGCTCCAGAGGTTGATGTTGACCCCCGCCGCCTGATCGATCTCCCGGGAGCTGGTGCCGAACAGCCCCATCAGAGTGCAGATCAGACCGTAGAGCACGAACAGCGCGGCGATCACCTGGCGAACGTCGAACACTCCGGCACGCTGCCCGCTGCGGGAGCCGTTCTCGTTGGATGCGCTCATACTTGCCTCCCGATATGGCGAACGCGGTTACCCGAAGACGATGTTGAGGATGATGACTATCACCAACACGATCCCGGCCAGCAGCGCGGGCCTGCGGTACCAGCCCGCGTCCTCTCCGGTCGTTGAGGCGGTGCGGTCCTCCTTCGGCGTCAGTCCGTAAACCAGTCCGACGAGCTCGGCGGCGGGCTTGGGCCTGGTGGCCAGGCTGACCACGACGCTGACGAGGATGTCGACCACGAAGGCCGCGCCGGCTCCGACGAAGCTCGCTCCCTGTCCCGGAAGGTCCAGCACACCGGTCTCGGCCATCAGGAAGACGCTCAACGAGGCGGCGGTACCGAGCACGAGACCGGACCAACCGGCGGCCGGGGTCATGCGCTTCCAGAACATACCGAGGATGAACGTGGCGAACAACGGGGCGTTGAACAGCGAGAACAGCTGCTGCAGGTAGTCCATCAGGTTCGAGTAGCCCGAAGCGATGAACGCGGTACCGATCGCGATGACCGTGGACCCCACCGTGACCCAGCGACCCATGCTCAGGTAGTAGCTGTCCGGGCGGTTCCGGATAACGTAGGCCTGCCAGATGTCGTAGGTGAACACGGTGTTGAACGAACTCAGGTTCGCGGCCATGCCCGCCATGAACGATGCCAGCAATCCGGCGAGCGCGATCCCCAGGATGCCGTTGGGCAGCAGATCACGCATCAGCAGCAGGAGAGCGTCGTTGTACTCGACGTTGCCCTCACCCGTCTGCTTGAACACCATCATTTCCTGGACGGAAGCACCGGCGATCATACCGGGGATGATCACCAGGAACGGGATGAGCATCTTCGGGAAGGCACCGATGATCGGGGTGCGCTGCGCGGCGGACATGCTCTTGGAAGCCATCGCACGCTGGACCTCGACGAAGTTGGTGGTCCAGTAGCCGAAGGCCAGCACGAACCCGAGCCCGAAGACGATTCCCAGTACCGACAGGAAGTTGCTGCCGAACCCGGTGAGTTCGTTACCCGGCCAGGCCGAGAGCTCGTTGGCGCCGTACTGGGTACCGACCTTGTCGACCAGTCCGGACCAACCGCCGACCTTGATCATGCCGACGATGGTCAGTGGGAGAAGCGCGGCGACGATGACGAAGAACTGCAGCACCTCGTTGTAGATCGCCGCGGAGAGACCACCGAGTCCGGTGTAGCTGAGCACGATCAACGCGGCGATGATCACGGAGAACCACAGCGGCCAGCCGAGCAGGACGTTGACGATGCTGGCGAGCAGGAACAGGTTCACACCCGCGATGAGCAGCTGCGCCACCGCGAAGCTGATGGCGTTGACCAGATGCGCGGCTTTGCCGAAACGGCGCAGCATGAATTCCGGAACGCTGCGCACCTTCGAGCCGTAGTAGAACGGCATCATCACGACACCGAGGAACAGCATCGCCGGGATGGCACCGACCCAGAAGTAGTGCATCGTCGGCATGCCGTACTGGGCGCCGTTGGCGGACATTCCGATGATCTCGACAGCACCGAGGTTGGCCGCTATGAAGGCCAGCCCCGTCACCCACGCGGGCAGTGACCGCCCGGAGAGGAAGAAGTCAAGACTGCTCGACACCGAACGACGCGCCAGGAGCCCGATCCCGAGCACGAACGCGAAGTAGAGCGCGAGCAGCAGGTAGTCGACCGGCCCGGCGTCCAGTCGAAGCTGCTCCTGGGCTAGCACATGCACGCTACCCCACCTCCAAATTAAACAAGTTCAAACGGTAATCACCATTCACCAAAGCAGGTGAACAATACCCCACAGTGCGCCGAGTCACAGAGGGGCCGATATCAATTCGTTGACTACGGACGCTAAATCGATCAGGCACGCTCGGCCAAGCAGCCGAACGGAAGATCATCCTAGCCGATCAGGAGCAGTCCGTACTACGACATCCGTCCCAGCGCGGACATGCCGCTCGACTCCGTAGCCGCACGGCAGCGCCGAACCGGGACGAAAACGGGAACCAACACGAGCACGATCGAGGGTCGAACATCGCACAGCACGACAATAAAGATCAACAAATTATCACGAAGAGTAACCACAAAAATGAATCATGCTCGAACGTTCGGGACGGCCTCGCCACCGCGACACCCAACCGAACACACACAGTCGAGAATCCGCACCACACAACCGCTACACGGGCCACTACCAGGGAGAGATATTAACCCGAAAAGTGCAGTGAATTCCGAACATCTACCACGGAAAGGAGGTCACACATAGCATCATATCGACCACAGGAGGTGAACTGATGAGCATCGCCGCCGTACTGGCGCTACTGGCTGTGACACTGGTGGTGGGCCCCTGGTTGCTACTGCGCTGGCTCTCCGACACCCCACGGCGCGGCACGCCGCATGGTTGAACCGGCTCGGTCGCGGAGCGAGAAGTCCGACCCCGAGTCACCGAGCTAGGAGGCATTCCCGTGAAGGAACGGACCCCGCGGTCGGCCGCGTGGTGGACACGGCGCCGATGGCTTCCCGGCGAACGCCGGTTGCCGACCGGAGCCGCGACGGAGCCGACCGCCGTGCTCACTCCGGTGACTCGAACACCGAAACGTGGCAAGGAGACCGAGCAGTGACGGCTCCCGCGATTCCCGAAGCACTTAGCCCCGTCGAGGCGGATCCGCTGCCGCGGGCACCACGCCCGTGCCGGACACATCGTTACGTAACCGCGTTCCGGGGCGAACTGCCACGACAGCACTCCCTGGGAGCCACCGCGTCGCCGGCGTACCGACCGCCGGAGTTCCCCGCACACGGCTGGAGCACACCACGGGTGAGCTCGCCGGACATGGAGCTGATGGAGCGGATTCTGAACGGCCTCCGCCAGCTCTGAGAGTGTTCCCCCGAACGTACTGCGCAGCTGGTTGCGTGACGGAACCTCTCGCACGTCTCGTGAGCGGTTGCCCCGACATCGAGCAATCGCTCAGAAGAGCCGGTACTCGTCGGGGGTGATCCCCCGCAGCTGTTCGTAGTCCAGCGTCACACAGCGGATCCCGCGATCCTCCGCGAGCGTGCGCGCCTGGGGTTTGATCTGCTGCGCAGCGAAAACACCGCCGACGGGTGCCAGCACGGGGTCACGGTTGAGCAACTCGAGATACCGGGTCAACTGTTCGACTCCGTCGATCTCGCCGCGCCGCTTGATCTCGACGGCGACGTTGCCGCCCTGGGAGTCACGACACATCAGGTCGACCGGCCCTATCGGGGTCGGATACTCCCGGCGCACCAGACTCCAACCGTCACCGAGTGTGCTGACGTGCTCGGCGAGCAGCTGCTGCAGGTGCGACTCGACGCCGTCCTTGACCAGTCCCGGTTCCGCCCCCAACTCGTAGTTGGAGTCCTGCAGGATCTCCTTGATATCGATGACCAGCTTCTCGCCCGCCTTGTTCTGCACGGTCCACACATCGGGATCCTCGATGAGCCAGCAGGGCGGACTCATCCAGTTCAACGGCTTGTAGGCTCGGTCGTCGGAGTGCACGGACACCGAGCCATCGGCTTTGATCAACAGCAGTCGTGTCGCCAACGGCAGATGAGCGTTGAGCCTGCCGATGTAGTCGACCTTGCAGGAAGCGATTACCAGACGCACTCGACAGAGCGTAAAGGCAAGACCCACCACTTCCGACAACCGCCTACCGGGACCACATCCAAAGAGGACCGAGCAGATGCGAACCGAGAGCAGCAGGCAGGTTTACGCCAATGCGTGGATGACCGTCCGCGAGGACGCCATCCGGCGTGCGGACGGTTCCGACGGGATCTACGGCGTCGTGGACAAGCCCGACTACGCTCTGATCATCCCGCTGGAAACCGGTGAGGGGAGCGACGCTCCGGGCGCCGAACGAGTGCGGCTGGTCGAGCAGTACCGCTATCCACTGGGGATACGCCGTTGGGAGTTTCCGCAGGGGACCGCACCCGGTCTCACCGAGCTCGACGGGCTGGAACTCGCCGGGCGCGAGCTGCGCGAGGAGACCGGCCTGCGAGCCGAGCGTCTCGTCGAGCTCGGTTCGCTGGACGTGGCTCCCGGACTGTCCAGCCAACGGGGTCGCGCCTTCCTCGCCACCGGTCTCACCCCCGGCGAGCACGAACGTGAACCCGAGGAACAGGACATGCGCTCGGCCTGGTTCACACGTGCGGAACTCGAAAGGATGATCCGACGGGGTGAGATAACCGATGCGCAGTCCATCGCCGCCTACACGCTGTTGTTGTTGCACGAACGAGGCGGAGCGGACGAGGCGCACGACTCGTAACGGGAGTGCGGGAGTCCGGGACGCGGTCGTTCCGCCGAGTGAGTGACCCGATAACCCGACCGGAAAACTTCGATCAGTCGTGGCTGCCGAGCAACAGCAACGGGACCGCGGCCACGATCACTACGCCCTCGGCGACCCCGGCCAGCAGTTGCGGAACACCCACCGCCACCTCCTCGGAACCGAACAGACCGATGGTGACCGCGAGGAAGAAGGCGACCAGCGTGAGAACGCCGAATCCGAGCGAACCGAGGACGGGAAGCCAGTGCTTCCACCACAGCAACACGAACGCGAGCACCACTCCCGCGACCGCGTTGAGCAGAAAGAGCGGTCCGATCACCGCTACGTCGCGCACACCTTGCGCCCAGAGCTCGAGGTGCACCACGGCGGACATGAGCAGTCCTGTCGCCACCAGTGTCCTCAACAGCTCGACGGTCGCGCGTCCGGCTTGGTCAGAAGGGCTCATGGTATTTCCAGCTCCGCCGTCGAAGTGTCCGTCACCAGGTACGCCGATGCCCGCGCGCTCCGTTCACTTCCCGGAATGCTGTACCGCACTCGGCGACCGTGCCACTATGCCGGTATCATGCGGTTCGACGCGAGTGACAGCTCGGAGGCGAGATGAGTTCCGAACGAGCGACCTCCCGTCGTCGGTTACTGGTCACCGGAGGGGCCGTCGCGGGCGTGACGGCGTTGAGCGGCTGCGGGGACGGTTCCTACAGCGGGTCCTCGTTGACGACCACCGAGGAGACCGACTCCCCGACGGAGGAAAGCCCGAAGCAGGGCAACGCACTGGCACGTGTTGACGAGGTTCCGGTCGGTGGCGCGCTGATAACCGAGGGCCCCGACAACGAACAGATCGCGCTGGCCCAGCCGAGCGAGGGGGAGTTCACCGCGCACAGCGCGGTGTGCACCCACATGGGCTGCACAGTGCGGGCAGACGGCGAGCGGCTGCGCTGCCCCTGCCACAACTCGGTGTTCGAATCCTCCTCGGGTGAAGTGGTCAGTGGTCCGGCCCGCACCGCGCTTCCCGGGATCGCCGTTCACGTGGAAGGGGAACGGATCATCAGCGGAGAGGGCTGACCGAAGTCTTCACCTCGGGAGCTCACCAGGAAGCACGTCGGAACCCCATGTCCGCGATACGTTCCGTCCGTGGCCCGTCGAGCGCGGTCGTCCCGCTCTCGTCGAGCGGTACCGCCGTCCCGGTGACACGAGACGAATGCGGCGGGGTGTGGCATGACATCCGCGGCAACGGTGGTCTTCCTGGGCGGTTTCGGCACGTCCGAGCACGGACGGGACCGCCCCTGAAGTAACGGCGTACCGGGCACAACGGAAGAGTCCCGCGGTGACGTTCCCCTGTCGTATGGGCTGCTCCGCATGGGCCTTCCCGGCGCTGGAAACGCCGGAGAAGCCCCTGCAGTACCGACCCGCGGGTTCTTCCACGTCGCGCTCTCGCGAGGAAGGCCCGACGTTGTGCAGGTCGCTACCCGAGGTCGGGCCTCCCGGGGCGAGAGCCGGCGGGAGGTTCCGCCAAGCGAGTAGCTCGACAACCCGACCGGAAAACTTCGATCAGACTCCGAACTCACCGTTTCTGATCCCGGAAGCGAACGCCGCCATCTCCGCCCCGGTGAACTCGAGTACCGGCCCGTCGGGATCCCGTGAGTTCCTTATGCCGTAGGTATCACCGAGTCGCGCCACTTCGACGCACTCGGTGCCCTCGATGCTGGAGGCTTCCGCCTTGCGGAAGGTCGCCTGCGACCAGTCGAAGCCCATATCAGCTCCTCATCGGATCCTGCGGCCCGAGAGCCCGAGACGCTCACGGAACACGGTCTGCAGCGAGCCGCGCCTTCAGTCGATCGGGAACTTCATCGCACCCATGCTCTTGAGATCGTGCAGAATCTCCGAGTTGCGCGCGGTCACGGCAGCGGCCGCACGGGTCTCGCCGGGTACCGGACCGATACGTGAACACAGCTTGCTGAACCTGCCTTCATCCAGCATCTGGGTCACCTGCTCCCAGGGAGCATCGCTGTCCCGGGAGTTGTGATCCCATGAACCACCGCACCGCAGACAGTCGATCTGGACCAGCCACTGCTCGAACGGTCCGGTGAAATCACCGAGCCAGCGCAGCCGCTCCCGCGGATGCGGGCACTCCGACTGTGTCAGCCGGATCGCGTTCGGATGGTCGAGATCGTGTCGAGGACTCTGCACTTCGTCTTCCATGGCCGCGTGAACTCCCCTGCAATGCCGACGACAACCACGCCAAGATCATCGACAGCACACCCAAGGTAACTGAACGAACACCAAATGTAACCACACGCAAGTGTGTAGTTCCCCGGCGAAACGGCACCGTCGGGGTGCCGAGCACAATTCGACGTCCGTGCCTGACCTCGGGTAGCTCGCCGGAGGTTCCGCCGGAACGGGCTGAACTTCGACGCTCGGGGCTCCTGTCAGTCGGACACCCGCTCGATGTCGGCCCCCAGCCCGCACAGCTGCTTGACGAAGTCCGGATAACCGCGATCGATGTGGAAGACGTCCCAGACCTCGGTGATTCCCTCGGCGCACAGCCCCGCGAGAACGAGCCCCACTCCGGCCCGGATGTCCGAGGCCCACACCGGAGCGCTGGAGAGCCGTTCCTGCCCCCGCACCACGGCGTGGTGCCCGTCGGTACGAGCATCGGCACCCATTCGGACCAGTTCCTCGATGAAGCGGAACCGGGATTCGAAGAGGTTCTCGGTGATCATGGATGTACCGTCGGCCACGGCCGACAGGGCGAGTGCCATTGGCTGCAGATCGGTGGGAAAACCGGGGAACGGCAACGTGACGTAGTCCACCGCGCTGGGACGCCGGTCCATGGCCACGCGAAAGCTCTCGTCCTCGAACGAGACCTCGGCCCCCGCGCCGCGCAGCTTCTCCAGCACGAGATTCACGTTGTTCGGATCCACCCCGTGCACGGTCACGTCGCCACGGGTGGCAGCGGCGGCGAAGGCCCAGGTCGCCGCCACGATGCGGTCGCCGATGACCTGGTGGCGAACCGGTTCGAGCCTCGGCACACCGTGCACTGTCAACGTGGAAGTACCCGCTCCCTCGATCCGTGCGCCCATCTGCCGCAGCATCACGCACAGATCCACGATCTCCGGTTCGCGGGCCGCGTTGTCGATCACGGTGGTGCCGTCCGCGAGTACCGAGGCCATCAGAATGTTCTCGGTGGCACCGACGCTGGGGAAATCGAGCCATATCCGCGCACCGTGCAGATTGTCGGCCTCGGCCACCACGGCACCGTGCTCGATGTGACTGGAAGCCCCCAGCTGCCGCAGCCCGTTCTGGTGCATGTCCAACGGTCGGGAACCGATCGCGTCCCCACCGGGCAGGGTGACCACCGCGCGCCTGCAGCGAGCCACGAGCGGCCCGAGTACGCACACCGAGGCACGCAACCTGCTCATGTGAACCGAAACGGCTTCGTGACTGATATCGGGCGGTGTGGTGATGGTGGTGGTGGGACCGTCGACGCTGACCGAGCACCCCAGGCTGCGCAGCACATCGGCCATCAGCGGGACGTCCAGGATCTCCGGGCAGTTCGTGATGGTCGTCGTTCCCTCGGCCAGCAGCGAAGCGGCCATCAGCTTCAGCACGCTGTTCTTGGCGCCGACCACGCCGACCTCTCCGACGAGACGGGCGCCACCGTTTACCCGGAAATGCTCACTCACGGACAGCCAGGTTACGGCCGCGGTGCGGTTGATATCCGAGTGGGTGGTACAACGATCGGACCAACGCGCCCACCGATACCCCGAAACGGCCGCCGAAACGGTTCGAGGGTCGAGGAAGCATAGGCTTGCACGCATGAGCGTGCACTTGACCAAGATCTACACGCGTACCGGCGACTCGGGTACCACCCGGCTCTCGGACAACTCCGAGGTGTCGAAGACCGATCCGCGGCTGGAAGCCTACGCGGACGTGGACGAGACCAACTCCGTGCTCGGTGTCGCCCTGGCCACCGCCACCTTCGACGCTGACGTACACGACGTGCTGCGTGCGGTGCAGAACGACCTGTTCGACGTGGGGGCGGATCTGGCCACCCCAGTACTGGCGGAACCGAAGTATCCACCGCTGCGAGTACAGCCGAGCTACGTGTCGCGGCTGGAGAGCTGGTGTGACGAGTACAACGAGCGGCTGGGCAAGCTGGAGTCGTTCATACTCCCCGGGGGCACTCCCGGTGGTGCGCTGCTGCACCAGGCCCGTTGTGTGGCTCGGCGGGCCGAGCGTTCGGCCTGGCGGCTGCTCGACGCCCATGCGGAGGACACCAACGAGGCACCGGCCAAGTATCTCAACCGGCTCTCCGACCTGCTGTTCATTCTCGCCCGCGTGGCGAACCCGGCGGGCGACGTCCTGTGGCGTCCCGGTGGCAACGCGGAACAGGAGTCATGACCCGAAGCCGGTTCGACTTCCCTCAGGTGGATCGACTTCCCGCCGTCGGTATCGCGGTGAAGGCAGATCCATCAATCGGCGCTCCCAGCGCCGATTTCCCACCAAACCCGCAGCTCGCACCGCCGCGGGTTCTCGCGTGCGGCTCTCGTGAGGAAGGCCCGACGTTGTGCAGGTCGCTACCCGAGGTCGGGCCTCCCGCAGCGAGAGCCGTGCGAGAGGTTCCACCACCCGACCTCGGGGCGGCGTCGATTTCTCGCGAAATCGCCGCGCCGGGACCGCAGTCGGGACGCGACCGTGTGGATCGCAGCGGGGATGCCCCCGGTGCGTGAGTCGGATGCATCGCGAGGCCGGGCCGCTCGCCGCGTAGGTCGCTACTCGAGAGCGGCCCAACGCGGCAAGGCGCCGACTCACGTGACGGCTACCCGGCCACCGCGCCAGAACACCTTTCCAAGGTCTAGTTGAGTTCCTTGGCGAAGCATCTGCTGTCGGGCTCGTCGCGGTACACCCCGAACTTGGCTGTCTCGTGATAACCGGACGACTCGTACAGACCGATCGCCTCGGGCTGCTGCAGCCCGGTCTCCAGGACCATACGCTTCCGGCCGGCCCGTGCGGCGGTGTCCTCCAGCTCGGCGAGAACCGCCCGCGCGAGGCCGGAGCCACGTGCTTCCGGAACCACGTACATCCGCTTCATCTCGGCGTCGCCGTCCTCGAATCCGTCGACGTCGGAGTCCTGCGAACGCCAGCCACCGATCGCCACCGGAAGCTCGGAGCGGTAGCCGATCAGGAACAGTCCACGCGGCGGCAGGAAGTCCTCGGGCAGCAGCGGCGTGCTGTCGGGCCCACCGTAGCGGTGGACGTACTCCTGCTGCACCTGACGGACGAGTTCACCCGCGTCGGGGTGATCGTAGCGACAGATTTCGATTCGCACTCCGCCATGCTAAGCAATGCGTCTCGAAGTCCACCACGGAATTCCCCGGAAGTTTCCGCCCCGCTGGGACGGCACGGCGGGGTGGGCGTCAATTTCTCGCGAAATCGCCGCGCCGCTGGGCGAGAGCCGCGCGAGAGGTCACCACCCGAGCCCCTACGCGATCCGACCGGAAAACCTCAGTGCCCGGCCCAGGGGGCGACACTGCTGGGCGGCGCCGATTCCATCCAGGAGAGAAAACCCGTCAACGCGTCGTTGCCCATCGCGATCTCGATGTCGTCGCCGGGTCGGCTCAGGTGTACCACCAGCGATCCGGCGGGCATGGTGTAGGTCTCGGCGGTACTGGGGCTGCGCCGAGCGGCGATCTCCATGTCGCCTCGGTTGAGTGCCCAGTCGGGGCCGGAACGCAAACTCAACGCGCGATACCAGGCGAACTCCTCGCCGTGGTAGTGCGCGACCCCCAGATGCCAGCCCCGACCGGGTTCACCGCGGTGGACCCGCAGTGCGACCTCGATGCCCCCCGCCTTGAGCTTGCCCAACCGCCGACGCGCCAGCAGCAGACCGCCGAGCACGGCCAGCACGACGACAACCGCCGAGCCGAGCACGAGGGCAAGCAGCAGGATCGAGGGGCTCATTCGTCGTGGCCGTCAGACGGAGTAGCCCGCCACTCGCAGCCGTGACCTGGCCCGCACCCTGGCCTGTTCATCATCGCCCTCGGCATCACGCCGTGCGGCGGCCACGTCGATCTCCTGAGCCAGCTCCGCCGACTCCGCGAGAACGCTGACGACGCCGTTCGAGGTCGAGAGGAAACCACCGTGCACCGCGGCGGTGACGGTCTCGTGATCGGGGGTCGTGATCTTCACGACTCCCCCTTCGACCAACTGACCGAGCATCGGCTCGTGTCCGGGCAGGATGCCGATTACACCTTCGGTCGTCTGAGCAACCACGCTGGTCGCGGTACCGGACCAGAGTCGGCGCTCCACGGCGACCAGCTCGACGGACATCTCGGCCACGCGTGTCTCCTTCGTCGGTGTGTCGTCGTAGTCTATCCGATGGATCGGGCACGCCCGAACAGCGGCATCACCGTGGTTCGAACCGTCCCGAACACGGCGCGGGTGCCGGGAGTCCCGACACCCGCGATCCGTCGAAGCAACGGGTGACTACCCGATCACTCCTGGTTGTACTTCTCGTAGGCCTGCTGCAGGTCCTCGAGCCCACCGATGGACAGGAACGCCTGCTCCGGGTAGTGGTCGAAATCACCGTTGCAGAGCTTGTCGAACGCCTCGATGGTCTCCTTCAACGGCACGAAGGAGCCCTCCTGGCCGGTGAACTGCTTGGCCACGAAGAAGTTCTGCGACAGGTAACGCTCGATCCGGCGCGCCCGGTTGACGGTGACCTTGTCCTCTTCGGAAAGCTCGTCCATACCCAGGATCGCGATGATGTCCTGCAGCTCCTTGTACTTCTGCAGGATCTGCTTGACCTGCTGGGCCACCCGGTAGTGGTCGTCCCCGACGATGCCGGGGTCGAGGATGCTGGAGGTGGAGGTCAGCGGGTCGACCGCCGGGTAGATCCCCTTCTGGGTGATCGACCGGGACAGCTCGGTCGTCGCGTCCAGGTGGGCGAACGTGGTCGCGGGCGCCGGGTCGGTGTAGTCGTCCGCGGGCACGTAGATCGCCTGCATGGAGGTGATGGAACGCCCCTGCGTGGAGGTGATCCGCTCCTGCAGCGCACCCATCTCGTCGGCCAGGGTCGGCTGGTAGCCGACCGCGGAGGGCATCCGGCCCAACAGGGTGGAGACCTCCTGCCCGGCCTGGGTGAACCGGAAGATGTTGTCGATGAACAGCAGCACGTCCTGGTTCTGCACGTCGCGGAAGTACTCCGCCATCGTGAGCCCGGACAGCGCCACCCGCATACGGGTGCCCGGCGGCTCGTCCATCTGGCCGAACACGAGCGCGGTGTCGGCCAACACGCCGGACTCCGACATCTCGACCCAGAGGTCGTTGCCCTCACGGGTACGCTCACCGACACCGGCGAACACCGAGGTGCCACCGAAGTTCTTGGCGACACGGCGGATCATCTCCTGGATGAGCACCGTCTTGCCCACACCGGCACCACCGAACAGGCCGATCTTGCCGCCCTGCACGTAAGGAGTCAGCAGGTCGATGACCTTGATGCCGGTCTCCAGCAACTGGGTCTTGCCCTCGAGCTTGTCGAAGGTCGGCGGGTTCCGGTGGATGCTCCAACGCTCCGCGTCGGAAGCGTAACCGGGCTCGTCCAGGCAGTTGCCGAGGGCGTTGAACACGTGGCCCTTGACCACGTCACCGACCGGCACGGAGATGGGGGAACCGCTGTCGGTGACCGGCGCGCCACGCACGAGGCCCTGGGTGGGCTGCATCGAAATGGTGCGCACCACGTTGTCACCGAGGTGCTGCGCGACTTCGAGCGTGACGTTGTTCGACATCCCCACTGCCGTGATCTCCACGGACAGCGCGTTGTTCAGGTCCGGCACGTGATCGCGGGGGAACTCGACGTCCACCACCGGGCCGAGGACCCGGACGACGCGACCGGTGCCAGTAGCAGTGCTAGTGGCAGTTGCAGTCATGTCACTCACTTCCTGCAGACGAGAGCGCCTCGACACCACCGACGATCTCGCTGATTTCCTGGGTGATCTGGGCCTGGCGCGCCCGGTTTGCCTCACGGCTGAGGTTCTGCACGATCTCGTCCGCGTTGTCCGTGGCCGACTTCATGGCGGTACGGCGCGCGGCGTGCTCGGAGGCAGCCGAATCCAGCAACCCGGCGAACAGGCGGGTGTTGATGTATTTCGGAAGCAGCTCCCGGAACAGGGTCGAGGCGTCCGGCTCGAAGTCGTATGCCGGTCGCAGTCCCTGCGATTCGGTGTACTCCACTTCCAGCGGAGCGACGCGCCGGATGATCGGACGCTGGGTGAGCATCGAGACGAACTCGGTGTGCACCAGATGGATCTCGTCCACGCCCAGCACGTCCTCGGGCGTCTCCCGATGCTTGGCCTCTTCGGTGCCCTGCATGAAGGCATTCACCAAGGTCTCACCGACGTCCGCGGCGTTGGCGTAGTCCGGCCGATCGGTGAAACCGCTCCAGCTCTTGGTGATCTCCCGGTTGCGGAATCGGTAGTACGCCTCGCCCTTGCGTCCGATCACGTACAGCAGCGGGGTCTTGCCCTGCTGCCGCAGCGTGTTCTGCAGCTCCTCCGCCGCGCGGATCACGTTGGCGTTGTAGGCACCACAGAAGCCGCGATCACTGGTGACGACCAGCACGGCGGAGCGCTTGGAGTTCTCCCGCTCGACCAACAGCGGATGATCGAGTGGGCTGGCATCGGCCAGTGCGGTCAGCACCCTGGTGATCTCCTCGGCGTAGGGCCTGGAGGCCTCCACCCTCGCCTGTGCCCGCGTGATCCGCGAGGTGGCGATGAGCTCCTGCGCCTTGGTGATCTTCCGGGTCGACTGCACCGACCGGATGCGGTCTCGTAGTTCGCGAAGCTGAGCCATAGCTACCCGGTCACTTCTCGCTGTCCCCGGCGGGGCGGTTGACCTTCACCGTCTCCTGGGCGACCTCGTCGGCCTCCACGGTGCCGGCCTCGTCGTGCTGCGGGAGCGCAGCACCGCCTTCCGAGGTGGTGAACTGCTTCTTGAATTCCGTGACGGAGTCCTCGATGGCCCGGACACCGTCGTCGGAGAGCTTCTTGCTCTCGACGATGTCCTTGAGCACCGTGTCCTGGTTGCGCCGCATGTGCGCCAGGAACTCGGACTCGAACCGACGCACGCCGGCGATCGGGACGTCGTCCAGGTGCCCCTTCGTGCCCAGGTAGAGCGAGACGACCTCTTCCTCGACGGGGAACGGCGAACCCTCACCCTGCTTGAGGATCTCCATCAGGCGCGCACCGCGATCGAGCTGCGCCTTGGAGGCGGCGTCCAGGTCGGAGGCGAACGCGGAGAAGGCCTCCAGCTCACGGTACTGCGCCAGGTCGATCTTCAACGAACCGGTGACGGTCTTCATCGCCTTGAGCTGCGCGGAACCACCGACACGGGACACCGAGATACCGACGTCGATGGCGGGGCGCTGCCCGGAGTTGAACAGATCCGACTGCAGGAAGCACTGTCCGTCGGTGATGGAGATGACGTTGGTGGGAATGTAGGCCGACACGTCGTTGGCCTTGGTCTCGATGATCGGTAGGCCGGTCATCGAACCACCGCCCAGGTCGTCGTGCAGCTTGGCACAACGCTCCAGCAGCCGGGAGTGCAGGTAGAACACGTCGCCGGGGTAGGCCTCACGACCGGGCGGACGCCGCAGCAGCAGCGAGATCGCACGGTAGGCCTCGGCCTGCTTGGAGAGGTCGTCGAAGACGATCAGCACGTGCTTGCCCTGGTACATCCAGTGCTGACCGATGGCCGATCCCGCGTAGGGGGCCAGCCACTTCAGGCCCGGGGAGTCCGACGCGGGGGCGGCGACGATGGTGGTGTAGTCCATCGCGCCCGCTTCCTCCAGCGAACGCTTCGCCGCGGCGATGGTCGAGCCCTTCTGGCCGATCGCGACGTAGACGCAGCGAACCTGCTTCTCCGCGTCGCCACTCTCCCAGTTGCTCTTCTGGTTGATGATGGTGTCGAGCGCGACCGTGGTCTTGCCGGTCTTGCGGTCACCGATGACCAGCTGGCGCTGGCCACGGCCGATCGGGGTCATGGAGTCGATGGCCTTGATGCCGGTCTGCATCGGCTCGTTGACCTCTTGGCGCTGGACGACCGAAGCGGCCTGCAGTTCCAGGTCGCGGTTCTGCTCGGCCTCGATGTCGCCGAGCCCGTCCATGGGCTCACCGACCGCGTTGACCACGCGGCCGAGGAAGTTGTCGCCAACCGGTACAGACATCACCTTGCCGGTGCGCCTGACTTCCTGGCCCTCCTCGATCTGGTCGGCTTGACCCAGGATGACCGCACCGATCGACTGCGCCTCTAGGTTCATCGCGACGCCGTAGATGCCGCCGGGGAACTCCAGCAGTTCCTCGGTCATGACCGAAGGCAGACCCTCGACATGGGCGATGCCGTCACCGGTGTCCGTGACGACCCCGACCTCCTCGCGGCTGACCTCGGGTGAGTAGCTGGAGACGTACTTCTCGATCGCACTGCGGATCTCGTCCGACGAGATCGTCAGCTCCGCCATGTCTCGTTCCTGCTCTCGCTTCGTTCTGTGGAAAGGGGGTCCGGCCCCTTCCGACGACGGGCTCGGGTATGCCGTCCGTCAGTCGGAGAGGTCGCGCCGCAGTGCCTGCAGCCGTCCGGACGTGCTGCCGTCGATGACTTCCTCACCGACCCGGATGACCAGCCCACCACCGATTTGCGGGTCCACTTCCAGGTGTACCGCAATCGGCCGCGCGTATATGCGCTGCAGGGTACTGGCCAATCGCTGCTGCTGCTCGTCGCTGAGCGGAATCGCCGAGCGAACGTGGGCGACCGAACGTTCCCGCCGCTTGGCGGAAAGCTCGGCCAGCTCCTCCAGCCCTTCGCTGAGGTGCTGCCCCGACGACTGCTCGACCAACTGCCGAACCAGTCGCTCGGTCACGTCCTCGACCCTGCCGCCGACCAGCTGTTGGATGACGGCTCCCTTACCGGTGGCATCGGCCGCGGGGTCCGACAACAACCGTTCCAGCTCGGGTTGACCGCCGATGATGCGGCCCAGCCGGAACAGCTCGTCCTCGACCGCGTCGAGCCTGCCCGCACGCTCGGCCTGCACCAGCAGCGCGACACGGGCGAGCCGTTCGAGACCGTGCACCAGGTCACCGGGGTACGACCAGCGAACTCCCACCGCCTCGGTGACCACCGGCAGCGCCCGTGCACCGAGGTGATCGGTCAGCAGTTCGCGGACCAAACCTTGCCTGGACTCAGCGGGGGTGGCGGCATCGGCAAGAGCACGCCGCAGGGCGGACTCGCCGCGCAGTAGCGCGGCGACCCCGAACAACTCCTCGGCGAGCCCGGTGATCTCCGCGGGTCCTGCCCCGTCAGTGGCCTGCAACAGCTGCAGCTCGCTGGCTGCCAGGGCATCGCGACTCGCGGCGTTCACGAGGGTGCTCAACTCTGCACGCCTTTCTCTCCTGGGCCCATCACTTACGTCCCTTCGACCTTCGACCGAACGGTCGGAACCGTTCAGCTGTTGGCCGATGTCGACGGGGCGGAAGCGGCGTCCAGCTCGTCCAGGAACCGGTCCACCGTGCCGCGCCGCCGGGCCTCGTCCTCGAGGGATTCACCGACGACCTTGCTCGCCAGATCAACGGCCTGCCTGCCGAGATCCTCACGCAGCTCCGCGATGACCTGCGAACGCTGCGCGGCGAGCTGTGCCTGCCCCTGGCTGATGATGCGGTCGCTCTCCTCCTGAGCCTGCGAACGCATCTCGTCCAGGATCTGCTGCCCCTCGGCACGGGCGTCGTCGCGAATCCTGGCGGCCTCCGCGCGTGCCTCGGCGAGCTGTGCCTTGTACTGCTCCAGGGTGCGCTGTGCCTCGGCCTGCGCCTCCTCGGCACGGGCGATGCCACCCTCGATCCGCTCGCTGCGCTCCTGGTAGACCTTCTCGAAGCGTGGAACGGCGTACCTGTAGAGCACGAAGAGGAGGGCGGCGAACGCGACGAAACCGACGATTATCTCGGCCGGGGCGGGCAGAATCGGATTGTGGCCCTCCGCTGCCAGCACCATCTTGTTCTCCATCAGGACTTCTCCCAACCCGTCAAGCTGTCAGACTCAGGCGGCGGAAGCGATGAAGTAGATGACCAGACCGATCAGCGCCAGCACCTCGACCAGAACGAAGGAGATCCAGGCGATACCCATCAGCTGGCCCTGCGCCTCGGGCTGGCGAGCGGTTCCGTTGATAACGGCCGACCAGATCAGACCAACGCCGATACCGGGACCGATCGCACCGAGGCCGTAGCCGATGGCGGCCAGACCAGGGTTGATGTTGCTTGCGGTCTCCGCAGCCTGTGCAAGAACGATGTTACTCACTGTTACTACCTTTCAACTCGGTCCGCATAACTCGCGGATCGTGAGGTCTCGATCTGTCCTTCAGTGGTCTTGCGCGAGTGCGGCACCGATGAAGTTGGCGGTGAGCACCGCGAAAATGTACGCCTGCAAGACCTGAATCAAGGCCTCGGCGAAGGTCAGAAGGATCGCGAAGGCGAAGCTGACGATGGAAACCGGCTTGAGCAGCGCACTCCCCTCGAGCAGCAGGAACTGCCCACCGAGGGTGAACACCAGCAGAATGAGGTGTCCGGCGAACATGGCCGCGAAGACTCGGATGGCCAGCGCCGCCGGCTGAAACAGGAACTTCTGCAGGAACTCGATGGGGGCCAGCAGAACGTAGACCGGCTTGGGTACCCCCGGGGGGAACATCACATGCTTGAAGTACCCCAGGAAGCCGTGCCGCCGGAATCCCACGGTGTGGATAACGACGTAGACCATGAGGAACAGTGCGATCGGGAAACCGATCTTGGCCATCGTGGGGTACTGGATCAGCGGAATGATCCCGAACAGGTTGTTCACCAGGATGAAGGTGAACAGCCCGAAGATCAGCCCGATGAAGGGGCGGAAGTGCTGCGCCCCGATCTGATCCCTGGCGATCGTGTTCCTGCTGAAGTCGTAGATGTACTCCGCCGCGAACTGAGCCTTGCCAGGTACCAACTTGAGATTGCGGGTGGCAATCAAGAAGTACGCACCGACGATGACAGCCGAGAGCACTACGAGCACGATCGGCTTGGTGACTTCACCAAAGATCGGCGGGAGGAAAAAGCTATCGACACCGGGCGGCTCGAAAGTTCCGCCCTGGCTCAACACCAGCGCGCCCAACTGGGCTCCTTCCGGTTCTCCCGGCTGGAGCTAACTCCACCGGGGGAATCGTCACGATTTGCACTCAACGTACCTGATACACGATCGAGGACTAAGGGGCCCTCCCACCGGGCAGGTTCCGCCAGGCAAGCCCCACGGGACGGACCACGACCCCCGGGAGCGGAGGACGTACTCGTGTCGAAACCCGAGTTACCTGCGCAGCGAACCCTACCATTCGGTAATAAAACGGTCGTAACGCCCACACGCCAGGACGCGTTTCCCGGGGCGAGTCGGTTCGTTCAGGAGCGGTCCGCCACCGCGATCGTGGGAGTCCTGGTTTTGCGGAAGCCGCGCACCTCGGCCGCGGTCCACACCAGGACCGTGACCAGTATCGTCAGCGCCACGGAATCCACGTGGACGAAGTCGAGCCCACGCAGCAGGGTCACCACCACGAACAGCACGATCATCTTCCCGATGTAGCCGCCCAGCGCGGCCACCATCACGAACATCGGGTGAAAATCGGCCGTACTTCGCATCAACCACAGCGTGAGCAGCGACGAACCGAAAGCCACCGCGCCACCGATCAACCCGCCCAGCAGCCCCGGCATCCCTGTCAGGAAAGCGGCGACGACCGTACACAACAGCACGGCCAGGGCGCCCGGCAGCACGGCGGCGCGAAGCATGGCCGCGGCCAACCGGCGCACCGTCCGGGCGTGTGGATTCGTCTCCTCGGCCGTGGGCCGGTCGGTGTCGTCGGGCGTTCCGGTCGCTTCCGTCATCACTCTCCCGCCGCGAAGTTCTACTTGGTCCTCATTCGGGGTATCGCGGATACGGTACCCGCTACGAGCACCGCGAAGCCCACAGCCCATGCCACGAGGAGCATATCGTCGAACAGCGTGAGCGAGACGGCACCGAACGCGACCACCCCGGCCCACAGATAGATGAGCAGCACCGCACGCCGTTGCGAGTGCCCCAGCTCCAGCAACCGGTGGTGCAAGTGCATCTTGTCGGCGTGGAACGGGCTCTTACCCGCCCTGGTCCTGCGCACCACGGCCAGGCTCAGGTCGAGCAGCGGCACGAACAGCACCGCCGCCACCACCAACAACGGAGCGAACAGCCCGAAGGCGTCCAGGCTCGTGGGGTCCATCTTGCCCGCGGCGGTGGTGCTGGCCGAGGCGAGCATCAGCCCGATCAGCATGGATCCCGAGTCACCCATGAAGATGCGGGCGGGCTGGAAGTTGTGCGGCAGGAAACCGAGACAGGCACCGGCTATGGTCGCCGCGATGAGCGCGGGCGGATAAGCCGTGACGTCGCCACCCTGGTCGTTGAGCAGCCCCAGGCAGAACGCACAGGTCGCGCTGGCGGCTATCAGACCTATGCCGGAGGCGAGACCGTCCAACCCGTCGACGAAGTTCATCGCGTTGACCATGGCCACGGTCAACAGCACCGTCAGCAGCTGCCCCTGGTTTCCGCTGAGCACCAGCACCGAACCGGACTCACCGCCCTGGCCGCCGGGCAGCATGTACCACTGCACGCCCATCAGCACCAGAATCCCCGCCGCGGTGACCTGACCAGCCAGCTTGGTCCACGAATCGAGTTCGAAGCGGTCGTCCAGCGCGCCGACGAGCGTGATCAGCCCACCGGCGAAGATCACGGCGAGCGCGTCGTTGGAGTAGTCGAACCCGCGGGAGAGAGCGGGCAGGTTACCGGCGAGGAACATGCCGCCGAGCACGCCGAAGTACATCGCGACCCCGCCCATCCTGGGGATGGGGGTCGAGTGCACGTCCCGGCGTCTGGGATGTGCCACGGCACGGCCGCGGATGGCGAAAATCCGGATCAGCCCGGTGAGCAGGAAAGTCACGGCCGCGGAAGTCAGGCACACCAGCAAGTACTCGCGTGCGGGCACCCCGACCGGCGCCCAGGAGGGGACGGTATCCATCGTCGCCACCTAGCCGTGCGTGGGAACGTGGCGTACGACACCGCTTTGATCCCACGACAGCACAGTCACCGTTGGTTGCTCCTCGTCATTTTCCGGGGCGAACACGAAAACCGGCGCAACCGCGCCGACGCGCCGTTGCCGACAACCGCGCGGCACGGGACGAAGGCGTCGTCCACTGGCCGCGCACGCTCGTTCACGCTATCGAGAAGCGGTGCGGCACGCCGCGCGGGTCCGCACCGACGATCTCGGGACATCACCGCGGCGCCGTTTCAGCAGGTCAATACCCCGCACGGCGCAGAGTGACACGAGTTCCACGCAGCGGCTACTCACCCGTCCGCGGGAGGAGCGGGTCGGACGAACAGCGGTACGAGACGAACGGCGTGTTACTCCACCGGTAGCTCGACACCCAGTTCGGCGGCCAGCTCGTCCCGACCGACCGCTCCTTCACGCAGCACCCGCGGCTGATCCCCGGTAAGGTCCACGATCGTGGAAGCGACGGGTTCGCCGGAGGGCCCGCCGTCCAGATAGACCGGAACGGCCTCACCGAGCTGCTCCCGCGCCTGCTCCACGGTGGCGGCGGGGGGATTGCCGGTGGTGTTGGCACTCGAAACAGCCATGGGGCCGACCTCGCGCAACAGATCCAGGGCCACCGGGTGCAGCGGCATCCGGAGGTTGACCGTGCCACGGGTCTCCCCCAGGTCCCAGGACAGGGAGGGTGCCTGCGGTAGAACCAGCGAAAGCCCACCGGGCCAGAACGCCTCGATGAGTGCCCTGGCCTGCCGCGGCACGGACATGACCAACCCGTCGACGGTGTTCCAAGAGCCAACCAGCACCGGAACGGGCATGTCGGGGCCGCGTCCCTTCGCCGAGAGCAGTGCGCGGACCGCCTCCGGGTCGAACGCGTCCGCACCGATTCCGTAAACCGTGTCGGTCGGCAGGACAACCAGTCCACCGCCGCGCAACGAACTCGCAGCCCTGCTCAGGCCGGCACTGCGACCGTCCGGGCTGTCGCAATCATAGACCGTGCTCACAGTCCCAAATCCTGGCACGCGCCCGAAACTCGGCTGCGAGTGGTACCTCACCCGCACATCGGGCAACATGTCCGGGCGATCTTCCTCGCCAGGGTCGACAACGGTTCCAGGAGGACACCCCATGACCGCTCCACCACAGGGCTCGGCGACCGAACACGCCGAGTTCCCGGCGGGCACGATCCGCTACTACCGGGCAGGCACGGCGGGTCCCGCGATCGTGTTGGTGCACGGTGGCGGCATCGACAACGCGATGATCAGTTGGCGGCACACGATTCCGGCCCTGGCGGCGGACCACCGCGTCTTCGTCCCGGATCTTCCCCGGCACGGTGGCAGCCGGAACTGGTCGGGCCGGGTCGGACAGCGCACGATGGAGGAGATACTGCGCTGGCTGCTGGATCTCTGGGGGGTCGAGAGGGCGGTGCTGGTGGGACTGTCCACCGGGGGCAGTGCGGTGACGGGTTTCACACTGCGCCATCCGCATCGGGCCAGCGGACTCGTACTCGTCGCCTCCGGCGGCCTGCGACACCGGATCGCCGGACAACTGCCGATGTATCTGATGCTGCGATCCCGCGTCGCGGGACCGGCGATCGCGAGGCTGGCGAAGCTTTCCCGGGGGACGTGTCGGCGATACCTGAGTCGTGGTGTGCTGCACGCACCCGGACGCGTGGCCGACCTCGAACAGCTGCTCGACGAAGTTCTCGCGGAACTTCGCGGGACGGATTCGGTATTCTCCGACTGGCTTTTCGAGGCGGTGGGTAGCCGGAGCATGCGGGTCAACCACCTGCCGCTGTTGGACCGTGTCCGCTGCCCGACCATGCTGATCCACGGTGCGGCCGACCGGCGGGTTCCGCTCCAGGTCTCCCGAACGGCGGCCGATGTCGTGCCGGGCTCGGAACTGCGGGTGCTCACCGAAGCCGGCCACTGGTGCCACCGCGAGAAACCCGGCGAGTTCAACGCCGCGCTACGGGAGTTCCTCAACCGTGGCGGGAATCCCTGACCCACGTGGCGGGAATCCTGACCCACATCGTCGGAACCGCTTCGGGGCGGCGTCGATCTCTCGCGAAATCGCCGCGCCGCGGGGCGCGGACTCACGTGCACGGCTGCCCGACCGCGCGCAGGAGCTCCGTCACGAGCTCCCGGAGGGGCCCTGAGGCTTCTTCTCGGCCGTGGCGAAACGAGGCCGCCCCGCCAGATCCGAATGATCCCGCACCTCGGTCAGCGTCCCGCTGTCGTTCATGAGCGCGGGCACCGCCTCGGCGTGCGTGTCGTCGTGCTCGACCGCGAGAACCCCACCGGGACGCAGCAGGCCGATGGCACGCGTCAGCACGTGCGGCACGATCTCAAGACCGTCACGACCGGCGAAGACCGCCGTGTACGGGTCGTACTCCCACACCTCCGGAGGCACCGGAGTGCCTTCCGGCACGTAGGGCGGATTGCAGACCACCAGGTCGACGATCCCGTCGAACCCGGTGAGCAGGGTGGGGTCGGTGACGTCCCCGGCGACCACCTCCACGGAGGTGTCCGCGGTGGTACGGAGCGAGTCGGCGTTGTACCGAGCCCATTCCAACGCGGCCGGATCGTTGTCCACGGCAAGCACGCGAGCGTCGGTACGCTGCCGGGCGACGGCCAGCGCGAGCGCGCCGGATCCACTGCACAGATCGACCACGAGGGGGTCACGCACCGACCGGATGCGGGTCAATGCCCATTCCAGCAACTGCTCGGTTTCCGGGCGAGGCACGAACACGCCGGGGCCGACGGAGAGCGTCGTGCTCCCCAGCGCGGCAGTACCGGTCAGATGCTGCAGCGGGACGCGCTCCGCGCGGCGACGTACCAACTCCTGCAACGAGTCGAGCACGGCGGGTTCGAGGGGTGGCAGCAGCAGCAACCGAGGGCGCTCGACACCGAGCAGGTGAGCCGCGAGTGACTCCACATCGGCACGTGGACTGGGAATCCCCGCCGCTGCCAACACGCGCTCGCCTTCCAGGATGGCCAACCGCAACGGCTTTCGTTCCACGGTGGTAACGATCCTTTCAGCATGCTCGCGGGGGGCGAGTTCGGCGAGATTCACCGTGCGCTGCCCCGGAGGCTTCGGAGACGTCCGAGAACGGACCAACCGAGGCCCGGCGTTCCCGGTGGTCGAGCACGGACGGACTCACGGGCTCCGATCGGCGGATCGGGCGGAAACCGGAATCAGACCCCGGCCTGCATCCGTTCGTTCCGATCGGCCTCACGCAACGCGCCGAGCACCGAATCCAACTCACCTTCGAGCACGTGGTCGAGGTTGTACGCCTTGAAGTTGATGCGGTGGTCGGAGATCCGGTTCTCCGGGAAGTTGTAGGTACGCACCCGCTCCGAGCGATCCACGGTACGGACCTGGCTGCGTCGTGTCTCCGCCACCTCGCGTTCGGCCTCTTCCTCGGCCATGGCCTGCAGTCGAGCGCGCAGCACCTGGATGGCGCGCAGCTTGTTCTGCAGCTGCGACTTCTCGTTCTGGCAAGCCACCACGACACCCGAGGGCAGGTGTGTGATCCGCACCGCGGAGTCGGTCGTGTTCACGCTCTGCCCGCCGGGGCCCGAGGAACGGTAGACGTCGATGCGCAGGTCCTTCTCGTCGACCTCGACCTCGACCTCCTCCGGCTCCGGGTAAACCAGCACACCGGCGGCGGAGGTGTGCACTCGTCCCTGCGACTCGGTGACGGGAACACGCTGCACCCGGTGCACCCCGCCCTCGAACTTGAGCTTGGACCAAACTCCTTCGAGACCGGGCTCGCCCTTGGACTTGACCGTGGCGATGACGTCCTTGTACCCGCCGAGGTCGGATTCGGTGGCGCCGAGTATCTCGGCATGCCAACCCTGCCGCTCGGCGAACCGCAGATACATCCGGAGCAGATCACCGGCGAACAGCGCCGACTCCTCGCCGCCCTCGCCGGACTTGATCTCCAGCACGACATCGGAGCCGTCGCGTTGATCCCGCGGCGCCAGCAGTTCGGCGAGCCTGTCCTCCAGTTCCGGAATCCGCCGCTCGAGCTGCTCGGCCTCACTGGCCAGACCGGGGTCCTCGTCGGCGAGTTCCCGTGCGGTGGCCAGGTCGGAGCGGGCGTTCTCGAGCTCTCGCGCCGTGCGCACGATCGGAGTCAACTCGGCGTGTCGCTTACCGAGCTTACGGGCACGCGCCTGGTCGGCATGCACGTCCGGATCCGCGAGCCGCCCTTCAAGCTCGGTGTACTCGGCGAGCAACTCCTCGAGCCTCGACGTCTCCACGGTGCTCCCCACTTTCGCTACGAGTCCGATACGAGAACGGCGCCCGCCACGTTGTCGAAACGGCGGGCGCCGCGGACCCGGCTACTTCTTGGTGCGAGCGTTCTGCGGACGACGACCGTACCGAGCCTCGAACTTGGCCACGCGGCCGCCGGTGTCCAGGATCTTCTGCTTGCCCGTGTAGAACGGGTGGCAGTTGGAGCAGACCTCGACGCTGATGTGCCCGCTGGTCTTGGTGCTGCGGGTGGTGAAGCTGTGCCCGCAGTCGCAGATGACCTGGGTCTCGACGTACTCGGGATGAATGTCGCTCTTCATGTCTCGTCCTCTCTTCGTGGCACCGGGTCCTCGCGGTGTCAACCGGAGGTGAACCGGCACCGGAACCGGAACAGGTCCCGATTCTGTCAGACCGGGGACCGCTGCTCGGCAACGCCCGAGGCAGTGTGGGTATTCCCGGAGGAGGCGCGCCCGGGGACGGTGTGAACCGCTCGCGTCGGTGCTCGTCGAGTCCCCGTAGCTCGCGCCACTCGAGAGCGGCCCAACGCCGCGAGGCGACACCTCACGTGACCTCACGGGCCGGGCACGGCCTGGCCCGCGAATTTCGTCACGGACTCCACGAGCCGCAAGGGTCGAGCTTGGTTCGAGCTTGGGTCGGGCTTGTGTCGCTACGTCGGTTCGGCATCCCGAGAAGCGGTGGGAGCCGCTTCGCGACGGCTCACCGCACCACCGACACAGCCCGTCCCACGCGCTCCCCTACTCGTCCTCCTTGCCCGGAGTGGTCTTGGCGACCTGGGTGAGGAACTCGATGTTGGTACGGGTCTTGCGCAACTGGTCCCGGACCAGTTCGAGCGCCTGCTGCGTGTCCAACGCCGCCAGCACCCGGCGCAGCTTCTGGTGCACGGCCAGTTCGTCGGACGACATCAGCAGCTCGTCCTTACGAGTGCTGGAGGCGTCCACGTCCACCGCCGGGAACAGCTGCTTGTTGGCCAGCTTGCGGTCGAGCTTGAGCTCGGCGTTGCCGGTTCCCTTGAACTCCTCGAAAATCACGGTGTCCATGGCGGAACCGGTTTCCACCAGCGCGGTGGCGAAAATAGTCAGCGAACCGCCGTTCTCGATGTTGCGTGCCGCACCCAGGAACCGCTTGGGCGGATACAGCGCCGTGGAGTCCACACCACCGGACAGGATCCGTCCGGACGCCGGCGCGGAAAGGTTGTAGGCACGGCCGAGACGCGTGATCGAGTCCAACAGCACCACCACGTCGTGTCCCATCTCGACCAGCCGCTTGGCACGCTCGATGGAGAGCTCGGCGACCGTGGTGTGGTCCGACGGCGGACGGTCGAAGGTGGAGGCGATGACCTCACCCTTGACCGAGCGCTGCATGTCGGTGACCTCTTCGGGGCGCTCGTCGGCGAGTACGACCATCAGGTGGCACTCGGGGTTGTTCGTGGTGATCGAATTGGCGATCGACTGCAGGATCATCGTCTTACCCGCCTTCGGCGGGGAGACGATCAACGCACGCTGCCCCTTGCCGACGGGCATGACCAGGTCGATAACCCTGCTGGTCATACCCTGCGGGTCGGTTTCCAGACGGAGCCGTTCGTTGGGGTAGAGCGGAGTGAGCTTGTGGAACTCCGAACGCTTCTTGGCGGCCTCGGGCTCCAGCCCGTTGATGGCGTCGACCCGCACCAGCGGGTTGAACTTCTGCCGCTGCTGCTCACCCTCACGCGGCTGCCGGACCACACCCTTGAGGGCGTCGCCACGACGCAGTCCGTACTTGCGAACGAGCGAGAGCGAGACGTAGACGTCGTTGGGTCCGGCGAGATAGCCGGAGGTCCGGACGAACGCGTAGTTCTCCAGCACGTCGAGGATGCCTGCCACGGGTAGCAGCACGTCGTCATCGCGCACCTCGGGCTCGTTGTCGCCACGGCCACGCCCGCGTCTGCGGTCCCGGAAACGACGGCTGCGCCTGTTGCCGCGATCCTCGTCGTCCTGCCTGTTGTTGTCGTTGCGGTTGTTCTCGCCACGACCGTCCCGACGGTTCTCCTGCCTGTCACCGTTACCGCCGTCCTGGCGGTCCTGGCGATCCTGGCGGTTGTCGGTGCGTTCCGCCCGACCCCCGCCGTCCGCGCCGCCGCCCCGGTCGTTGCGGTCGCCGCGCTCGTCCTGGTCCTGGTTGCCGGACGGACGCTGCGAGGAACGGCGACGACGGTTGTTCCGGCGTCCCTCCTCACCGGATCCGTCGTTACCGGAGCGACGTGAACCGCCCCGATTCGGTGCGGAACCGTTGGAGCGTTTCTCGGTGCCGGATTCGGTGGCCGGGTCCTGGGCATCGTCCTTATCGGAGGGCGAGCCCGCGGCGGGTTTGCCGGACGTCCGCTCCGCCGTCCGGTTCCCGGCGCCCTGATCCCTGCCGCCTCGCCCCTTGGTCTGCTGACCCTTGGTGCCTCGGCTTTCGGTGTCCTGGGTGTTGTTCTCCGGGGCCGCCTGCTGGTCGAGAGTCGGCTGACGGGTACCGGACTCCGCCTGGCGTGGCGCGGCGGTACCTCCCTGGCGCTCCTTGATTGCGGCGATCAGGTCGCCCTTACGCAAGCCCGTGGTGTCGATCCCCAATTCGTCGGCGAGTTGCCGCAGTTCGGCGAGCACCATGCCCGACAGGCCACCCCGGCGGCGTGCGCTGCCGTTGGTTCCTGATCCGGAGGCTGCCTGCTGCGACTCGGACTCCTGCCGGCCGGACGGAGAGACGCCGTTGGTCGTCTCGCTGCTCAACAGATCGGTGTTGCTCACGAATGTCCTTCCTGACCGGATCCGCGCCTCCTACGCGGCCCAGCGGATTACCCCGCTCGCTGCGAACACGAGCGGCCTTGTAGTGCTACCGGCCCCTTTATCGAATGAACTCGACGAGGACACCCGGCGCGCGTGGTGTCGGCACCCACTCGAAAACCGGCAGCACCGGGCAGCGGAGGCGCCCGACTCGCGCACCCGTGGTGATATCACTCGTCCACAGCGGTACCACCACCTGCCGGAACAACCGTGACCGTGTCCGTTCACCACTCCCGGATGCGTACCTTGCTGCTCACTCGTTACCGGACTCACCGAATCGACCGATGTCGAGGAGGTCCGCACTGTTCGTTCGGAGCGCGATCCCGCGCGGTCGCGGAATACGGTGACCAGAGAGGCCGAAACCTCCACTGTGGTCACCGAGTTATTCGTGACTGCCGTGCGGAACCACAATCCGTAACGCCAGAGCTCCCAGTCCGACACCGGCAACTGCGTGAAGTTCGACTCGACGACGCGAACCCCATTGAGTTGACAACTCCTGCCTCGGTCACCGCGATCGGCCACCCGCCATCCTGATCTTCACCCGTAAGGTGCAGTCGATTCACAGCGAGGGATGCATCCCGGAAAGAAACTCCCGGGCAAGGCACCGGCGCCGATGCGCCCGGTGACTGATTGACCTTGAGGGTATACGCCGAGTCACTCCGGTGCAACAACCAAGAGCATGACACGCCCACAGCTGGAGCGCCCCCTACTCGGTCACGAGTCTGTCGGTCTCACCCGCCGAACCACGAACCCGGTGCGACAGCACGGGAATTCACCGGCCCCGGCTACCGTGCCCCGGGCCTCGCAGGACCGCCGGTCCGACGACGGCGATGCCGACATTCCCTTTATACCACTCGAAACACCGGCCACCACGACCCCGGCCCCGATCGGGGTCCACCGTCACGGAACACCTGCCGGGAAACCCCATCGGGGACGAGTTGGGACCGGTGTCACCGCCCCGAGGACGAGCGACGGACGATGCCGGTGACCACCGCCCCGGTCAACTCATCCGGTCGACCCGCACACCAGTCCGGTCCACATCCAGCCGCCTGACCTCGAAGTCCCCCACCACCGACGAATCGGGAAGCTCACCGCCGCGTGGCAGGGCGAACACCGTGGGGCCTGCCCCCGAAACGACGGCCGGCACTCCGTTATTCCGGAGCCGGTGGACGAGTTCCAGCGTTTCCGGCATCGCGGGCCCGCGGTACTCCTGGTGCAGCCGGTCCTCGGTGGCTTCGAGCAGCAGTTCCGGCTCGGTGGTCAGCGCGTGCACGGCCAGAGCCGTGCGCCCGGCGGCGAACACCGCGTCGGAGTGCGGCACCGTCTCCGGCAGCAACCCCCTCATCGTGTGAGTGGCGGACTCCACGCCGGGTATGAACACCACGGGAGCCAGCTCCGAATGCGGTTCCAGCCGAACGGATCGATAACGATTTTCCACATTCCACGCGACGATCAACCCGCCGAACAGCGCCGCCGCGACATTGTCGGCGTGTCCCTCGTAGGAGGCCGCCAGTCGCAGCGCCTCCGCACGAACCGGCTCGGCGCGAACGTCGAGCCCGGCCAGCCGATAACCGGCTGCCACCCCCGCGACGATCGCGGCGGCGGACGAACCGAGCCCCCGCGCGTGCGGTACGGCGTTCGTGCAACGCAGCCGCAGCGCGGGCGGTGGCACACCGAGTCGATCCATGGTCGCGTGCAGCACCCGAACCACCAGGTGACTCTCGTCGACGGGGACCTCACCGGCACCGGAGCCGGTGACCTCGACACGCGCGGTCCGCGGTGCGGCATCGGTGCGGGTGATCTCCACGACATCGTGCAGCGCCAACGCCACGGCCAGCGTGTCGAACCCGGAACCGAGATTCGCGGTGGAAGCGGGAACGGTCACCCGGAAAGCGGAATCCGTTCCACCCGCGGCCGATTCGGCGTCGTAACCGGAGGGAAGGACGGCACCGGAACTCAAGACAGCTCCAGAGCCGTGGCCACCGCATCCGGATCGACCGGGAGAGGCTCCACCTCCACCATGTCGGCCAACGCGGTGTCCGGATCCTTGAGGCCGTGCCCGGTGACCGTGCACACAACAGTGGAACCGCTCGGCAACCGACCGTCGGCCGAGGTGGCGAGCAGCCCGGCGATGCTCGAAGCCGAGGCGGGCTCCACGAAAACGCCCTCCTTCGAGGCCAGCAGCCGATAAGCCTCCAGGATCCGCTCGTCGGTGATCGCCTCGAACAACCCGTTCGAGGCGTTCTTGGCGTCCACCGCCCCGGCCCAGGAGGCCGGGCTGCCGACACGGATCGCGGTGGCCACGGTTTCGGGCGACGCGACGGGCTCACCGGAAACCAGCGGTGCGGCGCCGGCGGCCTGGAAACCGAACATCGCCGGGGCGCGCTCGCTGCGCCCCTCGTCGACGTACTGGCGGTAACCGGCCCAGTAGGCGGTGATGTTTCCCGCGTTGCCCACCGGGAGGCAGTGGACGTCCGGTGCCGTGCCGAGGGCGTCGCAGATCTCGAAAGCCGCCGTCTTCTGACCCGCCAACCGAACCGGATTGACGGAGTTGACCAGCGTCACCGGGTACTCCACCGCCGTTTTGCGCGCCAGTTCCAGGCAGTCGTCGAAGCTTCCCCGCACCTGCAGGATGCGCGCGCCGTGCACCACTGCCTGGGCGAGCTTGCCCATGGCGATCTTGCCCTGCGGCACGAGCACGGCCGAGGTCATTCCGGCGCGTGTGGCGTAGGCCGCCGCCGAGGCCGAGGTGTTGCCGGTGGAGGCACAGATCACGGCACGCATGCCCGCGGCCTTGGCGTGGGTCATCGCCATCGTCATACCGCGGTCCTTGAACGAACCGGTCGGATTGGCCCCCTCGACCTTGACAAGGACCCGGCAACCGGTCAGTTCCGAGAGGTACGGGGCGGGCACCAGCGGGGTGTTGCCCTCGTACAGGGTCACCACCTCGGCGTCGTCGGGAACGCCGATCCGGTCACCGTAGGCTTCGATGATCCCACGCCAACCGGTACCTGCCCCGGACGCCGCGAGTTGTGCTTGCGAGGTCAAGACGGTTCACCCTCCACACGCATAACGCTGGCGACCTCGTTGACCGAGGAGAGCCGTGCGATCTGTTCCACGGTGGCGCGCAGCGCGGAGTCCGCGGCGGTGTGGGTGACCACCACGAGGCTGGCATCGGCCCCCCGGCCCTGCTGTCGAACCACGGAGATACTGACGTCGTGTTCGTTGAACGTGGCGGCCACCTGGGAAAGCACACCCGGCCGGTCGGCCACGTCCAGACTGATGTGGTACCGCGTGGGAGTCCAGTCCATGGAACGCGCGGGGAGCTGCGCGTGCGCGGACTCGCGCGGTCCCTTGCCGGAAACCACCACGTTGCGGGCGGCGGCGACGAGGTCGCCCAGCACCGCACTGGCGGTGGGAGCACCACCGGCTCCCTGCCCGTAGAACATGAGCTGCCCCGCGGACTCGGCTTCGACGAAGACCGCGTTGAACGCCCCGCCGACCCCGGCCAGCGGGTGGTCACGCGGAATCATGGCCGGATGAACGCGCGCGGATACGGACTCGGTGCCGTCCTCGTCGATCACGCGCTCGCAGATGGCCAGCAGCTTGACCGTGCGGTTCAGCGAGCGTGCCGCCTCGATGTCACCGGCTCCGATACCCGAGATCCCCTCCCGGTGGACGTCACCGGCGCCGACCCTGGTGTGGAAGGCCAGTGAAGCCAGGATGGCCGCCTTGGAGGCGGCGTCGAATCCGTCGACGTCTGCCGTGGGGTCGGCCTCGGCGTAACCGAGCCGGCCCGCCTCTTCCAGCGTCTCCTCGTAACCGGCACCCGTGGAGTCCATGGCGGAGAGGATGTAGTTGCTGGTGCCGTTGACGATCCCGGTCACGCGGTTGATGCGATCACCCGCCAGCGACTCCCGCAGCGGACGAAGCAGCGGAATCGCCCCGGCCACCGCCGCCTCGAAGTAGATGTCCACCCCGTTGGCGTCGGCGGCCGCGTACAGTTCCGAGCCGTGCTCGGCCAGCAGTGCCTTGTTGGCGGTCACCACGGACTTACCGGCGCGCAGCGCGGCCAGCAACAGCGAACGCGCGGGTTCGATACCGCCGATCAGCTCCACGACCACGTCCGCACTGCCCTCCACCAGGGCGGCGGCGTCCGTGGTCAGCAGCTGCTCGGGCACATCGGGGTGCTTGTGCGGACGACGTACCGCAACTCCGGTGACACGAACCGGCGCACCGGTTCGAGCGGCGTACTCGGTGGGGTACTCCTGCAGCAGGCGCACCACCTCGGTGCCGACGGTGCCGCAGCCCAGCAGCGCCACCCTGATCGGTTCCCGATCCTCGATCACTCACACCTCCAGGCGAAGCAGGTCGTCCTCGGTCTCCCTGCGGAGCAACAACCGCGACTGCCCGTCGCGTACCGCGACGACCGCGGGCTTGGGGAGCCGGTTGTAATTGCTGGCCATCACGTAGCAGTACGCACCGGTGGCGGCCACCGCCACCAGATCCCCCGGTGCGACATCCTCGGGCATCCAGCTGTCGCGCACCACCACATCGCCGGATTCGCAGTGTTTGCCCACGATGCGGGACAACGCACCGCTCCGTTCCCCGGCGCGGGAGACCAGTCGGCAGTCGTATGCGGCGTCGTAGAGCGAAGTCCGGATGTTGTCACTCATACCGCCGTCGACACTTATGTAGCGGCGGGAAGCCCCGCCGTCGAGGGCGACGTCCTTGATCGTGCCCACTTCGTAGAGCGTGACCGTGCCGGGCCCCGCGATGGCACGGCCCGGTTCGACGGCTATCCGGGGCGGGTCGAACCCGGCCGCCGCGCACTCCTTGCGCACGATCTCGTTCAGCCCGGCGGCGAGCTCGGCGGGCGGCAGTGGATCGTCGTCGGCGGTGTAGGCGATGCCCTGGCCACCGCCGAGGTCCACCGTTCCGACCGTCTCCAGCGCCCGCTCACCGTGTTCGGCACGCAGTTCGGCCAGCAGACCGATCACCCGGTGTGCCGCCAGTTCGAAACCGTTGTCGTCGAAGATCTGCGAGCCGATGTGGCTGTGCAGCCCCACCAGCAGCAGCGAATCCGACTTCAGCACACGGCGCGCCGCTTCGGCGGCGTCGCCGGAGGCGAGCGAGAAACCGAACTTCTGGTCCTCGTGCGCGGTGGCGATGAACTCGTGGGTGTGCGCTTCCACGCCCACGGTCAGCCGGATCATCACCCGCTGACGCGTACCGTGCTCGGCGGCGAGGTGCTCCAGCCTGGCGATCTCGTGGAACGAGTCGAGCACGATCGCGCCGACCCCGGCTTCGAGCGCTGACGTCAGCTCCGCCGTTGACTTGTTGTTGCCGTGCATCGCGATGCGCTCCGGTGGGAAGCCGGCTCGCAGCGCCACTCGCAGTTCACCACCGCTGCAGACGTCCAGCCCGAGGCCCTCCTGGTCGACCCAGCGGGCCACCTCGGTGCACAGGAACGCCTTGGCGGCGTAGTGCACGGCGGCGGGGTCGCCGAACGCGGCGGTGTACTCCCGGCACCGGGCGCGAAAGTCGTCCTCGTCGAGCACGAACAGCGGCGTGCCGTACCGCTCGGCCAGCTCCCGGACGTCGCATCCGGCGATGGTGGTAACCCCGTCGGCACCCCGCGTCGCGTTGCGGGGCCAGACGGCGGGGTGCAGTCGATTGGTCTCCTCCGGGGAGGAGGGGGCCGGTCCGGCGGCATCGGCGTTCACGGCGACGTCGGCGTGCCTCGGCCCGGCTGGATGGGCGCGCATCATGCGCCTCCTCTACATCTGTTCGGGAGCACTGACACCGAGCAGGCTCAGCCCGTTCGCCAACACCTGGCGGGCCGCTTCACAGAGCTGCAGCCGGGCGATGGTCAACGGCCCCGGCTGGTCGTCCCCTGGTTGCAGGACGCGGCAGGAGTCGTAGAAGCGGTGGTACGCGCTGGCCAGGTCCTCCAGGTAGCGGGCCACGCGGTGCGGCTCGCGCAGCTCCGCGGCCGAGCGCACCACCCTGGGGAACTCTCCCAGCGTGCGGATCAGGTCGCCTTCCCGGTCGTGCGTGAGCAGCGCCAGGTCCGCGGCCTCGACGTCACCCCGGTCGATACCGAGCGAAAGCGCGTTGCGCTGCAACGAGGACAACCTGGCGTGCGCGTACTGCACGTAGAAGACCGGGTTCTCGTTGGTGTGCTTGCTGATGAGGTCGAGGTCGATGTCCACGGCCGAGTCGACCGAGGAACGGATCAGGGAGTAGCGAGCCGCGTCCACCCCTACCGCCTCGACTAGGTCCTCGAGCGTGACGACCGTGCCCGCGCGTTTGCTCATCCGCACCGGCTCGCCGTGCCGAACCAGGTTGACCAGCTGGCCGATAAGGACTTCCACCGAGTCGGGATCCTGGCCCATCGCCGCCGCGGCGGCCTTCAGCCGCGAGACGTAGCCGTGGTGGTCCGCGCCGAGCATGTACAGGCAGAGTTGGAAGCCGCGGTCACTCTTGTCCCGCAGGTAGGCGATGTCACCGGCGATGTAGGCGGGTGCGCCGTCGCTCTTTATGACGACCCTGTCCTTGTCGTCGCCGAACTCGGAGGAGCGCAACCACCACGCCCCCTCGGCGTGGTAGAGGTTGCCGGAGTCCTTGAGCCGCTGCACGCATTCGGCGACCGCGCCGGAGTTGTGCAGCGAGTCCTCGTGGAAGAAGACGTCGAAGTCGGTGCCGAACTCGTGCAGGCTGCGCTTGATCTCGTCGAACATGAGCCCGACGCCGACCCTGCGGAACACCTCGTCGCGTTCCTCGGCGGGCAGCGCGAGCACGTCGTCCGAACGGGATTTCACGACCTCGGAGGCGATCTCGGCGATGTACTCCCCGCCGTAACCGTCCTCGGGGATCTCCTCGCCCAGCGCGGCGGCGACGAGTGACCGCACGAAGCGGTCGATCTGCGCACCGGCGTCGTTGAAGTAGTACTCCCTGGTCACCTCGGCGCCCTGTGCCGTGAGCACGCGCCCGAGCGCGTCACCGACGGCGGCCCAACGACTTCCCCCCAGGTGAATGGGTCCGGTCGGATTGGCCGAGACGAATTCCAGGTTGACTCGCAGCCCGCTGTAGAGCTCACCCGCACCGAAGGCCGCCTGCCTGGTCAGCACGTCGCGGACGATGGCCGCCTGGGCATCGGCGGCGAGCCGCAGGTTGAGGAAACCGGGTCCCGCCACCTCCGCGGAGGTGATCTCGTCGCGCTGTGCGAGCGATTCGGCGAGCCACCCCGCCAGCTCCCGGGGATTGAGACCGGCCGGTTTGGCGACCTGCATGGCCAGGTTGGTCGCGTAGTCGCCGTGCTCCGGGTTTCGGGGACGCTCGACCGTGACCTTCTCCGGCAGCACCGAGGTGTCCACCCCTCGGGCGGACAGGACGTCGGCAGCGGTCGTTCGGACGAGTTCGGCAAGCGCGGCTGGTGTCACCTGATGAAGTCTAAGAAAGCAATGCCGCTGGTTAACGAGCGGGTGGCCGGGACAGTGGGTTCCGGAACGGACCGGGCGAACATGGTCTCACCATCTGAGAGAATGACAGCCGGTGGTGCGGTCGTGCGGCTCGATCTGCAGGGTCGCGTGCTCGATGTGGTACCGCTCGGAAAGCAGCCGCTGCGCACTGGCCAGCACGTCGCAGTGGTCGGCTTCGGAGACCGTGGTGAGGTGCGCCGAGGCCACCTCCATGCCGGAGGTCAGCGTCCACACGTGCAGATCGTGCACCTCCGTCACCGGCTCTATGTCGACGAGATCACCGTGCATCCGCTCGACGTCGACCCCTTCCGGTGCCTGTTGCACCAGAATGCGCAGCGCCTGTCGTGCCAGCTTGTAGGTCCGGGGCAGCACGAACAGTCCCACTGCCACGGCCACGATCGGATCCGCCAGTCCCCACCCGAATCCCCAGGTGAGCGCACCGCCGATCAGCACACCGACCGAACCGACCGTGTCGGCGAGCACTTCCAGGTAGGCGCCGCGCACGTTGAGACTCTCGTCCGCGCCGCGTCGCAGCAGCGCGAACACCACGAGATTGGCCACCAGCCCGGCCGCGGCGGTGAGCATCATCGGCAGCCCAGGGATCTCCGGAGGGCTCGCCAGGCGCCCGATCGCCTCGTAGAGGATGTATCCCGCCACACCGAACAGCAGCACGGCGTTGGCCAGGGCGGCCAGCACCTCCACCCGGTAGAGCCCGAAGGTGCTCCTGGAACCGGAGGTCCGACGTGCGGCGGTGATGGCGGCCAGGGCCATTCCGATGCCGAGCACGTCGGTGAGCATGTGGCCCGCGTCGGAGAGCAGGGCCAGCGAGGACGTCATGAAGCCGACGACGACCTCGACGACCAGGAACGCCAGCAGTACGAGCAGGGACAGCGCCAGTCTGCGCACGTAACGTCCCGAGGCACTGGCGGCCGCTTCTCCGGTTCCGCCGTGTCCGTGACCGTGTCCCACAGCCGCACCTCCCGAATGACTTCCGACGGACACATAGTGACATATGCATAAGTCGACGCAACAAGAAATACGCACCGCATGGGTGACATCACTCACGGAGGGGTACCCAACGGGGTGGCCGACCGAGAGAGCTGGCCGGAGAAGCCCGAGGCGGGCCACTCGCGTGGGAGGCCCGAAGCTGGACACCCGATTCCGGATACCCGGAAGGAAGGCACGGAACACCCGGGCCCGACCCGCGAACCACGGCACCGCGCGAACGTGAACACGCACCCGCGAGCTGCCTCACCGAAACGAACGGACAGGACCGACTCGGCGACGAGGCGCGGGCTCCGAGGCGCGGGTAGCCGCGACGCTGGTCACGACTACCCGATCACCCCCACCGTCGAACCCCGGCACGGTATGGGTTAGGCTTTGGGAAGTTCAACAGCAAAGCCCTCGTAGCTCAGCGGATAGAGCACCGCCCTCCGGAGGCGGGTGTCGCAGGTTCGAGTCCTGCCGAGGGCACCCTTAGTGTCAATTTCTCGCGAAATCGCCGGGAGGATGCCCTGCGGCCTCGCGCGGGGCACGTTTCCCGGTCACCGGTAGAGAGATTCCCGGTCACTCGTAGAGGTCCGCCGTGAGCATCGGCCAGGAACGGTGCAGTGCGCGTTCCCAGTACGGCCAGCTGTGCGTTCCCCGGCCGTAGAAGTCCGTCGTCACGGAAATACCGTTGGTCCGCAGCTCGCGCACGAACAGCTTCGAGGTGTACAGCGCCGCCGGTTCGAGGGCGTCGAACTTCGGCTTCGGGTCCAGTGGTCCACCGATGCCGTTACCACCGGACACGTAGAGATCGGTGCCGCGCAGCGCGCCGACGTTGTTGTAGGGGTTGTGGGCGCGCCACAGCTCCCGGTTGGCCCGATCGTCTCCCCAGAGTGCCCTCCAGTCGTAGTATCCCTCGCGGATGAGGATTCCCTTGACGATCTCGGGCACGAACGGACCGGTGGTGTGGAGCATGCCGCTGTAGGAGGCGGCCGCCCGGAACATGTCCGGACGCCGGAACGCGTAGTGCATCGCCCCGAAACCACCTATGGAGACACCGGCGACCGCTCTGCGGGTCCCCGCGTTGTAGTTGCGTTCGAGGATCTGCCGCACCTCGGTGAGGTGAAAGGTCTCCCAGTCCGGGACGGTCGCCATCCCGAAGTTGCGCCACTGGCTGTACATCCCCGCGGAGCCGTCACTGGGCATGACCACCATGACGGGCTTGTCGGCGACGAACCGGCGAACATCGGTGAACTCGGTCCACGACCGGTAGTCGGCCGGCTCACAGCAGCCGTGCAGCAGGTAGAGCACCGGCCATTCCTTCGAGGGCTGCGCGCGCCAGCCGGGGGGCAGCAGCACCCGCACCATCCCGACATCCGCCAGCGAGGGGGACCGGATCCCCAGGTCCAGTGCTCGTTGCCCCACCCAGTTGCGCGAGACGACCCGCGCACCGTTGTCGGCGGGCTCGCCGCGTGCGCCGGAACCGTCGTGCACCCAGGACGGCAGACCGGACGAGAAGAGCTCGGTATCGGGGCCGTTGTCACCGCCGGAGTCGGCCGCGACCCCGGGGGCTGTCGCGACGGGGAGCTGCGAAATCACCAGTACGAGTGATAACGCGAGTGCTCGTCCGGCAACGCGTAGGGTTCTTCGTATCGACAAGAGCTCATCGCCTCGAATTCTTCACTCGACTCGTCGGTCGCGCCCCCGGAGCGGGGGTGTCGGTGGAAACGGGTCGCAGCAGTGACCAGGCCAGTACCGCCGCGATCACCTGCAGCGAGGCCGCGAGCAGGACTCCGTGCGTGTAGCCCGCGGCCAGCGCGGCCGGTTCCGGACTGCCGGTTGCGATCCGGTGCCGCAGCACGGTGGAAACGACCAGTCCGACGACCGCCACCCCGAAAGCGCTGGACAGTTCCCGGGACGCTGTGAGCACCCCGGAGGCGGTCCCCGCGTCGTCCTCGTCACTGCGGTCCAACGCGTGGGAAGTGATCGGGGCGGTGAAGGCCGACCCCGCACCGATCAGCAACAGCGCCGGGACGCGCGGGAGTATCGCGGCGACGGTGTTGACCGCGGCGAGTCCGAACAGCCCCAGCGCGACCACACCGAGCCCGCAGGCGACCACCCGATGTGTGCCGAACCCGCGGGCCGCCGGCCCCACCAGCGGTGTCGCGGCGGTCACCCCGAACGCGACCACCACCAGTGGGAGACCGGCCGTACCGGGGTCCAGCCCGAGATAACTCTGGTGCACCAGCGGTGTGAAGAAGACCACTCCGCTGATGCCGATCCCCCACAGCAGCAACAGCACGTTGGCTCCCGGGAACACCCGCCCGCGCAACAGCCGCCGCGGAACCAGGGGGTCGGCGGCACGGCGCTCACCGAGCACGAACCCCACGAGCAGCAGTGCGCCGAGCACTCCCAGCGGCACTGACCACGAGGGATCCGTGCCGGTTTCCGAAGCTGTCACCAGTGCCGATGTCAGCAGCACCAGTCCGGTGGTCACCGCCAGCGCGGCGGGCAGGCGCACCTTCGCGGCGCGCCGCCGGTCTCCTTGGGAGGTCCCGAGCGAGACCAGCACCACGGCGGGCAGCACGAACGGCAGATTGCCGTAGAAGATCCAGCTCCAGTGCAGGTACTGCGAAACCACACCCCCCAGCCAGGGACCGAGTGCCAGCGCGGCGGCCAGGGCCGCGGTCCAGGTGGCGGCGGCGGTGGCGCGCAGCCGTTCCGGGAGTTCGGTGCGCAGCAGTCGCAGCGTCCCCGGCACGATGAAGGCGGCGGCGACTCCCTGACAGGCCCGTCCCAGCAGCAACGGGACGGCACTGCCCGCCGCGCCGCAGACCACGGCTCCGGCCACGAACACACCGAAACCGGCCAGCAGCGCACGATCCCCGAGTCGATCGAGCACGGTTCCCGCGACCAGTACCAACCCTGCGTAGGGCAGCATGTAGGCGATGCTGACCCACTGCAGTGTCGCGAGGCCGATTCCCAGGTCACGTCCCACGGAGGGCGCGGCGGCCGCGACGATCGTGTTGTCCAGCGCCGTGACGAAGCCGACGAGCGCCACCACGGTCAGCACCGTCACGGGGGACCGTCCCGGGCTCGTCCCGACGGGAGCGGTGTCACTGGGGACCGCTGTCATGGGATCAGCTGATCGGGGCTCGTCATGGGATGCCGACACCTCCGGCTGGTCGAAGTCGTGAACGGGATCTCGCGAGAGACACCCTGCGCGGCAGCGGAGCACTCGTGGCCGGTGCACCGAAGCGGGACGGGAATCCGAATCGACACATCAGGTCCACACGCGACTCCCGAACAATCCGGTCCTCGCCACACCGAAGCCCGTGGCGGGAAGCTACTGCCGAAGGGATCTCCGCACAACCGAAAACCGCCGTGCCGGAAACGATCCATAATCCCGGTGACAAACAGGGTCCGCACCGGACTCACTCCGGTGCGCGAAACCGCGCTGTTGGCACGTGGTTGCCATAACCGGAATCCGGAGTTGTCCGCGAAATGACAGAAAAGCGAGCGAATCCGCTCCGCTGGTCGCTTTCCACTCGTTTGGAGCATTGAACCGGTTCCCTCGTACTCGGACGCTGAACTCGCCGTTTCACGCATCCAACGACTCGGCGCCGTCCCACGAGGAAAACCGGGTTTCGGTTCGGGAGTCGGAGCGAAAACGGCGACCTGAAAATCCTCGGTCGCCGCACGCAAACACGGTTTCACCCAGTGCGCTTCGGACGACCGGGAATTCGAGAGGAGCCAGGATGAACCGAGCGGCGCGACTAGCGCGCGGTCTGGTGGCGGGCACGGGTGCCCTGGCACTGGCCACTGTCACCGGAATCGGGATGACGGGTGTTTCCAGTGCCGAGGACACCGCGGTGGAAACCGGCCCACGACAGGACGACTTCCTGAGCGCGTTCGCGTACTCGCAGCAGCACCCGAACGCCGTACCAGCCGGATCGAACGATTTCTCGTGCGAACCGGGTGACGAGCATCCGAATCCGGTGGTGCTGGTGCACGGGACCTTCGAGAATCGGTACGACAACTGGGCTGAGCTGTCACCGGAACTGGCCGAACGCGGCTACTGCGTGTTCTCGCTGAACTACGGCGGCGGCGCGGACAGCGCTATCAAGGGAACCGGCGAGATCACCCGTTCCGCCCGGGAGCTGAGCGGGTTCGTCGACCGGGTGCTCGCCGCCACCGGGGCGGAGGAGGTGGACATCGTCGGACACTCCCAGGGCGGGATGATGCCCAGGTACTACATCGAGAACCTCGGCGGCGCTTCCGAAGTGGATTCGCTCGTCGGCCTCGTTCCGTCCAACCACGGCACCACGCTGTACGGGCTCGACCAACTGGCCGGATTCCTGCCCGAGGGGCAGCCCCCGTGCGCCTCGTGCACGCAGCAACTGGCGGGATCCGACTTCATCACGGAGCTGAACTCGGACGGTGAAACGGTGCCGGGCGTGGACTACACCAACATCGCCACCAGGTACGACGAGGTGGTCACGCCCTACACTTCCTCCTTCCTGGAAGACGGTCCCAACGTGACCAACCTGACGCTGCAGGACTTCTGTGCCATCGACCTGACCGAGCACATCGGTATCTCTTACAACGGAACGGCACAGCAGCTGGTGTTCAACGCTCTCGATCCCGCCGACGCGCAGCGCCCCGGCTGCTGATGTAACGAGTGCCCGACGGGATCGCTCGGATGGCCGGTTAGCCGTCACGTGAGTCGGTGCCTCGTCTGTTGGGCCGGCGCGGCGATTTCGCGAGAAATTGACACCGCGCCGAAGTCGGGGCGGAACCTCTCGCACGGCTCTCGCCGCGGGTGCCCCGAGATCGGGTAGGTAGGGCTGCTCGAGTGGCGGGGCGGGGTGGGCGGGAACTCCGGTGACCGGGTTCCCGCTCACGCGTTCTCGCCGGTCCGCTGCTCGAGCGGACCCGCCGCCAGTAGCGTCTTGAGTTCCGTCAAAGGCATCGCGGGCGCGAACAACCACCCTTGGAAAGTGTGCACACCGACGTCACGCAGCAGCTCGAACTGCTCGAACGTTTCCACTCCCTCCGCGGTGCAGGTGCACCCGATCGCCTTGGCCAGATCGGCGATCGCCTTGATGACCATGAGGTCGGCCCGGGTGTTCGCGACATCGGTGACGAAACCCCGGTCGATCTTGATGACGTCGATGGGAAGTTCGCGCAACCGCGCCAGTGAGGAATACCCGGTGCCGAAATCGTCCACGGCGAACCGCAACCCCTGCTCGGTGAGTCCGCGCATGGTCCTTCTCCCCCGGTCGGAGAGGTTGATCAACGAGGTTTCCAGCAGTTCCATGACCACGTGCCGCCGGTCGAGCCCGGTCTCTGCCTCGATCGTGTCCAGTGTGGCCGCGAAATCCGGATCGCCGGGTGACAGTTCGGCGAGGTTGATCGACACCGCTGCCTGCTTCCCGTCGGGCTTGACGGGCCAGTCCGCGGCGTCACGCATGGCCGTGCGCAGTACGCACCGGTCGAGTTCCCCGAGCAGATCGGCGCTCTCGGCCACCGGCAGGAAAGTGTCGGGGCTGAGCAGCCCCCGACTGGGATGGCGCCAGCGAACGAGTGCCTCGGCGGCCACGATCGCGCCGCTCGCGCGGACTATCGGCTGGTAGAACAGCGTCAGCTCGTCGGACTCGATCGCCGCGCGCAGCTCGCTCTCGAGCTCCACTTTGCGGTCCATCTCCGAGATGGTCCCCGGTCCGGCGACCGAGATCCGCCTGCGCTCGTTCGCCTTGGCTTCCATAACGGCCGCGCCTGCCGAACGCAGCAGGTCGTCGACGGTGGAGGTGGTCTCGTCGCCCACCGCTATGCCGATGGAGGCGGAGACCCGGATCGGTGGGTGTCCGCGCAGGTACACGGGACGGTGGAACAGCTCGCCGACAGTGTCGGCGATCGTATCGATTCCCCCCACCGTGGCGGGCTCGGGGCACACGATCAGATACTCGTCCGCTGCCATCCGGGCGGCCAGCCAGTCCCTCGGCAGGTCGCTGCGCATCCGCTTGGCCAGTTCGATGAGCAGCTCGTCCCCCGCGCGCAACCCCAGTGATTCGTTGATCCGCCGGAAGTTGATGATGTCGCAGTACAGCATCGCGAAACCACGCGTGTCGGTTCCGCTGAGCAGCTCGTTGACCGCCGCTCGGTTCGGCAGTCCGGTCAGGCTGTCGTGCGTCGCCCAGTAGCGCCATTCCTCCGCGCGCCGGTGGCGTTCGGTAACGTCCTGGAACACCGCCAGCCAGAACGACTCCCCGCTGGCGCGAACAGATTTCGCGATGTGTAGTTCGCAGATCACCCGTCGTCCGTCGGCACGGATCATGGACCACTCCTGAGTGAGGTCCTCGTTCGGCGGGTTCCCGGAGCGGAACGCCCGACGCAACGGTTCCCTGCCCGGCTCGTCCGGGTGGACCATGTTGGCGATGTGCGCGCCGCGCATCTCGTTCTGGTCGTATCCGAGCAGCTCGCGCAGCGCCGGGTTGGAGTCGAGCACGTAACCGTACCGGTCGAACACGCCGATACCGACCGGTGTGAGTCCGAACAAGTCGCGGAACTGACGCAGCGAACGCTCCAGCCTGGAGTGCAGCTCGGTGTCGTCCCTGGTGACGCGGGCGAAACCCCGCAGCGTCCCCGCACTGGACCACAGCGCGATGGTGGTCACGTGCGCCCAGAACCTGGTGCCGTCCTTGCGCACCCGCCAGCCCTCGTCGGTGTGGCTGCCGAACCGGGCGGCCCGTTCGAGCAGTTCCTCCGGTTCGCCCGCGGCGAGCTGCTCGGCGGTGTAGAACACCGAGATGTTGCGCCCGATTACCTCCGCCGCCGAGGCACCGGTGATTCGCTCCGCTCCGGGGTTCCAGGTCGACACGACCCCGAACGGGTCGAGGGTGTAGACGGCGTACTCCCAAAGCGACGCGCCGAACCTGCCGATCAGTTCCTCCGCGTCGGCCCTGATACCGGGTCCGTTCTCCACTTCGCTCATCATCAGCTCCGGCCGCCGGGACACGACGACCTGCACGACCCGAGTCGTCACCCGTATATGCCCACCCGGCACGGAGCTCACCCGCGGCGTGAGCTCCGGAGGTTCCGGGAACGACATCCCGGCCGTGAGGCCCGCCCTCGAGTGTCCGCCCGCCCCACCGTGTGTGCACGGCACCGTGGAAAACGAAAAGTGCTCGGATCAGCCGTCCGCTAATGCTCTGCCGGGGCTCACCGTGCTCACGGCACGAGAGCCCGCGCGGGATCCCGCAGAGCGGTGACTGGAGAGCACGAAGTCAACGAATTCACGCGATGGGAATCTCGAAGTGGACCGTGGAACCGTGCCCGGGATCCCGCCTGGCGTCGTGGACCTCCTTGGCGATGGCGCGCCAGAAGGGCTCGGCACCGTCGATGGCCGGGTTGGTGTGCAGATAGATCGACTCGTAGCCGGGTACGGAGGCGATGAACGAGCAGGCCGACCGAACCAGTTCGGTGGCCAGACCCTGCCTGCGGTGTTCCGGGTCCACGTAGGTGCGGAAGATCTGCGCCGTGGGGCCGGACGGGTAGCGCTCGGCGATCCATGCCGGGTGGGGCGGACTCTTGGGGCCGTCGGCGCGTACCGAGGCGGTGCCCACGACCCGCTCGCCGCGCACGGCGACGAACAGCGCGTGTCCCGGAGTGCGGAAGTAGGTTCCCTCGATGTCGATCACGTCGGCGTGCCACCGCGGCACGTAACCGTGTCCCAGCACCCGGTAGAAGGTGTCCAGCATCAGGGTGCGCGCACCCTCGACGTCGGCGGGTTCCGCGGGGCGAACCACGTACTCCCCCACCACCCGGGTCTCCTCGGTCATCTCGCTCCTTCGGGAGTTCTCGAACGGCTCGAACGAACACGGCAGTCGCCATGCGATGTCTGTTGCACAATAGTTGCATCGAATTCGTTCGTACGGGTGGCCGAACACACCCCGCTGAGCTGGAAAAATTCTCGGATGCCGCGATGTCGTGATCTGCCGCACCTTGACAGGGCATCTACGGACTGTGAACGTCTGACTCCGGAACAACCGAACGACGGCGTCCAGGAAGCCGGTGCGACTCCGGCACGGTCCCGCCACTGTGAGTGGGTAGCCACCACCAACATGCCACTGTCGAGTGAGTCGACGGGAAGGCGGTGGACGGTGAGGAACCACGAGTCAGGAGACTGCCGCCGTCGTGCCGATTCGTACGGGGTCGCGGAGCCCCGGAGGAGGTAACGACGTTGCCGCACCGAGTTGCGAGCACGACACCGTTCGAGCCGTCCCGTCGCGGAAGCCGCGACGCACTCGCGCTGACACCCGACCCACTCGGCGTGCGCGCCTGAACGACCTCTCGCCAACAGTCGCGGCCGACTCCTCCGATTCCCCGGAGCGAACCGGGACGCGCGGAGACACCTATGTCTACTGCGGACTTATCTTCTCCGGATCCTCATCGCACCGTGCTGGACGACCTGATCCGGCGCACCCGCACAGCAGCGAACGGGCTCCCCGACGAGAACACCCCACGGCGAACGACCGCCTCGGTGGCGTTCCGCACCGAACAGAGCGCACGGCACAGCGGCAGAAGCACGGGGTACGTGAACTCGGTGCTCAGCATCCGTGTCGGCGAGGTGGTCGGTTCCTGCGCCACCGAGCCCGGCGAACTCCACGCGGGAGCGCTCACCGGGATAGCGGGCAGCAGTGTCGACGAGCTGCTCCGACACCCCGTGACGGCGGTGCGGGTCGCCGCGCTGGACGCGTATCTGACCTGGCTCCGGCCGCACACCTCCCATCCCGCTGCCCGAACCGTGCGTGTCCCGGCCGGCGACTCGCTGCGGAAGTCGACCGCACGGGCCGAGATCGTGGCGAACCTGCTGCCCGAGAGGGCGACCGGTCCGGTGGCGGTGATCGGCGTGGTGAACTCGCTGCTGGCGGCGCTGACCGGACGCGGCTTCGACTACGTCCCCTGTGACCTCAAGGGTGGACACACCGAATGGGGCGACCCCATCCGGACCGAGCACTCCGAGGTGATCAACGAGGCGGGAGCGGTGCTGGCCTCCGGCATGGTGCTCGGCAACGGGACCTTCGACGAGATCGCGGCGCACTGCCGCGACAGCGGCGTACCGCTGGTGGTGTTCGCGCAGACCGGCAGCGCCGTCTTCCGGGAACTGCTCGGCGACGAGGTGGCCGCCCTGTCCGCGGAGCCGTACCCGTTCTTCTGGCTGACCGGCGAGGCCGGTGACATCCACACCTACCCGGCCACGACCCCATCGCGGGCCGACGAGCGCATTGAGACGGACACCGCCCCGCCACCCTCTCGGACGGCGCGTCGCACCGAAGGTGGTGCGGTGTGAACGATCCGCAGCGCGTACCCGGCGACAGGAAGTACCACTCCCTCTCCGAACTGGTCGGCAACACCCCACTGCTGCGCGTCACCACCCCGCTTCCCGATCCGCAGCCGGGGTTCTGGGCGAAGCTCGAAGGACTCTCCCCCGGTGGCATGAAGGCCAGAGCGGCACTGTCCATGGTGACCGGAGCACGCCGCCGCGGCGAGCTCGCCGAGGGCGGCACGATCGTGGAGTCCACCAGCGGAACCCTGGGTATCGGACTGGCCTACGTGGGAATCGCACTCGGCCACCCGGTGATCCTGGTGACCGACCGGGAGATCGACGCGCTGACGCTGGCGCTGCTGCGCGCCTACGGCGCACGGGTCGAGATCGTCGGAGAACCGCACCCGCGAGGCGGTTGGCAACGGGCACGCCGCGACAGGGTGAACGAGCTGCTGGCCGAGCACGCGGGATCCTTCTGGCCGGATCAGTACAACAACCCGGACAACGCCGCGGGCTACGAACCCCTCGGTCGAGAGCTGCTGAACCAGCTCGACCGACTGGACACGGTGGTCTGCAGTGTTGGCACCGGTGGTCACAGCGCCGGTATCGCGTCCGCCATCCGCCCGCACCGGCCGGACGTCCGCATCGTCGGAGTCGACTCCCCCGGTTCCACCCTGTTCGGCGAACCACCGGAGAAACGCCTGATGCGGGGCCTGGGAAGCAGTATCCATCCGGACAACGTCGCCTACGACCGGTTCGACGAGGTGCACTGGGTCGGCCCGGCCGAGGCGGCGCGGACGTGTCGGGAACTGGCCCGGGGAAACTTCGTCAGCGGGGGCTGGAGTACCGGCGCGGTCGCTCTCGTCTCGGCCTGGTACGCGGCCGGGATCGGGCCGGACCGGATCGTGGGCGTCTTCCCGGACGGTCCACACCGCTACTGGGAAACCATCTACGACGACGAGTTCGTCGATCGCAACGGACTGCACACCACGCGGGGAGAGCGGCGTCCGCTCGATCGGGAGGACGAGCGCCACGAGGGGACCGCCCGCTGGAGCAGGTCCCGCCGCGTGGCCGACCCGTGCCCGGGGCGTACCGCCGGAACCGACTGCCCGGTGTGCGGACAGGACGGTGCACTGTCTTGAGCGGAGCCGCTTTCCGCGGGTTGTCACCCGCGGCACGACTGCTGGTCGTCAACCAGTTCGGCATCACCCTCGGCTTCTACATGCTGTTGCCGTTCCTGGCCTCGTACATGAGCGGGCAGCTGGGGTACGGCGCGGCCGTGATCGGGCTGGTGCTGGGAATCCGCAACCTCAGCCAACAGGGCATGTTCCTCGTCGGCGGCACCGCGGCCGACCGGCTGGGATGCAGACCGATGATCATCACGGGCTGCGCGTTGCGCGTGGTGGCCTTCGGCTCGTTCGGGCTGTTCACCTCGCTGCCCGGCCTGATCGTCGCCGCCGTGCTCACCGGGCTCGCCGGTGCGCTGTTCAACCCCGCTGTGCGCACCTACCTCATCCACGAGGCGGGCGAGCACAGGGCGGAGGCGTTCGCGGTGTTCAACGTGTTCGCCCACGCGGGCACCCTGGTCGGACCGCTGCTCGGTGCGGCGCTGCTCAGCGTCGACTTCCGGCTGATCGCCACCTCGGCCTGCGTCGCCTTCGCGGTGCTGACGGTCGCGCAGCTGGCGGTACTGCCACACCGGGACATCGAGCGGCAGGAGAACGGTGTGCTGGGCAGCTGGCGGGAGGTGATCACCAACCGCCGTTTCGTGGCCTTTACGCTGTCGCTGTCGGCTTACTTCGCGCTGTACAACCAGCTGTACCTGACGATGCCGCTGGAGATTCAACGCGTCTCCGGACTGTCCTGGTCGATCGCCGCCGTGTTCGTGGTCTCCACGCTGATCGGGGTGTTCGGGCAGGTGCGGATCACCGACTGGTGCCGCCGCAACTGGGGTGCGGGACGCTCGGTGTCGACCGGGTTGTTCTGCATGGGTGCGTCCTTCCTACCGGTTCTGCTCACGAACCCGTTCATCCCGACGCACTCGGGCGCGGGCGACGACTCCTGGCTCGGGATCGCGCTGGCCTGTCTGCCGGTACTGCTGGGCACGGTGCTGTTCACCGTGGGCATGGCCGTCACCAACCCCTTCGCCATGGAACTGCTGCCCATCGTGGGCAGTGAACGGCTGGCGGGCACGTACTACGGCTTCTACTACCTGGTTGCCAGCGTCGTGGCCGCGGCGGTGAGCTGGCTGGCAGGCAGCCTGCTCGACGGCTTCAGCGGCTCGGCGCTGGGATGGCTGCCCTGGCTGGCGCTGCTCCTGGTGGGGCTCGCCGGCGGCAGCGGCGCCGCGGCGATGCGGCGGCGCGGGCTGCTCGCTCGATCGAGCGAGCCGAATCTATCGGAAGGAAAGGAGACCTCGGCGTGAACGCGGGAGGTATCAGCAGAAGACGGGTGCTGTCGACGACACTGGGCGCCCTGGCACTCGGCCCACTCGCGGCCTGCGGTGCGAACACGGGCGCGAGTTCGAGCGACAACCGGCTGCGGGTGGCGTTCTCCACCTCCGGGGACCGGGAATCACTGGATCCGCACACCAGCACCCTCTTCGTCGACCAGGCCCGATCGAAGGCGCTTTTCGACACCCTGCTCGGTTACGACCAGGACATGAGCCCCATCCCTCGCCTCGCCGAGTCGTGGGAACCCGACGAGACCGGCAAACGGTGGCGGATCCGGTTACGCGAGGCCAGGTTCCACGACAACAAGCCGGTGACCGCCGAGGACGTGCTCTACAGTTACCGACGCATCGCCGATCCCGCCACCGGCTCCCCCGCCCAACCCCAGTTGTCGGGAGTGGATTTCGAATCCAGCAAGGCGAACTCGGACCGCGAACTCGTCCTGGTGCTGTCCGAACCGGACTTCACCTTCCCCACCGCGATGGGCGCCCCCGCCACCGAGATCGTGCCCGCGGGCACCACGGACTTCGGCAAGCCGATCGGCAGCGGCCCCTTCCGGTTCGTCTCGTTCGAGACCGGCGAATCGGCGGTGTTCGAGAAGTTCGCCGACCACTGGAACGGCGCCCCGAAACCGGCCGAACTGGAATTCGTGTCCGTCAACGAGGAGGACGCACGGGTATCGGCACTGCTGTCCGGGCAGGTGCACTACTCGCACGACATCGGCGCCAACTCGGTCTCGACCGTGGACGACGACAGCGGGGCGAGGATCCTGGCCGCGCCGTACAGCACCATGCAGGCGGTGGCGTTCAAGGTGGACAGGCCACCGTTCAACGACAGCCGGGTCCTGCGCGCGGTGCTCTCGGGCGTCGACCGCGAGGCGCTGGTCAAGGTCGTGCTCAACGAGCGCGGCAAGCTCGGCAACGACCTGTTCGGCAAGGGACTCAAGTACTACCCGGATGAGATTCCGCAACGCGAACGCGATGTGGACCACGCCCGGGGCCTGCTGCGCGAGGCCGGGGCGGAAGGGCTCGACTTCGAGCTGAACACCAGCTCCGCCGACCCCTACTTCGAACCGGCCGCGAACCTGATCGCCGAGCAGCTCGGCGAGATCGGTCTGAAGGTCACCCCCCGGGTCGGCCCATCCGAGACCCACTACTCGGACATCAAGAAGAAGGGCGTCGCCGGGCACACCAGGACGGCGACGCTGCCGATCACCAGCTACCTGTCCAAACGACTGCGCGAGGCGTCGGTCAGCGCCAACTACACCGGCTACGACTCGTCCGAGTTCAATAACCGCTACGACGAGGCCGTCGCCACGCCGGACGAGCGGAAGCGCGACGAACTGCTCACCGAGGCACAGCGGCACGCACGCGACCACAGCGGCATGATGGTCTGGGGATTCAGCAACTGGAACGTCGGAGTGTCCAAGCAGGTCAGCGGTCTGCGCGCGGCCACGCCGAACTCGACGCGCTGGGCCAGGTTCGACGAGGCCGAACTGGGTTGACACTCGCGTACGTACCGAGACGGGTGGCGGTCGCGGTACTGCAGATCCTCGGTGTCACCGTGGCGGTCTTCGCGCTGAGCGCGCTGCTGCCCGGCGACACCGCGGTGGTGATCCTGGGCAAGCACGGCACCCCGGAGCAGATCGAGGCGCTGCGGCAGCAGCTGGGCCTGGACGAACCGTTCGTGCGGCGCCTGCTGGCCTGGCTCGGAGGTCTGGCGCACGGGGATCTCGGCACCTCGCTGCTGACCGGCGCGCCGGTCACCGCCGAGCTGGCCGACGGACTGGCCACCACAGCCGTGCTCACCGGTGTCGCACTGGCCGTGATCGTGCCGCTGGCGCTGCTCATCGGAGTCACCACCGGGCTGCGCCAGAGCTCACGGCTGGACAGGACGGTCAACTCCGTCATCGTGGTGCTCGACTCGATACCGGAGTTCGCGCTGGGACTGCTGCTGGTGGCGCTGTTCTCACTGCGGCTGGGCTGGTTGCCCGCCACCGCGGCCGGACTTTCCGGGACCTCGCTGGCGACGCACCCCGCGGTGCTGGTGCTGCCGGTGGTCGTGCTGGTGTGCAAACAACTCTGCGCGCTTGCCCGGCAGATCCGGATCGGGGTGGCCGAGGCCAACACCGCGGAGTACACCAGGCACGTCCGTACGCACGGACTGCGGGAAAGCACCTTGCTGTTCAAGCACGTGCTGCCGAACGCGGCAGGACCATCGGTACAGCAGCTCGCGCGCACCGTGGACGGCCTGCTGGGAGGCGTGGTGGTCGTGGAAGCGCTGTTCGCCCTTCCCGGACTGGGTTCGGGTTTCGTCGACGCGGTGATGGCTCGCGACCTGCCCACGGTCCAGGGCTACGCGCTGGTGTTCGCGGGCACGACGGTGACGGTCAACCTGCTCGCCGACATCGCCGCGTACCGGCTTGTACCGCGACACCGGAGTGCGTCTTGAACCGATCACGAGACCGTTTCCCGATCACACCGGTCGGCTGGATCCTGCTGCTGGTGCCGGTGCTGACGGCGTTCCTCGGACCGCTGGTGGCCGGTTCGACGCGCTCGGAGGGTGGTTCGCTCTCACCTCCCGGCCCCGGACATCCGCTGGGCACCGACGAACTCGGGCGCGACGTGCTGGCGCTGGCGCTCAGCGGCGGCACCTCCATCGTGACCATGGCCGCGGCCGCGCTGCTGCTGTCCTACCTGATCGGGGTTCCGATCGCGCTGGTAATCGCCGGGGGACGACGGCGGTGGGCGGACCGACTGGTGCTGCGGCTGCTGGACTTCCTGCTGGCACTGCCCGGACTGCTGGTGCTGCTTGTGCTGGCGGCGACAGGCTGGCGGGGCACCACGACACTGGTACTCGCGATAGCCACGCTGCAGCTGCCCGCCGTGGTCCGGATAGCGCGCACCGCCGCGCTGCGTCCCGGGACCAGCACCGCGGTGGAGTCGATGCTCATGCAGGGCGAGGGGTGTGCCCGGATCAGGCTGGGCTATCTCGGCCGCTCGGTGGTCGGGCCGGTGCTGGTGGACGCGGCGTCCCGGCTCAACCTGGTGCTGTACCTGATGGCCTCGGCGAACTTCCTGGGGCTCGGGCTGGCCTCGTCGGCCACCGACTGGGCGGTGTTGATCGAACTGAACCGGGACGCGCTGTTCATCCAGCCGTGGGCGGTGACCGTCCCCGCACTGCTGCTGGTGTCGCTGTGTACGGGGGTCAATCTCGTGGTGGACCGGAGTCTGTCGAACCGACGGACGGTACGACGTTGAACCGATCACTTCTCGAAATCACCGGCCTGGCTGCGAACGCGGCGGGAACCCGCCTGCTCGACGACGTGACGCTGGGCGTGAATCCCGGGGAAACGCTGTGCGTGCTCGGGGAATCCGGCAGTGGCAAGACGACACTGGGGCTGGCCGCCCAGGGCGAGCACGGCAGCGGTGTGGAGCTGTCCGGCAACGTACGGCTACGCGGGCTGGATCTGCTCTCGCTGCGTGAACGGCAACGGCGAGCCGCCCGCTCCCGGAAAATCGGCTACCTGCCCCAGCACCCGGCCGCGGTGCTCAATCCGGCGCGGCGGATCGGCAGCGTGCTCGGTGAACTGGCCCCACCGAGCCACCGGCCCCGCGAGCGACGCCGCGATGCGGTTCGCCGGGCGCTCGAATCGGCGCACCTGCCCCCGGACGAGCGCCTGCTGCGACGGTTTCCGCACCAGCTCTCCGGGGGACAGCAACAGCGCGTGGCCCTGGCCCACGCGCTGATCATCGAACCCGAACTGTTGATACTGGACGAACCCACCAGTGGCCTGGACACGGTGACCCGGGCCGAAACCGTCGACACGCTGCGCGAGCTCACCGGCACGGGGACCGGGGTACTGCTGCTGACGCACGACCTCGGGTTGGCGCGGGAACTGGCGGACGGGGTGATGGTGCTGCGCGACGGGGAGGTCGTGGAGCGGGGAGTCACCGGAAGGGTGCTGCGCGAGCCGGCGCACGAGTACACGGGTGCGCTGCTCGCCGCCGAACCACGGCTCCCGGTGTCCGGACGCGGAATCACCGAACCGGATCCGTCGCCCTCGGTGGGTGGTCTGCGGGCGGACGGTCTCCGCAGTACGAGTCCCACCGGTGTCCCGCTGCTGCACGAGGCCGAACTGGCCGTTCCCCCGGGACACCGCGTTGCCGTCGTGGGACGTTCCGGGGCGGGCAAGACCACGCTGGCACGCTGTCTCGCCGGGCTCACCCCGGCCGATTCCGGTCGGATCGAGCTCGACGGCGCCGTACTGGACAACGACATCCACCTACGGAGCAGACGGCAGCGCGGCGCGGTGCAGTACGTACACCAGGACGCCAGGGCCTCGTTCGACGAGTTCCGCACCGTCGGAAGGCAACTGGCCCGCACCGTCCGGCTGAACCGGGGTGGCACCCGACGGTCGGCGCGGGAGGAGAGCGCACGTGCGCTCCGCTCCGTGGGGTTGGACGAGGCCACGCACGAGCGGCGTCCGGCCGAGCTGTCGGGAGGCCAGCTGCAACGCGCGGCCCTGGCCCGGGCGTTGCTGGCCGAACCGGCCGTGCTGATCTGCGACGAGATCACGGCCGCGCAGGACGTGGTCAACCAGTCCGAACTGCTCGGGCTGCTGCGCGAGATCACCGAACGTTCCGCGATCGGACTCGTGCTGATCAGTCACGACCTGGCGGCGGTGGCACCGTTGGCCGACGAGGTGCTGGTGATGGCGGAGGGGCGCTGCGTGGAACGGGCTCCTACCGGGAGGTTGCTGGGATCGCCCCGGTCGACCGTGGCAACCCGTCTCGTCACCGCCGCGCGGCGGTAGCACCCGCCCGGCGCGGTCGGCGGCGATTTCGCGGGAAATCGACGCCACCGACGCTGCGCACCGGCACCACCGAACCCCACGCACGCGGCCCGACCACCCGCGGGTTCTCTCGTGCGGCTCTCGCGAGGACGGCCCCGACGTTGTATCGCTACCCGATGTCGGGGCACCCGCAGCGAGAGCCGCACGAGAGGTTCCGCCACCCGGCCACCTCGACGAACCGAGCGGCGAACCCCTACTCGGTGGAGGTCCATTCGAAGTGGACGCGGTGCGGGAAGTGGTCGGACAGCGGTTCGCCGGATTCGTCCAGGAACGCGGTGTGCTCGTTGCCGTAGTCGACCGCCGTGAGGTCGAGACCACCCCCGTCGCGGTACAGGATCTTGTCCACCACCTCGCAGGAGTCGCTCGGCGCGTCGGGATCGCACTCCAGCGGAGCGGCACCGGCGGCGGGACGGCTCCCGCCCCGTTCGAGCCGCACCCAGGCGTCGGTGAGCCCGTTGTCGTCCACCAGTTGGCGAATGTTGTCACCCTCCCTGGTGTAGCGGGTGTTGGTGTCGCCCATGACGATCACGGCCCTGTCCCGCGAGTTCCGCCGGATGTACTCGGAGAGCTGTGCCAGGTTGGACCGACGGGCCGCGAGATCGCCGGAGTCGGTTCCCGCGTTGGCGTGCACGTTGTACAGGTCGAACCCGGTTCCCGCGGCGAGCTCGATCCGGGCGTGGCTGAAGCCTTTCGGCGTCAGGCAGTCGGTTCCGTAGCACTCGTCCCAGGTGATCCGTCGAAAGTCGGCGATCGGATCGCGGGAGAGCGTGTTGAGCCCGTCGCCGAAGACGGCGGGACCACTGGTCTCGGTGCGATGCCGGTGGTCGTCGGCGGCGTACAGCTCGTCGTGGTAGTTGAAGTCCTCCTGAACGTTGACCAGGTCGTAGTGCGGCAGCCGCTCGCTGATCAACGGTGTGTTGGTCGCCGGGTCGCTGCCGGAGACAAAATCGGGCAGTCCGGCCACGTTGTAGGTCAGTGCGGAGAAGCTCCCGTCGGTTCGGGGCTGTTCGGCCGCGTGCGCGACCCCGGGGCCGGTGGCCAGCGGCGCGGCCAACGCGAGCGAACAGAGGGCTGCGACCGAGCAGAGGGCGCTGCGTCGAGGCATGTCGTTACTCCGAATGAGACTGCGATCACCAAACGAATACGAAAACAACTCGCATTGAAGGTACGGTCGGGCGCCCGGCACCTCAACCCGCGACAGGAGCACCCGGAAACGGCCTTCGGAAGTATGCTCTGTGCCATGCCGAGCGAATCGCCCGACTTGCGCGCGTCAGACGACGACAGGGAACAGATCGCGACCCTGCTGCGACAGGCACAGCAGGAAGGTCGGTTGACGCTGAACGAGTTCGACGAGCGGATCGCCGAAGCGTACCGCGCGCGAACCTACAGCGAGCTGGCACCGCTGATCAGCGATCTGCCCGACGAGACCGGCAAAGCGGCGGGGACCGGCACGTCCTCCCGTGGCTCGACCTCGGACTCGACTCCGGGCAGGACGGCGGTGGGGATCATGAGCTACACCGAGCGCGCCGGACACTGGCGCGTGCCGCCGCGTTTCGCCACGTTCGCCTTCTGGGGCGGTGGCAGCATCGACCTCCGGGAAGCCTACCTCGACGCGGACGAGGTCGAGATCCGCTGCTACGCGATCATGGGCGGAATCGAGGTCATCGTGCCCCCGGGCACCAGGATCGAGGACCGGTGCGCCGCGATCATGGGCGGTGTGGAGCGAGAGGTGCGCGGCGCGGCCTCGCAGAGCGAGATCAAGGTACTCATAACTGGTTTCGCGTTCTGTGGCGGAGTGAGCATCTACAGCAAAGAGCCCGGTGAGCGGGCCGACTGAGTGAGCGGTGCGGATTCAACCGGCCGTCCCGACCGGGGTGAGATCGTCCCCTGCCGGATGCACCGCCCGGGCTTCGGCCAACCGCCGTCGAGCCGTCACCGTGTCGGCGGTGAGCACAGTGGTCAGCGATCCCCCACCCGCCAACGGCTGCAGTGCCCAGTCCACCTCCGAACGCGGCTCGGGATCCCGGCCCCAGACCACGACCTCGTTGGCCAGCACCCGGGCACCTCCGAGATGGGCGTGACTGGCACGCAACCGCTGCCGCCCGGCCTCGAAGGTGTGTCGCAACAGCGGCCTGCCCGCGCGCTCCAGGCTCGTAGTGGTCACCAATCCGCCCGGTTCCTCCCCGGTGCGCCCCAGCACCAACGTCTCCCGGAAGCAGGCCCGCGCCGAGTCGGCCAGTCGCACCGAGAGGTCGGCACGGTGTTCGGCGCGGGAGGTCACCACCGTGGGCTCGGGCAGGTACTCGACGGTGCCGCCCTCCTCGACGTCGATGCTGATCGAACCGCGGCTGCCACCGGGGCCGTGCCCCGGCAACGCCAGGGAAGCCGCGATACCGCGCAACAGCAGCCGAGCACCGGCACCGACCCGGACCCGCAGCGTGAGATCGTCCCCGCCCAACGGCGAGGTGGCCGAGCCCACCAGGTGCACGACCGCCCCTCCCGTCGAGGGAGTGCGACGACGGCGCGGCACCAGGGTCAGCGGTGCCATCGAACGCAACCGCCGCACCACCGAGTTGCCCGCACCGTCGAGTTCGACGGTCAACGAAGCGGCCGACTTCATTCCGCGCTCGGCCCCACGGCGGCTCGGTGCTCCGCGAGCTGCCGCCTCACCCAGTCGGCAGCCGCCGAGGCTGCCGGATCCTCGGTCAGCGACTGCGCGAGCACGGCCAGCTCACCACGCATCCGGTGGGCGTCGGCGAGCATGACCGCCATGTCCGCACCCACCCGTTCGGCCAGATCCACCTTGTTGACGACCAGCAGGTCAGCCGTGGTGACACCCGGCCCGCCCTTGCGGGGTACCTTGTCACCGCCTGCTACGTCGACCACGAAGACCTGCACGTCCGCCAACCCGCGGCTGAACACCGCGGTGAGGTTGTCGCCGCCGCTCTCGACGAGCACGAGATCCAGCGAGGCGTAACGCTGCTGCAGCCGCTCCACCGCGTCCAGGTTCGCGGTGATGTCGTCCCTGATGGCGGTGTGCGGGCAGGCACCGGTCTGCACCGCCTCGATCCGACCGGGATCCAGCACTCCCGCCTGCCGCAGGAAGTCCGCGTCCTCGGTGGTGTAGATGTCGTTGGTGACCACCGCGAGTTCGAGTTCGGCCCCGAGAGTGCGGCACAGCGCCGCGGTCAACGCGGTCTTGCCGCTGCCGACCGGACCTCCGATGCCGATCCGCACCGGCCTGCTGCCCGAGGCCGTGGGCGCGAACGGATCGGGGCCCGCGGCGGTCGGGTCGAAATCGACCGGATGGCGATGGCCGTCCTGGCCGTGTACGTGGTGCTGGTGTTCAGCTTGCAAAGAGCCGTACCTCTTCCCGGTGGTGTCGTTGGTGTTGTTCGGCGAGCAGATCGAGTGCCGGGGAACTGGTACCGGGCAGGCTCTCGGGCCGGTGGCCCGCCGTCCGTGCCGCTTCCGCCGCGATGCGCTCGGTATCGGCCCGCAACGCGGTGACCGCCGCGTTGGCCGCGAACGGGTCCAACCCCAGCAGCCGAACCGCGGCGGACGCCGGACCGCTGACCGACAGATAGGCCACCACGGAAGCGGCATCGGCCGGTGAACCGGACGCGCCCGCCCCCAGCAGCACACCGACCACGATCGGATGATGTGGACTGCCCGTTGTGGCGAGCAGCTCGTCGAGGGCGCGCGAGGGCCACGCCGCCCGACCCGCGCGAAGCGTGCCCCGGCCCTGCGCACGGCTCGCCGCGCGCTGGGCGGGCGACGGTGTTCTCGCGTCGAGTTCGGCGTCCAACAGCGACCAGTGGTCCGGACGCACTCCCCTGGCGGCGGCGTGTGCGGCGGCAGCGGCGAAGGCCGCCGCCTGCGCACCGGCTCCGTGCAGCCTCCCGTGGAGGAACTCGGCCAACTGCTCCGGCCCGGACACGTTGCCGCGGTGCACCGCCTCCTCCAGACCACCGGAGTGCGCGTGACCACCGCCGGGGAACCGTGAGTCGGCGAGCGCGAGCGTCGCGAGTGAAACTGTGGACATCGCGGGTGTCATCAGAACAGGAAGTAGCGCTGCGCCATGGGAACCTCGGATACCGGCTGGGGCTCGACGAGTTCACCGTCCACCCGCACCGCGAAACTGTCCGGATCGATCCGCACGTCAGGGGTGGCCTCGTTGTGCCGCATGTCCCGCTTCGTCACAGCACGCGTGTCGGAGGTCCCGACGAGCTCTCGACGCAGCCCCAACCGTTCCGCCAGCCCCGTCCCGAGCGTCTCGGGGGCCACGAATGACACCGATCCCGCTGCCGCCGCGCGCGGTTCGGCACCGAACATCGGGCGGGACAGCACCGGCTGCGGTGTGGGGATGGAGGCGTTGGCGTCGCCCATCGCGGCCCGCACCGCGAATCCACTCTTGAACACCGCGTGCGGTCGGACTCCGAAGAACTTCGGCTCCCACAGCACGATGTCGGCGAGCTTGCCCACCTCGACGGATCCGACGGAGCCGTCGATGCCGTGCGCGATCGCCGGGTTGACGGTGTACTTGGCGATGTAGCGGCGGGCGCGTCGGTTGTCCGCGGCGTCGTCGCCCGGCAGCGCTCCCCTGCCGCGTTTCATGACGTGCGCCGTCTGCCAAGTGCGGGTTACCACCTCGCCGATCCGGCCCATGGCCTGCGCGTCCGAACCGATCATGGAGATCGCGCCGAGGTCGTGCAGCACGTCCTCGGCCGCGATGGTGGTCGGGCGGATGCGGCTCTCCGCGAAGGCCAGGTCTTCCGGGACCGAGGGGTTCAGGTGGTGGCAGACCATCAACATGTCCAGGTGCTCGTCGATGGTGTTGACCGTGTGCGGCCTGGTCGGATTGGTCGAGGAGGGCAGCACGTGGGAGTGGCCCGCCACCTTGATGATGTCCGGCGCGTGCCCGCCGCCGGCTCCCTCCGCGTGGTAGGCGTTGATCGACCTGCCCGCCACGGAATCCAGAGTGGACTCCAGAAAGCCCGCCTCGTTGAGCGTGTCGGTGTGGATCGCGACCTGGACACCACTGCGGTCGGCGGCGCGCAGCGCGGCGTCGATGGCCGAGGGAGTCGCGCCCCAGTCCTCGTGCAGCTTGAGCCCCCCGGCACCGCCACGCAACTGCTCGGTCAGCGCCTCCTGGCTCGCGGTGTTCCCCTTGCCCAGCAGCAGGGTGTTCACCGGCGCTGTCTCCAGCGCGAGCAGCATCCGGGAGAGGTTCCACTCGCCGGGCGTGACCGTGGTGGCCTTGGACCCCTCGGCCGGGCCGGTGCCACCTCCGATGAGGGTGGTGACGCCGGAAGCCAGCGCGGCCTCGATCTCCTGCGGGCAGATGAAGTGCACGTGGCAGTCGATGGCGCCGGCGGTGAGAATCCTGCCGTTGCCCGCGACGATCTCGGTCGCCGGGCCGATCACCATCGCGGGATCGACCCCGTCGGCGGTGTCCGGGTTTCCCGCCTTGCCGATGCCGACGATCCGCCCGTCACGCACGGCCACGTCGGCTTTGACCACACCCCAGTGGTCGAGGATCACCGCTCCGGTGATGACCAGGTCCGGTGCCCCTTCGGCCCTGGTGGCGGTCGACTGCCCCATGGACTCGCGCACGACCTTGCCACCGCCGAACACGGCCTCCTCGCCGGATCCGTGCGGACCGGTGGCCAAGTCCTCGGTGACCTCCACGAGCAGGTCGGTGTCGGCGAGCCGGATCCGGTCACCGGTGGTGGGCCCGAACAGTTCCAGATAGCGCTCCCGGTCGATCTCCTTGGGATCGCTGTGGTCAGTCATGCGGGTCCTTTCCGGATCGCTCCGGATCCTCGGGCTCGGAGCCGCCGTTTCGGAAACGGCCGGGATCGAGAGGGATGGGATCGAGGCGGGCGGCATCGAAAGACGCGGAGTCGAGGGAGCCCGCGAACTCGGTACGAAGCCCCGGCACGGTGCGCGCACCACCGATCGGGACCAGCTCGACCTCACGTTCGATCCCCGGTTCGAAACGCACCGCGGTGCCCGCGGCGATGTCCAGCCGCTGCCCCCATGCGGCGTCCCGGTCGAACTCGAGCCCCGGGTTGGCCACGGCGAAGTGGTAGTGCGAACCGACCTGCACCGGCCGGTCGGCAAGGTTGCGGACGGTCAGCCGCACCCGAGGCCGTCCCGGATTGAGAGGCACGGGCTCGGCGGCGGGAATGATCTCTCCGGGATACACACGAACTCCTGCTGGATCGGCGAGTGCCCTACTGGATCGGCGAGTGCACCGTGACGAGCTTGGTCCCGTCCGGGAACGTGGCCTCCACCTGGACGTCGTCGATCATCTCGGCCACACCCTCCATGACCTGCTCCCTGGTCAACACGTGTCGGCCACTGGACATCAGTTCGGAGACGCTGCGCCCCTCACGCGCTCCCTCGGCCACGTGATCGGTGATCAACGCGATCGCCTCGGGATGGTTCATCCGCAGCCCGCGTTCCAACCTGCTGCGGGCGAGCTGGGCCGCGACGTAGACGAGCAGCTTGTCACGTTCCTGCGGTGCCAGGTGCATGGCACGTTTTTAGCATTGCGAATGACTTTCCGCATCAGCGCCACCACGGAATTCATCACGACGAAACAGAACTACTCACAACGTTCATCTGCCGAAGGAAGCGGTAAAACACCGAGTCACCCCGCCTCGCCACGTTCGATCGACCGGCCGATGAGCCGAGGAACGAGGAATTTCGTCACGAATCGGTGATTTCGAGCATCCCACCAGGCGCACGGGCCTCTCCCGCGATGTCCACCGGAGCCACGGGAACGGGTCGCGCGGTGGGCAACCAGTCGCGCGCCGTGCGCCAGGCCCAGTCGATCAGCGCGGCCGAGTGGCGGAACGAGTAGGGCGAAAGCCGCTCCACCTTCGGCGAGGGCAGCACGTAGAGTTCGCAGTGCGCCGCGTTGAGCTGCATGTCCAGTGTCGAGGCCGCGAACATGGCCGCGCTCAGCGCGGCACCGTTGATACCGCTGATCGACCCGGCAGGTCGCCTCGGTGGCGGCAGTACCCCGAACCGCGCCTCGTCCGACTCCAGGGAACGGGTTCCGCTGCAGGGCAGCACGTACACGCGTTCCGCGCCCCGCGCCACCGCACGGCTGATCGGCATGAACGCCGCCGGACCACCGTCGATGAGCGAACGTCCCGCCACCTCGACGGGCGGGAACACGCCGGGAATGGCGCACGAGGCCACCAGTGCGGGCAACGCAGGGCCGCTTTCCAGGAACACCGCCTCACTGGTGTCCACATCGGTCGTGGTGACCGTGAGCGGCAACCGCGCCTCCTCCAACGTCCGAAAGGGCAGGGTTCGGCGCAACCACGTCGCCAGACCGCGATTGCTCATCAGGTGGTTCGACATCCCCAGCTTGCCCGCCAGGATGCGCAGCGGGTCGACGGGAAACACGTCGCGGCGCCGCATCCCCGTCCACAGTTCCCTAAGCCGCTCGGCCCCGCGCGAGGTCGGGTCCGCTGCCAGCCAGGCCGAGTTCAGCGCCCCGGCCGAGGTGCCGACCAGCATGTCGGGGGTGATACCGCCCTCGAACAGTGCGCTGATCAGACCTGCCTGCACCGCGCCGAACGTGGACCCTCCCGGCAGCACCCACGCGGTGGTTCTCGTCGTTTCCCTCCCGATAGTCACGACCCCAAGATATCCGCGGTACGCCGCGATCGCCGGGAACCGGAGCGGCGGATCACATCGCGACGTTCGGCCTAGAGTTCCTCGGCTGCACCCGAGCGCGCGAGCACCAACTCCCCCGAACGCACCCTACTCTTTTTGGGAGCGCTCCCATAGCATACTCCCCAGCCACGGCGACAGCGGCGTTGCTCCACGCCCCGACCCGGACCCCGGGGGAGCCGTGGCGAGCGGCCATTTCCCGCTGGATCGACCGGCAAACGGAACCGATCAAGCAACCGCACCCCGACAGGGAGAGCGAAATGCGACGAAGAACCGGCACGATACTCCTGTCACTGGTCCTGAGCACGGTAACCCTGGGCGCACCGGCCGTGGCGGAATCCCCCACCGGAACCACCGGGGCCACCACCGCCCGAGCTCAGCGACCGGCGCTGACGGACCTGGACGTCACGGCCACGCGGGTGGACACGGAGCGACTGCGACGTCCCACCGACATCACGTCCGCTTCGGACGGCACCGGCCGAATGCTCATAGCCGAGAAACCGGGCACGGTACGCGCCTACGACCCCGCGAGCGGCACGATGGAGCAACCGGTACTCGACATAACGAACCGGGTGGAGAACGCGGGCAACGAGCAGGGGTTGCTCGGTATAGTTCCCTCCCCCGAGGACACCGGGAACAACACCCTCTACGCCGCCTACACCCGGTCCTCCGACGCCGCCGTGACCCTGTCACGGTTCTCGCTGGCGGCGGACGACCCGGCCGCCTCCGAGGAAGTCCTGCTCAGCCAACCACACGCCGAGCACACCAACCACAACGGTGGCGACATCGCCTTCGGTCCGGACGGGTTTCTCTACATGGGAATCGGCGACGGCGGAGGCGCGGGGGACCCGCTGCGCAGCGGACAGGACCTCGGCACGCTGTTGGGCAAGGTGCTGCGGATCGACGTCAGCAGGAAGTGCGGTGATCTGCCGTACTGCGTACCGCCGGACAACCCTTACGCGCACACTCCCGGAGCGCGTGACGAGATCTGGAGTTACGGACTGCGCAATCCGTGGCGGATCTCCTTCGACCCGGAGGGCAGATCGCTGTGGATCGCCGATGTCGGGCAGGGTTCCCTCGAGGAGGTGAACCGGATCCCGCAAGGAGTGCGCGATCAGAACTTCGGCTGGTCCTGCATGGAGGGGACGGAGCAATTCGCCCCGGACCGGTGCGACCCGTCCGCCGACTACGTGGAGCCGGTGTTCACCTACCAGACCTCGGTGGAGGGTTGCGCCGTGATCGGCGGACGGGTCTACCGGGGAGAGCGGTACTCGGACGTCGCGGACGGCACCTACCTGGCGGCGGACTACTGCTCGGCCAACGTGTGGGGCATCCGCAGCGACGACGGCGGACACACCTATCAGAGCGCCAAGCTCGGGAAACTGCCCATCCAGGTCACCGCCTTCGGAGCGGACAGCTCCGGCGAGCTGTACGTGGTCAACGACCTGCCCGGCATGCTGTACCGGCTGTCCTTCTCCACGGACTCCTGATACTCCGACGCGGCTCGTGAGCGCGACGAACCGGCCGGGTGGAACCCTTCCACCCGGCCGGTTCCGTCACTCATCGGAGTGAACGCTCATCACGAGAAGCGCTGCGCGGCCCTACCTCACCCGCATCACCGCTGTCTCGGCGTGGATTTCCCACGAAATCGCCGCGCCGCTTGGGCAACGCACCCCCTGAGACCGCCCGCGAAATTGCCGGGCCGATGGAGCGGTGCGGCCCCAGCTGTCGTTGATTTCTCGCGAAATCATCGCGCCCTCGACGCAGGGCGATCCCCCACCATCTTCACGGTCGGCACCGCCGCGGGTTCTCCGGTGCGGCTCTCGCGAGGAAGGCCCGACGTTGTGTAGGTCCCTACCCGATGTCGGGCCTCCCGGAGCGAGAGCCGTGCCAGAGGTTCCGCCGAGCGCACCGCCACGCAAACCGACCGACGCACCTAGTTCGAGGGGTCGGCGTAGATAACGCCTCGTCCGTTGGTGCCGAGGTAGACCCGCCCGTAGACATCGGGATCACCGGTGATGGCGTCGCCGATGTTGCCGTACTGATGCTGGTCGTCGTTGATGCGAGTCCAGCTCTGTCCGGCGTCGTCGGAACGGAAGACACCGGTCACTCCATCGATCGTGGCGATCGAGTACATGGCGGGATAGTCGCTTCCCGGCGCGGACTTGCCGAATCCGATGTTGTCGGAACCGGCCACTCCGGAGATCCTGCTGAAGGACTCTCCCGAGTCGGTCGAGTGCCAGAGTCCGCCTTCGCCGGTCAGCCAGATCTCGCCTGCGCGTCCGGGAACGGCCTTGAAGTAACCGCTGCCGGTCGGGAGCTCGGAAGCGGACGAAGCCGTGAAGGTGGCCCCGCCGTCTGTGCTGACGTAGAAGGTTCCCTGGTGGAAACCGTAGAACTTGTCCGGGTCGACGCGGTCGGACTCCACGCGCGCACCATCGGGAATACCGCTGGCGGACTGCCAGCTCGCGCCCTGGTCGGTCGTGTAGTGCACCCCGGTACCTTCCGGACTCCATACGAAGCCGCTGCCGTCCGCGGCGGCCGCGACGGTGCCGCCGCCCGTGACACCGGAGGGTTCGGTGTTCTGGAACCAGCTCTTCCCACCGTCGTCGGAGAACGCCACCCGGCTGTCATCGGGCCTGCTCGACTTGTCGAACTCACCCACCCGGACGATCGTGTCGGGCGAGGTGCCCGCGTAGTCCATGCTCGTGGTACTGGTGAAGACGGGATTCTCGTAAATCGTGTCCGGGATCTCGTCCAGCCGCTCGTGCCGGAAACCACCGAGGTCACCGAGGGCGGACAGCACCGGAGCGCCGCCCGGTGGGCTGATCAGGTCGAACACCGCGGTCTCCTCCAGTCCCGCCACCCGCGGTTCGATAGTGATCTTGTTTCCCTTGTCCCACTCGGTGAGGTTGTCGGTCCCGTAGATCGTGGCGCCGGTGCCGTAGAGCATCCGATCGGAGTCGAACGGGTCTATCTCCACCGATTCGGTCATCCAACCGAGCTTCGGCGAGGTCTCCGGCGGGGCGGGTTGCTCGGTTCCGAAGGTCAGCCAGGGAACCGAGGAGATGTCCATCTCGTAGTTCAGTTCCCGGTTCGGATAGGCGCCCCAGTCCCAGATGCGGCTCCAGTTCTGGCCGCCGTCGGTACTGCGGAAGAGGATCACGTCCGGATACCACGAGACCTGGGTGGCGACCATGAGCGTGTCCGGGTTCTGCCGGTCGATGGTCAGCCCGCTGTAGCCGTAGTAGTTGTCGGAGCTGGTCGACGGCACCGGGCTTACCCGGGTCCACGCACCGGTTTCGGTGTCGAGTTTCCACACGTCGCCCGAGCTGCCGTCGTACGGGCCGCCCGTGTCGCTGGTGGCCATGTAGAGGTAGCCGTTCCGGCTGTCGATCACTGCCTTGTGGGCGAGGTGACCGGTCGGCTGGTTCGGAACACGTTCCCAGGTGGCTCCGGCGTCGGTGCTGCGGTAGATCGTGTTCTGCTTGTCGGCCACCCCGACGTAGATGTCGTTGGTGGGGGAACCGCCGGATCCGCTGCCGCGGTCGAAGGCGACCCAGCTGACCCCCTGGTTGTCCGAGTACAGTCCGGTGGTGTCGCTCGGGTCGGCGACGTAGTTGCCGGGATTCGGGAAGTTCCCCACCTCGGACCAGGTCTTGCCGTGGTCGGTGCTGCGCCACAGACCGTTTCCGCTGGGGGTGCCCAGGTAGAGCACGCTGTTGTCGTTGGGATCGATCGCCAGCCGTTCTCCCATGCCGCGGCCGGGCATGTTCCCGCCGAGTTTGAACGGCAGTTCGGTGACCTTCCAGCTCTCGCCACGGTCCTTCGAGCGCAGGATGGCGCCGTTGTTGGGGTCCCAGCTGTTGGTGTACATGCCGACGGCGGCGTAGACGCGGTCCGGGTTCACCGGGTCGGTCGCCAGGCTCGCCACACCGTTGTAACCCCAGTTGTCCTGACCCACCCAGTCCAGCAGGGGTACCCAGCGACCGTCGGTACCGGAGTCACGTCGGTAGGCACCACCGATGTCGGTTCTCGCGTAGACCAGTCCCGGCTCGGTCCGGTTGAACACGATCCCCGGGACGAATCCGCCACCGCCGATCTGTGCGTTGCGCCAGTCGTACTGTTCACTGTGGGCCGCGGGCTCGGCCTCCGCCGAGGATGCCGTGCTCGCCGGGCTCGTGAGCGGCACGGCAGCCAACAGCGTGGCCGCCAGCAGTACGGGTAACCGTCGCCACATGAGCTACCTCCGAAGTTTTGGGAGCGCTCCCAGAATCGAAGCGCTTCACATCGCTGTCAACGAGGCGACTCACGGAAACGCCGGAATGGACCAGTGTGGACTCCGGACACGGACGTGCGTCCGGAGTCCACGGCGAGAGTCGGCCGGAGGGCCCGGCACGACACTGTGCGGCGTCGATTTCTCGCGAAATCGCCGGGCCTTCGACGCGATGTTCCGGTCAGTCCTGCTCGGGCGTCTCCATCCGCCCGTTCACGCGACGCGGCACTCCCAGCGGGTTGCCGTCCCGGAGCGCTTCGGGCAGCACCTCCCGCGGCGCGTTCTGGAACGACACCGGACGCAGGAACCGCTCGATGCCCGCCGTGCCGACCGAGGTGTGTATCGGCGCCGTGGTGGCGGGGTACGGCCCACCGTGCTGCATGCCGTGGCTGACGCTTACCCCCGTGGGCCAACCGTTCCAGACCAACCTGCCCACGCGTGCGCGCAGCGTCCGGTACAGCGGCGCGACGATGCTCTCCTCCTCGTTGCCGTGCACGGTCGCCGTCAGCTCCCCGGTGAAGACACCGGCCGCTTCCAGCAACTCGTCGGTGTCGGAGTAGCCCACCAACAGCGAGGCCGGCCCGAAGCACTCGGCCGTGAGCTCCTCCCGGTTGTCGACGAGCTCGCGCGCGCTGGTGTAGAGCAGGCTCGGGCCGACCTCGCCCTCGGAGCGGCGCCCGGAGACCAGGGTTTCCACCGCCGCGTGGCCGCCCAACGCACCGAGGGTCTCCCGGAACGCGTTCTCGATGCCGTCGTTGAGCATGGGGGCGGCGGCCCGCTGTTCCACCTCGGGGATGAGAACGTCGCGGAACCGCTGCGCCGCGCTGGACGGCACCAGCAGCAGGCCGGGCTTCGTGCAGAACTGCCCGACACCCAGCGTGTAGGAGTCGAGATACCCTCGCGCGATCTCCGCGCCCCGACCGGCGGCGGCCTCGGGAGTCACGAAAGCGGGGTTCACGCTGCCCATCTCGGCGTAGAACGGGATGGGTGAGTTCCGGGAGCAGGCGAGATCGAACAGCGCACGGCCCGCCGTGTTCGAGCCGGTGAACGCACCGGCCCGGACCCGCTCGTCCAGCAGCACGGCCTTGGCCTGCTCGGTCCCCTCCACGAGCGCGAAGGTCCCCTCGGGAGCCCCGGCACTCGTCAACGCCCCCGCGACGATCTCGGCGGTTCGACGGGACAGCTCGGGATGGCCCGGATGCGCCTTCACCACCACGGGACAGCCCGCGGCCAAGGCCGAGGCGGTGTCGCCCCCGGCGACGCTGAAGGCGAACGGGAAGTTGCTGGCCGCGAACACCAGAACCGGGCCGAGCGGCAGCACGGTACGACGCAGATCGGGGCGGGCACCGGTCGGCCAGTCCGGATTCGGGGTGTCGATGGTGGCCTTCAGGTGTGCGCCTTCCTCGACGGTGTCCGCGAACAACCGCAGTTGGAACGTGGTGCGCACGAGCTCGCCGCGCAGCCGTCCCTCCGGCAGGTGGGACTCTCGCTGCGCCAGCGGCACGAGCTCCTCGGTGTGGGCGTCCAACTCGGCCGCCACCCCACGGAGCAGACCCGCGATGTCCGCCGGACTCGTCGCGGCGAGCGTCTCGGCGGCGGCGGTGGCGTTGTCCAGCACGGTTTCGTGGTCTTCACCGGTGGAAACGACTCGGGACGTTGTCATGGGACTCGGTTGCCTCCTCTGGTCGGAGTTCTGCGTTCGGACTGCCGGGGTCACGGGCGCAGCAGGATCTTCACGTCCGCACCCCGCTGTTCGCCGAGCAGGCGCAGCGCTTCGGAAGCCTCGTCCAGTTCCAGCTCGCGGGTGACGAGCAGAGCCGGATCCAGCACACCGCTGGTGAACGCCGATACGGCGTGTCCCCACGCACGGGAGGGAGCGCCGAAGACGGTGTGCACCGTGAGCTGCGAGAGCACCAGGCGTGCCGGATCCGGTGGTTCCGGATCGTCGGCGGCCACTCCGGTGAGCACCACTCTGCCGCCGGGCCGTGCCAACCGGGTGGCGAGCGCGGCCGTGCCCGGCGCACCCGCCGCCTCCAGCACGGCGTCGTAGCTTCCCGCCAGCTGCTCGACAGCCGCGGGATCGTGGAGGCCGGTGGCACCACAGGCGGTGGCGACCCCGGCCCGCTCGCCGGGCTCCACCACGGACAGCTCCGCGGGCGAGGCGGCGGCGATCAGCTGGGTGGACAACAGCCCGAGACTCCCGCCGCCGACCACCGCGACCCGCTCTCCGGGGACCACCGCGAGCTTGAGGGTGGCCGCGGCCGCGCACGCGGCCGGCTCCAGCACCGCCGCACCGCGCGGATCGGCGTCGTCGGGCAGCACGTGCAGCAGCCTCGCGGGCAGGGTCAGGTAGTTCGACCAGCCACCGGGCCGGGTGAAACCGGTTTCCTCGTACTGCGTGGCGCAGAGATTGTTGTCGCCTCTGCGGCAGGCTGGGCAGACCCCGCAACCACGGAATCCCTCCCCCACGACCAACCGGCCACGGAGGTCAGCCGTTACGTCCGGCCCCACCTCGACTACGGTGCCGGACCACTCGTGGCCGGGGATCACGGGGTAGCTCACGAAGTCGGCGGGCCGGTTGCCGGTGAAGACCTCGCGGTCGGATCCGCAGATGCCGCTGCGGGCGATCTCGACGAGTGCCTCCCCGAGGCCGGGTTCGGTGGGTTCGGTGGGAACGACGCGAATGCTGCCGGGTTCGTCGATACGTACCGCTCTGGCATCGCTCACGAGGCGCTCTCTCCCTTCGTGCCCCGAAACTGCCAGTCCTCGGCGTAGAGGTCGAACCTCGCGCCGCGTGCCGGGTACTCCCGCACGAAGTCGACGTCGAGCTCCACCCCCAGGCCGGGGCCCGTGGGAAGTGCGAAGTAGCCGTCCTCCACTTCGGGGACTCCGGGCGCGGCCCGCTTCACGTGGGAGTCGGCGAAGTCGTTGAAGTGCTCCTGAATCTTGAAGTTCTCCGTCACCGCGGCGAGGTGCAGGTTGGCCGCGGTGAGCACCGGGCCGCCGACGTTGTGCGGGGCCAGCAGCACGTAGTGGGTCTCGGCGGTGGCGGCGACCTTCCGAGTCTCCGTTATTCCGCCGAAGTGCCCGATGTCGGGTTGGATGATGTCGGCGGACTGGTGTGCGAACAGCTCGCGGAACTCGATGCGGTCGTGGATACGCTCACCTGTGGCCACCGGCAGCGTGGTGTTCCGCGAGACCTTGGCCAACGCCTCCTGGTTCTCCGGTGGCACCGGTTCCTCGATCCAGCTGGGGTCGAACGGCGCGAGTTCGCCCGCGATGCGGGTGGCCTCGGCGGGTGTGAACCGGCCGTGCATCTCGACCAGGATCTCCACGTCGGGGCCGACGGCGTCCCGCACCGCGGAGACGAGTTCCACGGAACGCCGCGACTCGGCGGGCTCCAGTTCCCAACGGCCCGGCCCGAACGGATCGAACTTGAGCGCCCGATATCCCCTTTCGACCACCGCACGGGCCGCTTCGTGGAACTGTTCGGCGGTGCGCTCCACGGTGTACCAGCCGTTGGCGTAGGCCTTTATCCCGTCTCGGACGTTCCCGCCCAGCAACCGCCAGACGGGTTGCCCGAGCGCCTTGCCGACGATGTCCCAGCAGGCCATCTCCACGCACGCGATGCCGGACATGACGACCTCACCGGCGCGGCCGTAGTCCCCGCGCTTCATGCGCCACACCAGCGCTTCGGTGTTGAAGGGGTCGGCGCCGATCACGTGGTTGCGCGCGGCCTCGTTGAAGTAGCCGAGCAGCGCCTCGGTGTGGCCCAGCATGCGGGTCTCCCCCACACCGACGATGCCGTCGTCGGTGTGCACCCGCAGATAGGTCAGATCGCGCCAGGGGGTGCCGAGCACCAGGGGTTCGAGTTTCGTGATCCTCATCGGTGTTCACCCACTTCGGTCGGGACGGCCAGATCGGCCACGGGCAGCTCGGATGTCTCCGCCTCGGGCATGTAGCGGTGCAGCATGTCCAGCCCGATGCGGGCGCGGCGCACGCGTTCCCTCCCGAGGCCGACGGCCGTGTCGGTGAGATGGCTTCCGCTCGGATAGATGTTGGGGGCGTTGCGCAGTCCGAACTTGACGTAGACCGGGGCGGCCACCCGCACTATCTCGGCTATCTCGTAGTGCCGTACGAACCCGCCGAGATCGTCGGGGGACTCGATGTAGACGTCGAGCGGAAGGTCCGTGGCGGCTCGGATCGCGGCCAGTTGTGCCGGGGAGAGATCGGTCGGCACGTTGTAGGTGTCGGCGCCGAACTCCTCCGCGATACGTATAGAGGCCGGATTGGACAGTGCCATTTGGACACTGATTTTGAAGCGCATGTCCGGGGGGAGTTCCCGCTGGGCACGCATTCTGGCAGCCACGGAGAGCACTCCCAGATCGGTGATCAGCACGCTGCGCACTCCGGCCGCCGCGCTTCTGCGGATGTCCTCGAGCACGTGAACCAGCTGCTCGGTTCCGCGCGCCTGGGACGCGACCGCGCCTCCGGTCGGGGACGAGGCCATCGCACCGGTGTGCCAACCGGCTTGTGGGCGGGCGAACAGGCTCAACTCGACGTGGTTGCGGGCGGCGGTGCCCGCCATTCGCGTGAGCTCGTCGTCGGTGAGCAGCATCACCCCGCTTCCCTGGGAGATCCGGTGCACCGGAACATCGCGCTCATCGGCCTCGGCAAGCACCGCGTCGAGCACTTCCGGCCCCTCGGTGCTGGGGATCTCCACCCGGTAACGAGCACCGTCCGGGAAACGCTTCGAGCTGTCCGGCGGTGACTCGGCGTCCCCGGATGGCAATCCTTGGGATCGCAAGAACGTTCGTGCTTCCAACGCCTACTCCGTTCGAAATATCGGACGTTGTTCGGATAACTTAGTCGCGGAAGTTCCGCGAGGTCAATAGACGGCGCCGCGAGCAACCGGCCACTCCGTTCGGTAGGCTGTTCGAAATACCGGTCAAATACCGAGGTACAACCGGCAGGCATCGCGGGCCGGGTCACAGCGCGCCCCGGCTCGACGGCAGGAGGACGAATCCGGTGGCACGAGCGGTACCCGCACTGCAGCGGGCATTCGACATCCTGGAGCTTTTCCTGGACGAACCGGAGCTCAGCGCTCCGGAGATCACGGGAAAGCTGGGACTGCCGCGCACAACGGTGCACGAGCTGCTCAGCACGCTCGTGGAGCGCGGGTATCTCGTCCCCTCGGGCCGGGGCGGCGCTCGCTACCGACTGGGGGCGCGGGGTTTCCAGCTCGGCTCCGCCTACGCCGACCGCCTCGACCTCGCCCGCGAGGGGCAGCTGGTGGCGGAGGAAGTGGCCGCCGAGTGCAACGAGACCGTGCACATCGGTATCCGCGAGGGAACCGAGGTCCTCTACATCGCCAAGGTCGACAGTGGGCACCCGGTGCGGATGGTCTCGGCCGTGGGTAGGCGATTGCCTGCCCACTGCACCGCTGTCGGCAAGGCCCTGCTCGCCTCGCTCCCGAAACGGGAGCTCGACGAGCTCTACGGTTCGGAGGCGTTGCGCGCGATGACTGACAACAGCATCACCGACCTCACGAGCCTGCGAGCGGAACTCGACAGCGTTGCCGAGCACGGTCGGTCACGGGAGTACTGCGAGTCCAACGACGCGGTCGCCTGCGTGGCGGCTCCGGTGCACGATCACTACGGAGTCGTCGTGGCCGCGATGAGCATCGCGGTTCCCATCCTGCGCTGGAGCGACGCCTCGGAGGGCGAACTCACCGGAACCGTGATGCGGGGAGCGGAGAACCTTTCGGAACGGTTGGGCCACCGCGCGTGACGGGGCTTTTCGTTCCGGCCGGAACGAAAAGCCCCGTCGGCGGGTTCGCGCGACGTAAACCCGATCAGTCGCCCTCGTCGCCCCGCGTGGGGGTTTCCAGCGGACGCAACCGCACCCACAGCAGGAAAAGCGCTCCCAGGACCAACATCGACAGTCCCGTCCAGAGATTGATGTTTACCCCCTGGGCCTTGTCCAAGCCCTCCTCGGTGGGAAACAGCCCGGCCGATCCGACCAACAGGCCGTAGACCACGAACAGGCCGCCTATGACCGTCCGCACGTCGAACAGCTTCGCCGATCTCTCCCGCCGCGCGGCGTCCGCCTGCTCGCTACCCGGTTCACGTGACTCCGACATCGCTCACCTCCACCGAACCTGCTGTCCTTCTTGATCCAAAACCACGACTCCCCGACTCAACGAACACCACCTCTCGGCCCGAGAGCATCTCCTCGTCGAACTCCTCGATCTGCACCCCGGTCAGGATGTGACGATCTTCTACGGCACGACGGCTCCGAACTCCAACCACTCCCGCAGGTCGAACTCCCATCACTCACGCGGTCGGCACCGCAGCGGGTTCTCCCGTGCGGCTCTCGCGAGGAAGGCCCGATGTTGTGTAGGTACCTACCCGATGTCGGGCCTCCCCGGAGCGAGAGCCGTGCGAGAGGTTCCGCCACCCGCACCGCCAAGTAACCCGGCCGGGAACTTCCGTCAGAGGGAGAAGGGGACGTAGCACAGCACGGCGAGCACGATCGCACCCCAACCGAGCAGGGCCGGTTTGCGGTACCAGGCGTCGTCGCCCCGCTGCATCTCTCCGGAGTCCGTGGCATCCGCCCGGGTGTAGACCAGGCCCACGAGTTCGGCCTCCGGCTTCGGTGTCGTCGCCAGCGCGATCGGGACACTGACCACGAGGTCGGTCACGAGCGCGATGATGGCCGCGATCATGTTCACGCCCTGCGCGCTGTCCATGTCCACTATTCCGGCCCGGTACATGCTGTAGAACGCGATCGGCGCGAGAGTGCCGAGCAGCAATCCCCAGAACCCCGCCTTGGCGGTCATGCGTTTCCAGAACAACGCCAGAATGAACGTGGCGAACAACGGGACGTTGAAGAACGAGAACAACGTCTGCATGTAGTTCATGATGTTGCTGAAGGAAGCCGCGATGAACGCCGTTCCGATACCGACCACCACACCGATGGCGGTGATGACACGGCCGACCGTGAGGTAGTGCGAATCCGGCATGTTCGGTTTTATGTACGGCTCCCAGATATCCGCGGTGAACACGGTGTTGAAACTGGAGACGTTGGCTGCCATACCGGCCATGAACGAGGCCATCAGACCCGTGACCGCCAGCCCCAGCACGCCGTTCGGCAACAATTCCGCCATGAGCAGCGGAATCGCCGAGTTGTAGTCGTACTGGCTGCCTGGTTGCCCGATGTTGGGCTGCATGATCAACGCGATCAGACCGGGCAGCACCACGACCAGCGGGATGAACATCTTGGGGAACGCCGCGATCAGCGGAGTACGCCGGGCCGCCGAGAGGTTCTTGGCGGACAGGGAACGCTGCACCTCCGCGAAGTTGGTGGTCCAGTACCCGAAGGAGATAGCGAAGCCGAGGCCGAGCGAGATGGTGAGCCAGTTGGCCCCGAGCGGGTTGTCCTGCCCGAATCCGGTGCCGCCCCAGGCGCTCAGGAACTGCGCTCCCTCGGAGGCGGTCACCTTGTCGATGACACCGCTGACACCGCCGACCCTGATCAGCCCGAGCACGGTGAGCGGCACCAGCGCCGCCACGATGACGAAGAACTGCAGCACCTCGTTGTAGATGGCCGAGGTGAGTCCACCGACGGTGATGTAGATCAGCACGAACACACCAGCTATGACGATGGACAGCGGGATCGGCCAGCCGAGCAGCGCCTGCAGCACGATGGCCAGCGCGTAGAGATTCACACCGGCTATCAGAACCGAGGCCACCGCGAATATGACCGCGCTCAACAGGTGCGAGGAACTGCTGAACCGCCGCAGCAGGAATTCGGGAACACTGCGCACCTTCGAGTTGTAGTAGAACGGCATCATGACCAGGCCGAGGAAAACCATGGCCGGAATCGCGCCGATCAGATACCAGTGCACGGTGTAGGCGCCGTACTGCGCGCCGTTGGCGGCCATGCCGAGAATCTCGGTGGCTCCCAGATTCGCCGAGACGAACGCCAGTCCCGTCACCCACGCGGGTAGTGAACGCCCGGACAGAAAGAAGTCGAGCGTGGAGTGGACGCTTCGTTTCGCGGCGAACGCGATACCTAGCACGACCACGAAGTAAATGACAAGAATGAGACTGTCCATCCAGTTCATGGACAGCCGTAGCCCATCGGCCAGAGTGTGCATTGTCGTCCGATCCTGTCGCCGTCCGCGAGTTGGCTCTCCAATCGCATGTCCGGAATACCGAACGTTGTTCGACAACGTACGACACGATCGAGTGACGGTCAACACATGCGAGACGGCAGGTTCTCCCTCGAACGGAGTACCCAGCGCCAATCGTCCGACGAGCACGGCAGCACCGCAGAAAGCCGACGAAACACTTTGTGCACAGCGGACACCCGCGAGCACGGAGTTCTTTCGAGAGCGCTCACAGAGCGTCGCTCGTCCGCTTGAGACGGCGCACGGTCCGGCACACCGGGAATCGACGTTTCACGGAGTGGTCCCCCACGGCCCGAACCACCCACCGCCGGATGCCGGGCAACCGCTTCCGACAACGATCCACCCCCGGGAAACCGGGACGGCGCCCCGGGGGTGGGGCTCTCGGGTACCGGGTTCCGCCGAGGCACGGTCACCCGTCGGCTCGTGTCCCGACGCGGCGGCTGCTTACCTCCGCTCGGGGAGTGACGAGGTTCCGCGCGGACTCGCACCGGAGTCTCACTCCCAGGGCAGCGTCCCACCCGGAACGGGTGCCGAGGGGTCGTAGGGCCTTCTGGTGAAGACGAAGGTGTTGAGATCCAGATGTGTGACGGACCCGTCAACGGCCCGGACGACGCGCAGCCGCTCACCTCGGTGGTACCCGTCCAGCCCGATCCAGTCGTCCGGTCCGTCCGGCCGGAAACGTGACTGCCGCCCCGGACCCTGCCACGCCGAGAGATCGAGCATGCCGTCGGGCAGCACCCGGAGCAGTTGGGGCACCGGACCCCAGTACCACAACCCGGTCAGTTCCAGCAGCTCCTCGGACACCCCTCCCTCGGGAACCCACTCCGGAGGGATACGGGGTTCGTGCTCGGCGAGGATCTCGAGCAGATCCACCGCGAGCGCGCCGTTCGCCCCCGCCGTGGTGTTGGCGAGAAAGATCACACCGGTGGACTCGGCGGGCTCGGCCAGCATGTTGGCCAGAAAGCCCGGCATGGAACCACTGTGCCCGACGAGCGCACGCCCGTTGTGCCGTGCCAGTTGCAGCCCCAGCCCGGCTCCCCTGGTCCACTGCGGCCCGTCGTCCACACTGGCCGGTTTGCGCATCTCGTCGAGCGTGTCGGGGTGCAGCACCTCCCCCGTCTCACCGGCCAGGAAACGCAACCAGCGGAGCATGTCGTCCACCGTGGACCAGAGCTGACCGGCCGGAGCCATCGCGACCGCGTCCTCGAACGGTTCGGGTTGCAGCACGTCGGCCCAGGGGTGCACCGCCAGCCCCGGCGCGTACGGCGGGACGGGGCTCTCCGTGGTGCGGCGCATCCCGAGCGGTTCCAGGATCTCCTCGTGCAGCACCGTCGTGAAGTCCTTGCCGCGTACGCGCTCGATCAACTGCCCCAACAGCCCGAAAGCGGTGTTGGAGTAGTGGAACACGTGCTGCGGTTCGGGACGCAGCTGGTCGCTGTCCACACCCGCGAGGAAGTCCTCGGCGGCCTCACCCTTGGTCCGCTCCCACCACTGACCGGCCGGCTCGGAGCTCAGCCCACTGCTGTGCGCGAGCAACTGCCAGATCTGCCGGTCGTCGACGGCCGTGCCCGGCACGTGGTCGCCGAACCGGTCGGACAACGACAGCAGTCCCTCGTCACGCAGCCGCAGCACCAACACAGCCACGAAGGTCTTGGTGATGGACCCGATGCGGTACTGCGTATCGGAATCGGGCCGTCGATCGCCCACCCACCCGCGGGAATCCACCCAGATCGTCTCACCGTCGCGCACCAATCCGGCGATGATCGAGGGAACACGGTTCCCCGACTGCTCCAGTGCCAGTCGGCGCAGCAGTGCACGTCGGGTCGCGGGCAGCAGTTCACCGGCCATGTACCACATACTTTCGCGCGACCACCGTCGTTGGCAAGTTCGCCACGCACCGGAACGCGGTGTGACCGCTGATACACCGAACGGCGAAACGGCAGCCGAGCGACGGTACGAACGTGCCCATCAACCGCCGTGAAAGAGGGGCGGGGCTTGCCAAACCGGGCAGGGCACGCAACCATACGAGCGCCGATGGTTCAGTGGCGAGGGCACAGGCCTCGTCGCTGAGGCAAGAGGGAATCCGGTGCGAATCCGGAACTGCCCCGCAGCGGTGAGTGGGAACGAACGTCGTCACCGCCGCGCTCCCTGCCCGGGATCGCGAGCGGAACACGGCACTGGACCCGGGGTCCGGGAAGCCGACGACCAGTAGGAGAACCGGCTACAGCCGGCGGTGCCCGCGAGTCCGAAGACCTGCCGTCGGTGCGCACCGCGAGCGGTGCGCGAGTCCGGGACCTCGAGGGAAGGTCGGCAGGGCGGTCACGTCGCGAGCTCCCACGCGACCGTGGACACGTGTGCCCCATTCCTCGAGGTGCTCGGTCGACCATGTCGTCGAGCTCGCGAGGAGAGAGCTTTGACCAGCGAAATCGGATCCACCGTACTCGGATACCCCCGCATCGGCCCGCAGCGGGAACTCAAGCGGGCCCTGGAGAGCTACTGGGCGGGCAGGAGCGGTAAGGAACAACTGCGCGAAACCGCCCGCACGCTGCGTGCCCAGAGCTGGCGGGAACTGCACGAGGCGGGTCTGGAATCCGTTCCCAGCAACACGTTCTCCTATTACGACCAGATCCTGGACACCGCGGTGACCTTCGGTGCCGTACCGGAGCGCTACCGCGAGCTGAGGCTGGACCCGTTGGACACCTACTTCGCCATGGCACGCGGTGTGGAATCCACCCCGCCGCTGGAGATGACGAAGTGGTTCGACACCAACTACCACTACCTCGTTCCCGAGATCGGTCCGGACACCGGGTTCGGCCTCGCCGACCGCACCCCCGTGGAGCGGTTCCAGGAGGCGCGGGAACTCGGGATAACCACCCGCCCCGTGCTGGTGGGGCCGCTGACCTTCCTGCTGCTGTCCAAGAGCGCCGAGGGGGCACCGTCCTCCTTCGCGCCGCTGCACCGGTTGGACGACCTGCTGGAGGTTTACGCCGAGCTGTTGCGGGAACTCCACCGCGCCGGTGCGGAGTGGGTGCAGCTGGACGAGCCCGCGTTCGCGGCCGACCGCGAGCCGGCGGAACTCGAGAAGCTGCGCGGCGCCTACCGCAGGCTCGGTGAGCTCACCGCACGGCCGAAACTGTTCGTGCCCACCTACTTCGGCGATCCGGGCGAGGCCCTCGGCGTGCTGGCCTCCTCGCCGATCGAGGCGGTCGGGGTCGATCTCGTGGCGGGCTCGACCACGATGGAGGTGCTGTCCGGACTGACCGGCCTGCGGAACAAGACACTGGTGGCCGGTCTGGTGGAGGGCCGCAACATCTGGCGGACCGACCTCGACGACGCGCTGTCCAAGGCGGCGACGCTGCTCGGTCTCGCCGGTGAGGTCTCGGTGGGCACCTCGTGCTCGCTGCTGCACGTGCCCTACGACGTCGAGGCCGAGCGGGACATCGACCCGCAGGTCAAGTCCTGGCTGGCGTTCGCGCGGCAGAAGGTCGAGGAGGTCGTGCTGCTCGACCGCGCCCTGCACGAGGGACGCGAGGCGGTACGCGACCAGTTGGACAGGGCCCGCGCTCCGATCGAGGACCGGCGGAACGCGGCCAGGCTGCACGACAAGGCGGTGCGTGATCGCATCTCGAAACTGCGCCCGCAGGACGCGGATCGCGGTGAGTACACCAAGCGGCGTGCGGATCAGCAGCGGGCACTGGGACTTCCGCCGCTGCCGACCACGACGATCGGCTCGTTCCCGCAAACCACGGACGTGCGCAAGGCGCGCGCCCAGCTCCGGGACGGCAAGATCGACGAGGCCACCTACAACACCAGGATGGTCGACGAGATCCAGCGCGTGATCACCATGCAGGAAGAGCTCGGCCTCGACGTGCTCGTGCACGGCGAACCCGAGCGCAACGACATGGTGCAGTACTTCTCGGAGTACATGAACGGCTTCGTGAGCACGCTGAACGGCTGGGTGCAGTCCTACGGCTCGCGCTGCGTGCGCCCGCCGATCCTGTTCGGCGACGTCTCGCGGCCCGATCCCATCACCGTCGAGTGGGCCAAGAAGGCCCAGAGCATGACCAACAAGCCGGTCAAGGGCATGCTCACCGGCCCGGTCACCATCCTGGCCTGGTCCTTCGTCCGGGACGACCAGCCGCTCGGGGACACGGCCAACCAGGTGGCGCTGGCGATCCGGGACGAGGTGAGCGACCTCGAATCGGCCGGTATCGGCGTGGTGCAGGTCGACGAGCCCGCACTGCGCGAGCTGCTACCGCTGCGTTCCGAACGGCACGGGCAGTACCTGGAGTGGGCGGTGCGCTCGTTCCGACTGGCCACGGCGGGCGTCACCGACGCCACGCAGATCCACACCCACCTGTGCTACTCCGAGTTCGGCGAGGTCATCAACGCGATCGTGGACCTCGACGCGGACGTGACGAGCTTGGAGGCCGCTCGTTCCCGCATGGAGGTGCTGGACGACCTCAACGAGGTCGGGTTCGCCAGAGGCGTCGGTCCGGGTGTCTACGACATCCACTCACCACGTGTGCCGGATTCCGACGAGATCGAGAAGCTGCTCGGCGCGGCCCTGGAGGCGGTGCCCGCCGAGCGGCTGTGGGTCAACCCCGACTGCGGGCTCAAGACCCGTGGTTACGAGGAGGTGCGGACCGCCCTGGAGAACATGCGTGTCGCGACCGAGCGGGTGCGCGGCTCGTCGCGGAGCTGAACGCACCCGACGGTTCGGATCGTCGGACTCGCGTCGTGCGCGTTCACCAGCCATGAGTTCCCGCGCGGGAACGACACGCGCACGGCGTGAAACGGGTCGCCCCGGGGTTCACGGAGCCCGGGGCGACCCGTGCGTGTTCGGCCGGAACTCCGGACCACCGGAACGGTGCGAGGTTCCGCCGATCGGCCCCGCGGAACCCGGGATGTGCGATTTCCGTGGCGAATGTCGGCGATCACCCGCTGTATGTGTGGGACTCGGGTTGGCAGAATTACCGGGATGAGCTCCGAGTACGACCGAGTGGACGTTCGCGGGGTGGTCGGCTTCGTGCTGATCGCCTACATACCGGCATGGTTGCTGACCCTGCCGCTGTGGCTTTCCGGCCAGGGTCTGTCCTGGGGCTGGTACCCCCCGTTGCTGATCGCGATGATGTTCATGCCCGCCGTGGCGACGTTCGTGACGAACCGCTGGATCAGCCCGCGAGGCCGAATGCTCCGCGAGACCGGTGTGACCCATCCCAGCGGGATACGCGGCTGGTGGCGCTACGGGCTGCTCGGCTGGATCGGTGCGCCGGTGGCGATGCTGCTGGCGCTGTTGGTCGGCTGGGCGCTGACCGTCTACGACGCGCACTGGTTCGACTTCGCCGGGCTGCCGGGACAGCTCCGCTTCGCGCTGACCGACCAGGCCCCGGACTCCGCGTTCATGGGGGGCCTGCTGCTGGTGTTGCACGTGTTCGTGTTCGGCTGGCTGAACGTGATTCCCGCCGCCGGTGAGGAATGGGGCTGGCGGGGTTACCTCACCCCGGCCCTGCTGCCGCTGGGCCAACCCGCCGCTTTCCTGATCACCGGAGTGCTGTGGGGGCTCTGGCACGCTCCGCTGCTGGTGCTGGGGTACAACTACCCGACCGTGCCCGTAGTGGCCGCCTTCATCATGATGATCATTTTCTGCGTGCTGGTCAGCGCGCTGCTCGGCTGGCTCAGGCTGGCCTCGCGCAGTGTGTGGCCCGCCGTGGTCGCGCACGGTTTCCTCAACGCCGCGGCCGTGCTCCCCGCCGTGTTCAACGCACCGGAGGAGACGTTCTCCAACGTCTCGGTGGGTCTGCTCGGCTGGACCGGCTGGATCGTGCTGGGGTTGCTGATCCTGCTGCTGGTGGCGCTGCACCGGCTGCCGGTACACATCTCACGGCAACAGGTGGAAGAGGAGGGCCTCACCAGCGGCGTCTCCCGGTTCCACCACCGCTGATCTCCCGCGTGCCGCCGGGGAACGGGGGCCACCGGCCGTGCCCCCGTTCGAGGCGGTGCCACTGTGGGCCGAACACACCGAACGAAAACGGCCCGGCCGGCCATCTGGGGGACGCCGGCCGGGCCGTCGTACGTCTCAGAACTCGGGCAGCTGCTTGACCGGAAGACCCTCGTGCACCGTGTTCATGGCCGGATAGAACGTCCGCGCCGGAATGGTGCCACCGAAGAGGTTCCCGCCCGTGTTGCTGCACTGGTAAGGCGCCGCACTGCCGTTGACGCAGATGCCCTCGTAGGGCGGGCCGTCGGTGTAGGTCATCACGGCGCCCGCCATCTGCGGAGTGGCACCGACCAGCACGGCGGACTGGTAGTACTGCGTGGTTCCCGTCTTGGCCATCAGCGGCCTGGTCCAGCCCGCGGACTCGGCGGCGGCGTGCGAGGTACCGCCCGCCTTGTGGTCGTCGGCCAGCCCCTGCGCCAGTCCGTGCGCGGTGCGCGGCGCGACCACCTGTGAACAGGACTCCTCGTTGACCTGGACCGGGTTGCCGTCGCGGTCGGTGATCGACTCCACCGGAGTGGGCGGGCACCACTTGCCGTCGCTGGCGATGGTGGCCATGACGTTGGACAGCTCCAGCACGCTCACCGGTGTGACACCGAGCGTGAACGAGCCCTGCCTGCTCTGCTTGATGTCCTTCGCCTTGGAGATCTTCTCGTCCGTGTCGGAGTCACCGTCGGCATCCACCATCCGACTGAGACTGTGGCGCAGCCCCAGTTTCTCTGCCATGTCCACGGCGTTGTTCAGCCCGACCCGTTCCAGCAACCAAACGAACCCGGTGTTCGGGGAGGTGGCCAGCGCGTCCCGCAGGCTTCTGTTCCCGGTGGAGACGCCCTCGGCGTTGTGCACGGTCCACTGCTGCCCGTGGCCGAACTGGTGCGTCGTGTAAGCGGACGGAACCGGAATCGTGTCGTTCGGGCTCCACCCCTGCTGGATCGCGGCGGCGGCGGTGAAGATCTTGAACACCGAACCGGCTCCTTGGGGAATCACTTCGGTGGTGATGTTGTAGGCCGTCTGTCCCTTGCTGGCGTCGTTGCCGTAGTCGCGGTTGGCGACCAACGCCCGGACCTTGTGGCTGTTCTGGCCCGGTTCCACGATCGCCATCGGGTTGGCGATGTTGTCGGAGTTCTTGGGCACCTGCGCCTCGGCCGCCTTCTTGGCCGACTTGGTGGCCTCGGGATCCATCGTGGTGTGGATGGTGTAGCCGCCGTTCTCCAGCTCCTTGTCACTGAAACCGGCCTCGTTGAGGTAGTCCCGCAGGTAGGAGCAGAAGAATCCGTTGGTGGCGCTGCCGCCCGCGCTCACGCAGCTGCTCGGCGGCCGGCCCAGCGGGGAGAGCACCCCGAGCGGCTGCTGCTTGGCACGCTCGGCGTCCTCCTTGGTGATCCGGAAGTTGTTGTTCGGCTCGGCCATCCGATCGATGACCTCGTTGCGCCGCTCCCGCGCCGCGTCCGGGTTGCTGTTCGGGTTGAGCGCGCCGGGGGCGTTGACGATCGCGGCCAGCAGCGCGGCCTGCTGAATGTTCAACTGGTCCGGGCCGATGCCGAAGTAGGTCTGGGCGGCGGCTCCCACACCGAACGTCTGGTTGCCGAACGGCACCACGTTCAGGTAAGAGGAGAGGATCTCACCCTTGCTCATGGTGCGTTCGAGCTCCACGGCCAACCGCGCCTCGCGCAGCTTGCGGGCGATGGTGGTGGCCTGGGCGTCGTGGCGCTCCACCTTGTTGTCGGCCGCCACGTGCACCAGGTAGTTCTTCACGTACTGCTGCGTGATCGTGGAGGCGCCCTCCTGCACGGAGCCACTGCTGATGTTGGTGGCCAGCGCGCGCATGGTGCCCTGCCAGTCGACACCGTTGTGATCCCAGAACCGCTTGTCCTCGATCGCGGTGATGGCCGAGCGCATGGTGTCGGCGATCTGGTCCGAGGAGGTGGGGACCCGGTAGTCGTCGTAGAAATGGGCGATCGGATCGCCGTTGCGGTCGAGCACCTCGGTGGTAAGCGGCATTCGCGCCTTCTCCAGCGAATCCGACATCCGGGACATGGCCGAGGTCGTCTCGTTCACCATCGCACCGGCACCGATGGCGGCGGGCAGCATCAGACTCGCCACCAGCACACCTGAAAGCACACAAAGACCGAAGAGTTTTAACAGCACGCCGCCGCGCCGCACGCAAGCCCCAATCACACTCGTGTTCACCGAGCAGAGCATCGACATCGGGGCCCGGCGCGCATGCCGCGTTCCAACGGCGCTGCTGGATCCGGACCCCGCGAGGGAAAGGTGGCGCCGGGTCGGACCGGGCACCGATCCCGGATCCCCCGTCGTCGCTCGCTTACTTGATATCACACCGCACGTCGCCAGTAACCGGGTCGCACCGGAAAAAGTGGACTTCACCGGGGAAAACCACTCGAACGCAGGCGTCCGGGTGAGTGATGTCACCGAAAAGCAACCGGAATCGTGTGACGACGCTCGGTAATTCGTGAAGACCGCCGCGCGAACCGGAAAGCCCCTGCCCGAACACCGGTGAACCTCACGAGCTTCCCGAAGCGCAACGGATCGCACCGGTGTCACTCACGAATCGCGAACACAGTGGATACCCGAATGGATACACTGGGCGAATGACCGATCCCTTCCTGGACTCCATCGCCGCGGCCCTGGCCGGGCAGGCCGCGGCGGCGCTCGGCAGCGCGGGCTCGGCGGCGCTGGCGAAGGTGCGGGAGCTCGTGCGAGGCAAGTCCGAAGCGGACCCGCGGACCGGGGCGGCGCTGGAAGCCGCCGAGGACCGTCCCGCCGATCACCCGAAAGTCATTGCGCTGGCCGAACGGCTCGAACAACTCGAACACGACGATCCCGAGTTCGGCGCACGATTGCGCGAGGTGGGTGAACCCGTACATCAGCGGCTGCGGGCCACCGGCAACCGGACGGTCAACCAGTTCAACGGCAACGCGCACAACGTGGTGCAGGGTGAAACGTTCGACCGGATCGAGTTCAACGGCTAGTTGAACTCTCCGGCTGACCGTAGGTACGCGGGTGGCGGAACCTCTCGCACGGCTCTCGCTGTGGGGACGCTCGACATCGGGTAGCGACCTACGCGGCGAGCGGCCCGGCCTCGCGATGCATCCGACTCAAGCACCGGGGTTACCCGCGCTGCTTACCCGCATGGTCCCGTCCCGACGAACAGCGCCGCGATTTCGTGGGAAATCGCCGCGCCCGGTACGGCGGCGCGCCCCGAGCTCCGTCAATTTCTCGCGAAATCGACGCGGGCGAGGATCAGCGGTGTCGTGAGTCGGCGGCGTTGAGCTCGGCGAGATAGCGGTTGTACTCGACGAGCTGCGGATCCTCCTCCTCGGTGACCGATGGCGCGCGCTCCGGAACCGGGGAACGTCTCGGGTGTTCCGGACCGCTGTCCTCGGCGACACGGTTCGGGACAGCCGTGGGCGACGATCCCGCCTCGTCCGCCTCCTCGTGGGCATCGGCAGCCGGAGCGGACAGTTCCGGTGCCATGACCGGTTCGGCCGCTTCCTCCTCCGCGCTGCCGAGCGAGATCCGGATCACCTGGTACCACAGGAATACGGTGAACGCACCGAACAGCGGCCACTGCAGTGCGTATCCGAGGTTCTGGAAACTACCCCCCGCGTCGTGGGCACGTTCCCACTGCCACCAGCCCAGCCAGCCGGTGGCGACGACGGCGGCGAGAAACACCAGGTGCAGCAGTACCCAGCCCGGCGAAAGCAGACGGCCCTTCACGCGACCCATTGTAGGTTCGAGTGCACGTCGCCGCCGCCACTGCCTCTCCGCGAGTCAGGCTTCCCGCCCGTGCACGACCGAACCGGCGGGCGGCGTACCGCGCGGCGGGCGACGAGCACGCCACTCGCCGCCCGGTACGCGACCGGCCGTCACCGGGTGCCGAGTTCCTCCAGCCTGCGCTGGGCCTCGTCGAGCTCGCGCTGCAGCTGCTCCACCCTGGCGCGCTGGTGTTCCCGCTCCGCCTCCAGCAAGGGCTCAACCGCCTGCGCGACGTCGTCGTGCAGCGCTTTCGCCGCCTGTCCCACGGCGGAGGCCGGGACGTCGGTCGGACGCAGTACCCGCTTCCTACCGTTGCTGACCTCGACGCTCCAATGCCCGTCCTCGCCCGCGGTGAGAATGATGGTCGCACCCGCGGGACGACGCGGGGAGTTGTTCTTGGACGTACTCCCGCCCGTACGGGAAGTACCGTTGCGCTTGGAACCGGTCGACTCGGTCTTGTTCGACTGTTCCCCTGCACTCGAGGAGGACGCTGAACCACCGGATCGTTTCGACGTCCCCGCGGTGTCGGTGCCGCGTTCGGCCGCTCCGGAGTCCTTCGCCGTGTTCGTCGTGCCGCCCGGATCACCCGTAGCCGCGGACGTGGTGGCGGTCGGCCCGGTTCGAGCCGGCTCGGCGGGGGTGTCCGGCTGAGCCTCGTCGGCACCCTTCTTCTTGGCGGCCCGACCGGTCTCCTTGCGTTTCGGTGCGGGCTTGTCCAGGGTCACCTCGGCTGCCGAGAAGGACAGCACGTCCTTGGATCCTGCGGGTTTGACCTGCAGGAACTCCCCTTCCGCAGGCTCGTCCATGGCGACGACCTTGCCGGAGCGCCCGGCGTCGACGCCGACCGCCGAACCGGTGAACCACACGGTGGGTGTGGTTCCGTTGTCCAGTTCCTCACGAAGGCCGCTGATCTGTTCGGAGGACAGCGCACGGGCCTCGGACATTTACGCTCCCGAGTGGACAACGGCAGCCGCCCGCCTCGCCGCTCGGCGTATCGGACACCGGTCGTACCCGCGCGGAATCCGCGGGAGCCGCTCCGACGCGCGGCGGTCGGGAGGCTTGCCGGGATGGGCTCACACGACCTGACCGCCGCAGCTTATCGAACGTCCGTGCGAATCCTCAACGCGCCCCGGAGCGCTGGAGCTCGTAGTCCTTCGGATCGGCCTTGCGGGTCTGCCACCAGTAGTTCCAGGTGAAACCGGGCCAGAGGGTGCGGTTGACCCCGTTGGCGTCCAGGTACCAGCTCTGGCAGCCGCCGTCCGACCACACGGCATCGGCGAGGTGCGACTGGATCCGCTCGTTGAACTCGTCCTGGGCCGACTGGCGCACGTCGGCCTGGGTGAACTCGCCCCGAAGCAGTGGGCGCAGGATGCTGAGCACGTAGTTGATCTGCGACTCGATCATGAACACCACCGAGTTGTGCCCCAGCCCGGTGTTCGGCCCGAGCAGGAAGTACAGGTTGGGGAAACCGGAGACCGTTATCCCCTTGTGCGCCTCCATGCCGTCCTTCCACGCGTCCCGCAGCTTGCGGCCACCCCTGCCGACGATCTCCAGGTGGTCGAACGCGTCGGTGACGTGGAATCCGGTGCCGAAGACGATCACGTCCACCGGGTGTTCGACCCCCTCGCCGTCGACCACCGAGTTCTCGCGCACCTCGGCGACACCGCTCGTGTTGAGATCCACATTGGACCGGTTCAGCGCGGGATAGAAGTCGCTGGAGAGCAGGATCCGCTTGCACCCCATCGAGTAGTCCGGGGTGACCGCCTCACGGATACGCTTGTCGTGCACCTGTTTGCGGATGAACCGCTTGGCCAACCACTGCGAGACGCGCTGCAGCCGGGGCTCGCGCAGCACGGCCACCGAACGTATCTCCAGCGTCATGTAGATGGCGAACCGCACGGCGCGCTGCAGGAAGGGAACGTAGCGGAAGGCGCGGCGCAGTTTCGCCGGAATCGGGCGATCCGGCTTCGGCTGGATCCACGGCGGCGTGCGCTGGAACAGGTTCAGCCTCGACGCCTGCTTGGCGACCTGCGGGACGAACTGGATCGCGCTGGCCCCGGTCCCCACCACCGCGACCCGTTTGCCGGTGAGGTCGTAGTCGTGGTTCCAGTCGGCCGAGTGAAAGGCCTCGCCCCGGAAGCGCTCCAGTCCCGGCAGGTCCGGGTAGTTCGGGATGTGCAGTGCGCCCACCCCGGAAACCAGCGCCCTGCCCACGTACTCGGTGCCGTCGGCTGTGGAGACGTGCCACCGGTGCGTCTGCTCGTCCCACTCCGCGCCGGTGAACTCGACCCCGTAGTGGATGTGCTTTTCGACGTCGTACTTCTCGGCGCAGTGGCGCAGGTACTGCTCGATCTCGCCCTGCTCGGCGAACATCCTCGACCAGTCGGGGTTCTGCTCGAAGGAGAACGAGTACATCAGGGAGGGGACGTCACAGGCGCACCCGGGGTAGGTGTTGTCCCGCCAGGTCCCCCCTAGCTCCCGGGACTTCTCCAGCAGGACGAAGTCCTCGACGCCCTCCATCTTGAGCCGGATGGCGGTGCCCAATCCCGAGAAACCGCTACCGACGATGACCACGGAGGTGTCGTACCTGTGTTGTTCCCGCGGTTCGTTACCCATCCCCCGGTACCTCCCGAACGAAGCGACGTGAGCTTACCAGTCAGTAGGTTACTACGAGTAGGTTACTTGCGGTAGGGTTGATTTCGTGGAGATCGCACAGCGGGCGGGCTCGGGCCGCAAACGGATGTCGAGGGCCGAACGGGAACAGCAGATCCTGGGGATCGCGGAGGAAGTGTTCGCCGAGCGCGGCTACCAGGCTGCGGCCATGGACGACATCGCGCAGCGCGTCGGCCTGTCCAAACCGATGCTGTACGAGTACTTCGGTTCCAAGGAAGGGCTGCTGCTGGCCTGTCTGGAGCGGGCCAAACGCGAACTGCTGGAGTGCACCTCCGCCGCGGCGGCCAGTGCCGAGAGTCCCGAGCAACTGCTGCACGACGGACTGCTGGCCTTCTTCCGGTTCGGCGAGGACCACAAGCAGTCCTGGGCGCTGCTGCGCAACGAATCGGCCGTTCCCGGCATGGAGTTGGACACCGAGCTGGAGGGGATCCGCAGGCAGCAGGTGGGTTTCACCTCGGACATGCTGCGCATGTCGCTGCCGGAGACCGACGAGTACCGCATGGAGGCCTTCGCCGAAGCGATCATCGGGGCCTGCGAGCGCATGGCGCTGTGGCGGGAGAATCACCCGGAGGTCACCCCGGAGATGGCCACCGAGCACCTGATGGCGCTGATCGGCCCGAGCCTGTCCGGCGAGGCACGCTCGTTCTCCGAACCGGCGTACTCCGAACCGGCGTCTTCCGAACAGACCTCCGTCACGTGGGAACCGCTCGGTCGAACAACCCGCTCACCGGAATCGTCTTCACACGATCAGGGGTAGTAGAAGCTCAGGTCTCAAGATCCACGAGTGCCCTTCCGATGCGATCGCGTAGGTCGATTGTCACGTGTACGCGCGTCCTCCGAAAGGACGCCGCGCCCGGCGTGTCACGACCCACGCCCGTGAACTCGGATTCAAGGAGTACTGATCTTGCGCCCCTGGACCACGCGCACGTTGAACGCTGTTGTTGTGGCCGCGGGGTTCGCCGCAGCCGGAACGGGAGTGGCAGCCGCCGACTCCCCCGAAGCAACGACGCCGGACCTCACCAAGCCGGACCTCTCCCAGGTTCCCGACGAGATCGACTTCACCGCCCCGCTGGACACCTGCAAGAACCCGGGTGGTGTCCCCGGACGGGAGAAGATGCCCTGCGCTGACACCACGCTGCGCACGAACGCCCCCAACCTCGTCAAGGAGGTCGGCACCGAGATCTCCAGGCTCGGCCACGGTGTCGCCGACGAGGTCCGTGACGGCGAACCGACACTGCAGTCGGGTGAGGCGACCAGGTTGCTCGGTCAGGTGGCGAACACCACCGCACGAGCCGAGCAGTGGACCAAGACCCGGCCGGAGGTCGGCGTCAACGTCCAGCCCGACCACACCGGTGTGTTGCGGGAGAAGAACGATAACGCCGAGTTGCTCGACGCGGAGGTCGGACCGCGCGGTGAGACCCACGAAGGTGTGTCCACCCTGGACACCGCTGTGGACGCCACCGTCGCGCAGGGCTACGACAGCAAGCCGCTGACCAACCCGGTCGGTGCTGTGGGCAAGGTGGCCGAGAACAACCCGCTCCAGATGTCCGGCAAGCCGGTCGAGCTGCCCGAGGTGGAACACGTGGTTCCCGCGACGAAGCAGGTCCCGACGGTTCGCCGGGTGGACGACAACCCGTCCGGAGCGGTGCGGGACGCGGCGACCGGCCTGGTCGAGAACCCTTCGGAGACACTGTCACTGGGCAAGGGAACCAGCCTCAACGAGGGCAGGACCCTTCCCGTCGGTGAGGTTCTTCGCAACGCGCCACTGAACTGACCGACGCTCGGGCGCGGGGACTCTCCCGCGCCCGAGCCGAGCGGCCGTCGGGACGACGAGCACCGCGACCACCGGGACCACCGGGACAGCCATCTTGAACTCCAGCATCGGTACCGGTGTTGCCCAGGAATGTGTGGTCGTGCGAGACCCCGAACTGACCGGGGAAGCCGAGGACGCGGCAGCGGGGCCGGAGACGAAGTGAGCGGGTCGCCTCCCCCGCCCAGGGAGGCGACCCGCTCACGTCTCGGAAGGACGGGATCAGGCCGCGGCGGCGGCCACGATCTCCTTGTCCGGTTCCCCGATCTCGAAGACCTCACCGGATTCGGCCCTGGCAACCAGGGAGGCGGGGGGCTCGAACCGGGCACCGTACTGTTCGGCCAGCTGCCGGGCACGCGCCACGAAACCGCGCAGTCCGCCCTCGTAGCCGTTCATGTACTGCACCACGCCCCCGGTTCCGGGCGGGAAACCGATCCCGAAGATCGAACCGATGTTGGCGTCCGGCACGGAGGTGAGCACCCCCTCGTCCATGCAGCGCACCGTCTCCAGCGCCTGCACGAACAGCATGCGTTCCCGCAGGTCGTGCAGCACGATCCGTTCCGGGTCGACCCCGTCAGTACCGAAGTGCTCGCCCAGTCCGCTCCACAGCCCCAACCGGCTGCCGTCCTCGGAGTACTCGTAGAAACCGGCCCCGGAGGAACGCCCCTGGCGGCCGAACTCCTCGACCATCCGATCCAGGACGGGATCCGCCGGGTGATCGCTCCAGCTACCGCCCGCGGCCTCGACCGCCTTGCGGGTCTCCTCCCGGATCTTGCGGGGCAGCGTGAGGGTGAGCTCGTCGTACAGCTGCAGCACCGGGGCGGGAAAGCCCGCCTGCGAGGCGGCCTGCTCGATCGAGGGGGCGGGTATCCCCTCGCCCAGCATCGCCACTCCCTCGTTGAGGAAGGTGCCGATCACGCGACTGGTGAAGAAGCCCCGGCTGTCCTGCACCACGATCGGGGTCTTGTTGATCTGGCGAACCACGTCGAAGGCCCTGGCCAGCGCACGGTCACTGGTGCGCTCACCGCGAATGATCTCGACCAGCGGCATCTTGTCCACCGGCGAGAAGAAGTGCAGCCCGATGAAGTCCTCCGGCCTGCTCGCCCCCTCCGCGAGGTCGGTGATCGGCAGTGTGGAGGTGTTCGAGGTGAGCAGCGCGTCGCTGTCGACGTACTGCTCGGCCTCGGCGTAGACCCGGTGCTTGACCGCGGGATCCTCGAAGACCGCCTCGATGACGAGGTCACAGCCCTCCAGCTCTCGCGCCTGGTCGGTGGCGGTGATCCTGGCGAGCACGTCATCACGTTCCCGCTCGGTGATCCTGCCCTTGTGCAGTGCCTTGTCCAGCACCTTGGCCGAGTACTGCTTGCCCTGCTCGGCGGAATCGGCGGAGACGTCCTTGAGCACGACCCGCATTCCCGCCTTGGCGCAGACGTAGGCGATGCCCGCCCCCATCATGCCGCCACCGAGCACACCGACCTTCTCGGCCGACCACTGCGGCTGTCCGTCCGGCCTGCTGCCACCGGAGTTGATGTGTTCCAGGTCGAAGAAGAACGCCTTGCTCATGTTCTTCGAGGTCTGCCCGCACATCAACTCGACGAAGTAGCGCCCCTCGATGGTGAAGGCGGTGTCCACATCGACCTGTGCGCCCTCCACCGCGGCGCAGAGGATGCTCTTGGGAGCGGGCAGATCGGCGCCCTTGAGCTGTTTGCGCACGTTGGCGGGGAACGCGGGCAGGTTGGCCGCGAACTTCGGATCGGATGGGGTACCGCCTGGGATCCGGAAACCCTTGCGATCCCAGGGCTGGCTCGCCTCCGGGTTCTCCTTGATCCATTCCCTGGCGCGCCGCAGCATGTCGTCCCGGTCGTCCACGACCTCGTCGATCAGCCCGATCTCGCGAGCCTTCTCCGGACGCAGCCGCTGGCCCTGCGTGAGCACCCCGAGCAGCGCGTCGGCTATGCCGAGCATCCGCACGGTACGAACGACACCACCACCACCGGGCAGCAGGCCGAGACTCACCTCGGGAAAGCCGAACCTGGCCTTGGGCGAGTCCAGCGCGACGCGGTGATGGCAGGCCAGCGCGATCTCCAGGCCACCGCCGAGAGCCGTACCGTTGAGGGCGGCGACGACCGGCACGCCGAGGGTTTCCAACCTGCGGAGCTGCTGCTTGGCGGCGGTGCTGCTCTCGGCGGCACGCGTCACGTTCTCGGGGCGCGCCTTGATCAGTTCCCGCAGGTCACCACCGGCGAAGAAGGTGCTCTTTCCCGAGGTGAGGATCACCCCGCTGATGCTCTCGCGTTCGTTCTCCAGCCGCTGCACGGTTTGTTCCATGGAGCGCAGGTAGCGCTCGTTCATGGTGTTGGCCTGCTGCTCCGGGTCGTCGAGAGTGAGAACGACGACGCCGTCGGCGTCGGGACCCTCCCAGCGGATGGTGCTCTGTTCGCTCATTGATCCGTCCTTGGAAGCCGTTTTCGGAAGTTGGTCGGGTGGCCTGGGTGGAGTGAATGAACCGCGCGGCCCGGGATTCGGCCGGAGTGGCCGAATCGGTCGCGGCTCGGCAGCCGGGATCCGGGGGCTTCGGGTTCTACCCGGGGCTTCGGGGTCTACTCGGTCACTCGTTCGACGATCGTCGCGATTCCCATTCCGCCCCCGATGCACAGCGTCGCCAGGCCGTAGCGCTGGCCGCGTCGTTCGAGTTCGTCGACGAGCGTGCCCAGGATCATCGCCCCGGTCGCGCCGAGGGGGTGTCCCATCGCGATCGCGCCGCCGTTGACGTTGACCTTCTCGTGCGGGACGCCGAAGTCCTTCATGAACTTCAGCGGCACGGCCGCGAACGCCTCGTTGATCTCGACGAGGTCGATGTCGGAGATGTCGAGTTCCGCCTTGCCCAGCGCCTTGCGGACGGCGGGCCCCGGCCCGGTGAGCATGATCGTCGGGTCCGCGCCGCTCAGGGCGGCGGAGACGACGCGGGCGCGCGGGCGCATCCCGCTGCGCTCGCCGAACCGCTCACCGCCGATCAGGGTGAGCGCTGCTCCGTCGACGATGCCCGAGGAGTTGCCGGGCGTGTGCACGTGGTTGATCTTCTCGACCCAGTGGTACTTCTGCTGGGCGACGGCGTCGAAGCCACCCATGTCGCCGATGCCGGCGAACGAGGGTTCCAGACCGGACAGCCCCTCGACGGTGGTGTTGGGCCTGACGTGTTCGTCGCGTTCCAGGACGGTCATGCCGTTGCGGTCGCTCACCCCGACGACGGATTCGGAGAAGCGGCCGTCGGCCCACGCCTTGGCGGCGCGCGTCTGCGACTCGGCGGCGAAGGCGTCGACCGCGTCCCGGTCGAAGCCCTCCAGGGTGGCGATCAGATCGGCGCCGATCCCCTGGGGGACGAAGGACGTTTCCAGGTTAGTCTCGGGGTCCATCGCCCAGGCTCCGCCGTCGGTACCCATGGGCACGCGGGACATGGCCTCGACCCCGCCGGCCAGCACGGCGTCCTCCCAGCCGGAACGGATCTTCTGGGCGGCTGTGTTCACGGCTTCCAGCCCGGAGGCGCAGAACCGGTTGAGCTGCACGCCGCTGACGGTTTCGGGAAGTCCCGCCGCGAGCGCGGCGGCCTTGGCGATGTCGCCGCCCTGGTCACCTACCGGTGTGACGACGCCGAGCACCAGGTCGTCGAGAACTTCCGGGTCCAGGTTGGGGTGACGGCGACGCAGCTCCTCCACCAGCCCGACGACGAGGCTGATCGGCTTCGTCCCGTACAGCGCGCCGGTTTTCTTGCCGCGACCGCGCGGGGTGCGGATCGCGTCGTAGACAAAGGCCTCGGACATGTGTGGGGTGCCTCCTCGTTGCGGCTTTCCTCCAGGGAGAGTGTGACACCAAGACTGTCACAGTCAATAGGATATATTCTCCCGGCACCGGCGGTGTGTAGTGCCTACTCGGTGTAGTACCTACTCGATGTCGGGCCGCCCGGAACAGGAGCCGGCGGAAGGTTCCCGCCGAACAGGCATCCCGACGAGCCGACGGGAAAACCTCGATCAGGCGGAGTCGCGCAGCAGCGACTCGACCGAACGCCCGCGGATCGCGGCGTCGAGCAGCTGCACCGTGTGTGCCATCGGCATTCGCTCCCCCTTGGCGCGCAGCGCCGTCCGGATCTGCATCGAGCAACCCGGATTGGCGGTCACCAACAGATCGGCCCCGGTGTCGAGCACGTTGTCGGCCTTGCGCGCACCGAGCTCGGCCGCGGCGACGGGACGCAGCAGGTTGTAGACCCCGGCCGACCCGCAGCACAGCTCGCCACGGTTGATCTCACGAAGTTCGAGTCCGGGAATCGTCCGCAGCAGTTCGCGGGGTTGGGCCCGGACACCCTGACCGTGACTGAGGTGGCAGGCGTCGTGATAGGCGATCCGCACCGGCAGCGAACCGCGCGTCGCCACCGGACCCAGTTCGACGAGCACTTCGGAGATGTCACGCACCCGCTCGGCGAACTCCGCCGCGCGCGGGGCGTACAACGGGTCCCCCGCGAGCAGTCGCGGGTACTCCTTCATCGCCGAACCGCAACCCGCCGAGTTGACCACCACGTAGTCCACCCCGGCGGTGTCGAACGCGTCCAGGGTCGCCCGCGCGAACCGCTTGGCCTCCTCCTCGCGGCCGGAGTGCTCGCTCAGCGCACCGCAACATCCCTGGGCGGGCGGAATCACCACCTCGCAGCCCTCCGCTGCGAGCACCCTCGCGGTCGCCGCGTTGACGTCCGGGAAGAAGGCGTGCTGCACACAGCCGGTGAGCATGCCCACAACGGCTCGGCGCGGACCGGCGGCGGGCACACGCTCCGGAAGCGGCGCGGCGCGCCTTATCGGGGGTGCGAGCGACTCCATCGTGCGCACCTCGGCGGGCAGCCTGTTCAGCAGCCCACTGCGCCGCAGCAAAGCCCCGAGCCCGAGACGCTGGTACAGCGCCAGTGGGCCGCGCAGCAGGCGCAGGCGGCGTCGGTGGGGAAAGAGCGCGAAGATCGCCGCGCGCCACCAGCGCTGCCACCTCCCACGGGGATGATTACGTTCCACCTGGGCACGGGTCTGACTGAGCAGCGTGCCGTACTGCACCCCCGAGGGACAGGCAGTCACGCAGGCCATGCAACCCAGGCAGTTGTCGAAGTGCTCGACCATGCTCTCCGAGAGGGGCTCCCCGTCGAGGCCCGCTTCCATCAGGTGAATGCGGCCACGCGGCGAATCCATCTCCTCGCCCCACAGCTCGTAGGTGGGGCAGGTGGGCAGACAGAATCCACAGTGCACGCAGTCGTCGATCAGCCCCCGTTCGGGCGGGTTGAACACGTCGAACGCACCGTCCGGACCGGAACGCTCCGAGCCCTCACTCATCACTGTCCCCTCGGAAGTGTCTGGAATTGTTCCGATGTTCACCGAACCGAGCGTCGGGTCGGAGTTACGGACATATCGCCGAACCTTTCGCGTACCGACATCCGTTCGTCCCTTCTTCTCGGCGCGACAGCGCCGAACCACCACTCACGCCGACCGACCACCCGCGGGTTCTCTCGTGGTGCTCTCGCGAGGAAGGCCCGACGTTGTGTAGGTGCCTACCCGATGTCGGGCCTCCCCGCAGCGAGAGCCCGCGAGAGGTTCCGCAAAGCGACCACCCAGGCGAACCGGGTAACGAAACACCGCTAGAGGCCTCCCACGAAACGCCCGGGTGATAGCCGGTACTCCGGGTCGAACTGCTCCTTGACCCGGCGCAGCAGGTTGAACACCCCCGGCTCCGGTGTCTCCCAGGGCTCGACCAGCTCCAGCACCGCGACCGGCGCGCGCAGCACCGTGGTGTGACCGTGCAGCCGAGCGGTCGCGGACCGCAACCGGGAAACCGCATCACCGGTCCGGGCGGCTCCGGCTTCGGCCGGGACACCACCCAGCAGCACTCCGGCACCCGCCGATCCGCGCACGGCCAGCGAGACCCCGGCCTCACGTGCCGACCGCTCGGTGTGGTCCAGCAGCGACGCGAGCTCGGCCGGTTCCGCGGCGAAGCGCAGCCCGGTCGCCGTGCCGGGGTCGAACGGATACTCGCCCCACCACGACGGCGCGGCGCGTTCCACCCCGGCGGTGACGTCCAGTTCCGCCCCGAGCCACTCGGCCAGCTCCCACGCACGCTGCTCGGTCGCTCCCGGCATGCCCTCCAACTGCGCGCAGACCTCGATGGGGGAGTCGGGATCCGGCCGGTCGAGCTCGATCCCGGTGGGCACGGCCTGCGAGGAACGCAGCGAGCGCACCGCTGCCGCCGCCGCGTCGGCACGGGACACGCGCAACGTGACCCACCGGTACTCGGCCGCCAACGGGTGCAGCCGGAAGGTCGTCTCGGCGATCACGCCGAGGGTGCCGTAGGAACCGGTGTAGAGCTTGCCCAGGTCGTAACCGGCGACGTTCTTGACCACCTTGCCGCCGGAAGCGGTGATCTCACCGTCGGCACGGACCACCCGGACACCGATGAGCAGGTCCCGCACCGTGCCGAACAGCTGACGACAGGGGCCGGCGGAGGCGGTGGCGACGATTCCGCCGAGAGTGGCGCCGGGCAACGGGTGATCCACGGAAAGCTGCTGCCCCGCCGCCGCGGCGCTCCGCCGGACCAGGGAAAGCGGGGTGCCCGCCGTGGCACGCAGCACCAGGTCGCCCGAGGCGTGCTCCAGCACGCCCTCGGTTCCCGAGGTGTCGAGAACCAGGTCCACACCGCTGGGCGCCGCACCCCAGTCCAGCTTGCTGCCCCCGCCGCGCGGCACTACCCGTAGCCGGTGCGCGGCGGCCACGCGCAGTACCTCCGAGATCTGCTCCGTGCTGTTCACCCGCGCCACCCAGCGCGGGGGCACTCCCCGCACCGCGTCGGCCTCCGTGGCGTCGTGCAGATCGTCGGTGCCCAGCACGCCCGCCAGTTCGGTGCGTGCGGAGTCCACGGTCCGAGAAGTCATCAGAATTCGTCCGCCAATCCGGCCTCGGCGAGTGGGTGCGCGCCGCGTCGCGGCCCCGGCACCTCGCCACAGAGCCTGGGAGTCGGGAAGACCTTGCCGGGATTGCACACCCCGACCGGATCGAACGCGCAGCGCACGTACTGCATGGTGTCCAGGTCCTGCGGGGTGAACATGCGCCCCATGTAACGGACCTTGTCAGCTCCGACGCCGTGCTCACCGGTTATGGACCCACCGTGCTCGACGCACAGGTCCAGGATCGCGCCGGAGACCTCCTCGGCCCGCTCGGACGCGCCGGGAACGGAGCTGTCGAACAGCACCAACGGGTGCAGGTTCCCGTCACCCGCGTGGAAGACGTTGGCCACCCGGACCCCGGATCGTGCCGACAACTCCGCGATCCGGCGCAGCACCTCGGGAAGCGCCGTCCGGGGGATCACCCCGTCCTGCACGATGTAGTCGGGGCTGATCCTGCCGACAGCGGCGAAGGCGGACTTGCGGCCCTTCCAGATCAGGGCCCGTTCGGCTTCGTCGGCCGCGCTCCGGATCTCGAAGGCGCCGCGCTCGGTGCAGTACCTCCTGACCTCGGTGAAGGTGTGCTCCACCTCGGCTTCGGGGCCGTCCAGCTCCACGATGAGCACCGCCCCCGCACCTTCGGGGTAGCCGCACCGCACGGCCTGTTCCGCGGCGGCGATGGAGAGCTCGTCCATCATCTCGATGGCGGCTGGGGTGACTCCGGCGGCGATGATGGCCGATACCGCCTCCCCCGCCTCGTCGGTGGAGGAGAACCCGGCCAGCAGGGTTCGCACCTTCTCGGGTTGCCGCAGCAGTCGCACGGTGATCGAGGTGACCACGCCCAGCGTTCCCTCGCTGCCTACGAAGGCACCGAGCAGGTCGTAGCCGGGTGCGTCCCTGGCGGGGCCGCCCAGTTCGACGGTCGCCCCGTCCGGGGTCACCACGGTCATCGACAGCACGTGATTGGTGGTGAAGCCGTACTTCAGGCAGTGCGCTCCCCCGGAGTTCTCGGCCACGTTGCCGCCCACCGAGCAGACCTGCTGGCTGGAGGGATCGGGGGCGAAGTAGTAGCCGTAGGGCGCGGCGGCCTTGGTGACGTCGAGGTTGATCACGCCGGGCTCGACGACGGCCCGCTCGTTGTCGATGTCGACCTCCAGGATCCGACGCATCCTGGAGGTGACCACCAGCACCCCGTCGGAGCGGGGCAGCGCCCCCGCCGAGAGCCCGGTACCGGAACCCCGCGCCACGAAGGGCACCCCGTGCTCGGAGCAGGCCGACACCGTCGTGGCCACCTGCTCGGCGTCTTCCGGCAGCACCACCACTGCGGGAACCGAGCGGTGGGAGGAGAGACCGTCGCACTCGTAGGCGCGCAGCTGCTGCCGGTCGGTGATCACCGCCCCCTCGGGCAGCGACGCGCGCAGTCGCGTGACGCACCCCTCGACATCCGGTGGACCCGTCCCCTCGCGCGACGGGGACGTCGTCTCCCCATGCCGGGGGATATCGGTGGTGGACATCGGCGGACTCCTCACCTGGCCGTGCAACACGGAGCGCACCTGGCAGTGGCGTGACGTGGACCATAGGTCCGCGTTGACACCGACCACAACAGATCAACCGGGTGTGTTCGACACCACAACGAGAGTCTACGCGTGGTCACCGGCTCCTGATTTCGTGAACAGGGCACGAAATCCCGCGGGAGCGCGATAAAGTCCGCCACGGACGAAGTCGATCTTGCAGGGGAACATCGTGGACGTTTCGGACCGCATCCAGCGGATGATGTCCGACTTCGAGCAGCAGGCCGCCAAGGCAGCCGAGGTCAAGGACCGGATGAGCGAGCTGCGCGGCACGGCACGCAGCGAGGACGGCAACATCGAGGTCACTGTCGCCCCCTCGGGAGCGGTGCTGGACCTGCGACTCGAATCGGGGGCCGTGCGGCAGTCCCACACCGCACTGCAACAGTCCCTGTTGGACACCATCCGGCAGGCGACCCAGGACGCCGCCGCGCGAATGGACGAGACGGTGCAGCCGCTCCTCGGTGACCGGGCGGAGCAGTTCAAGCAGGCGTTCAACTCGCACGGCGCACAGCCGGTGACTCCGGAGTCGGGTGGTGAAGCGGCCGGAGGCGGAACGGGCACCGCGTCCACCGGTTCGACGAACGCTCCGCGAGGGTCCTCCGGCGCGGGTGGCAGCCGCCCGGAGGGGGACAACGAGGACGACGACTTCTCCGACGGTTCTTTCCTGAGGTGAGCTGCCGTTGTCCACGAAACTGGGAGTCCAAACCGAGGCGCTCTACGCCTACCGCGACGGTTCGCAGCAGGTCGCGGGACATCTGGAACAACTTTCCGAGGTAATTGAGCAGGCCAGGGTCAGCCATGACTGCTTCGGGCCGATCGGCTACATGCTGGCGCGGGGCTACTTCAACTCACTGCAGGAGTGCCGGGACTCGGCCTCGAAGGCCGGCCAATTCATGGACAACACCGGCAAGGCCGTCGCCGAATGCGCCCAGAACTACACCGACACGGACGAGGCCGAGTCCGGCAAGATCGCCAAGATCGACCTGAGCGCCATGCGACCGAGCGGGTCCGGACCGGGCGTTCTGTCCGATGTGACCGGTGCCGGTGCGGACTAGGCCCGTACCGAGATGGAGCAGATCGCGAGTTACGGCAGTTCCTGGGCCTCGTCGTCGCAGAGCCTGGAACGGGCCGGTGATCCGCCGAGCATCGCGATCGCCACGGTCAACGCGCGTTCCGAGCAGCTCAACGCGCTGACCAGCCCGGGCCAGGCGTTCATCGACAACGGGCTGGGCTTTCTCATCTCGATCGTGATCAGCCCGCTGGTGGAGCTGATCCTGGAACCGGCCGTGGGCGATCCGGCCCAGATGCGCGGCACCGGCAAGGGCTGGGCCGAGGTCGCGGACTGGGTGGACCGGCTCGCCGGGCACGAGGGCGATCGCGCACAGGCCACCGAAACCGTCTGGGAGGGGCAGGCCGCGGACGCCTTCCGCAAGCAGATGGACGAGTTCGTCTCGGGAGCCAAGGCGCTGGCGACCGACATCCGGGGGATGAAGGAGTCGCTGGACCTCGCGGCTGATCTGTTCGACGCGTTCGTGGAGATGTGCATCGACATCATCCAGGAACTTGTGATCGGACTGATCGTCGAGTGGCTGGCGGCGCTGGCCGCCTCCTGGATCACGGCGGGGGCCTCGGTGGGTGCGGCCTCCGGGATGACCGCAGCGCAGGTGGCCATCACCGGAACCCGGCTGGGCAACAAGGTCGCCAACCTGTTCCACAAGCTCAAGCCCATCGTCACCAAGCTCGAGGACCTGCTGCAGAGCCTGCGCAAGGGGCCGTTGAACGAGCTCGTGGAGAAAATGAACCACCTTCGCAACGGGAACATGATCCAACGGTGGGCGGGGCGGCAGCTGGATTCGAATCCGGTCACGAAGCTCGTCACGCGGGGCTCCGACAACGCCACCGAGATCCGCAATGCGAAGACGGCTTTGTCGAATGCCCAGGAAAGACTCGACAACAGCGGTTCGCTTCCCGAAGAGCAACAAAGATTGCTGCGACAAGAAGTACAAGACGCACAAAAACGCTACGACGAGATCAACACCGCCTCCACCACTCCGAACCGGTTCATGAAGGACCGGGAGGCGGACCCGGAGACCAGTTACAAGAACGACGGCACTGTTCGGACGTCCTGGGCCGGCAACATCAAGACCTACCAGCCCGGTGTCCAGGGTGAACAGGCTTCGGCGGCCAACATCGCCCAAGCGGGGCTCAACGCGGCCGGGTTGACCGGCGAAGCACGCTTCACCAGCGCCGTGTGGCATCAGGGCATGGATGCGGTAGTCAGCGAAGGCGTCGAGCAAGGAGTCAAACAGGGCTACGACGAGAGCACCGAACGCACCTACGAACAGCGTCAGGCCGCGCAGGAACGCGGCTTCACCTGATTCCTTCGGACAAGGAGACCGGATGGGTTTGGACTCCCCACTACCCCGATCACTGGAGGCACGCGCCACCTGGTGCCATCCCGACGAGGCGATCCGCTGGGTATTCGCGCAACGGTCGGTCCGCTACGACGTGACAGGACTGGACACCACCGGCAGCCCACTCCCCGGGTGGGGAAAACGACTCGGCCAGGGAATCAAACGAGCCGCGGGCGGCGCGGGGATGGCCGTGCTGGGGGCGGGGCTCTCGATAGCCACCGGTGAGATCCCGGTACGTGAAGGCGGAACCAACGGCCCCGCGCCGAGCGTGCCCGACTTCCCGAACGTCACAGTGTTCGGAGCGGACCCGGACAGCGAGGCAGCACGCCTGCTGTCGCAGCAGGAGCTGGCACGGCTGATGGGCAACGACAGCATCAACCTGGACAAACTGGCGGGCGACTGGATCCTCACCTCACAGCGACTGGCGCTCCTGGTTCCGGAGGGCGGCTTCACGCAGCGGTCCGGAGCCACGGGTCTGGTAAGCGGCGCGGTGTCGTGGGCGAGCAAGAACGTGCGCAAGTACGGCGACAACGAGGCGGGCAAGCCGTTGGAACCGAACACGCTGACCAGCTTCCTGGAAATCCCCCGTTCCTCGATCACCGGTTTCGACACCGCGGACAGGTCCACGGGCAGCGAGGAGAACCCCAGGACCGAGCGGTGCTTCCGGATGACACTGCGGGACGGTTCCGGTTTCGATCTCCACAAACCGAAACCGGCAGCAGAAGAACTAGCCGAAATGACCAGGTGAACACGCCATGTTCGAAAAAATAAAAACCAACAAGACACTGAAAGAATTCGACCAGAGAAAAGAGTGGGAAAACAGGATCAAGGAGACCTGGGCACTACCGGACGAAGAGTTCGAATCAGTAATAACGACCTCTCCCAAACATGCCGCCTCGATCGTCAACGGCGAGCCGCACATCCCGCACACCCCGCTCAGCGAGACTCCTGGAGTCGAACTCGACCGCCCCGAGTGGCCATTGCCCTCCGAAATCATCTCCAATGGGTGTTTCCTGGAGGACGAGTGGGCAAATGATCCCACGATCGGCTACTTGGCCGTGGCAACCAGCCCGAAACACGAGGCGGTAAGGGTGGTCGACCACTTGTCGGTGGGCTACGAGCGATCAGCTCTGGTAATAACCGACCGACGCCTGGCCGTGGTAATTGAATCCCAACTGCTGAAATCCCCACCCGCGAACAAGAACAACCTCGGAAGCAACATAATCGGCAAAGCAAGTCGCTTCGCGAGGCAAACCCAGGAAACAGCCGAAAAAATGAGCGACCAAGAAACAGAAATCTCATTTTCGACGCTACACGAGACCGATATATCAAAAGTGACGAACAAGCAGTACGTGCTTCTCGGCAAGGAAGTTCCGCGTCGCAGCTTCTTCGTAGTGGACTTCAGCGACGGGTCGCGACTCTACCGTTGACGAGAACGACATTTCTCACCTCCGAACCCGACAATACGACTTCCCGAAAGTCGTACAACCGGCGGAACCCGAAACGATAGGAACCATGGTAAAAGTCAAGAAGAACGAGCCGACGCGCCGCAAGGACAGGTCGGCCCCGTTCTGCGTCATCACCGGCGTCCTCTTCGTGGTCTGCGTGACCATCGCAGCTGCTATCGGGGAGTTGAACCTCGACTACGGCACGAGCGGTTCCACCTGGACGCCCGTATTCAACGCCGCGCTGACGGCGGCGTGGGTGTTCGACCTGCTGTTCCTGATCGGCTACCTGAACGCGGGCGAAATCTCGGGGAACACCGACAACATCCTGGCCAACCTCGCAAAGGGCCTGCTGAAGGTGGTGATGATCCTGTTCGGAGGCGCCTACCTGCTCATCATGCCGCTCAACCTCATCGCGATCTGGTAGGGCTCACCGGTCCGGCAGCGCCCCGAGGTCACCGAGCCGGTAGCCGTTCGGATACCCAGGGTAGCTGAGCTTCTTGCCGCGTCCCAGCCTGCTGACCTGCCGCGCGGGACGCAGGCGTTCGAGCGCCCCGTGCAGCCGCAGCGCGGCGGTGACCGCACTCGTCTCCCAATTCTTCGGCTCCGGAAAACCGAACGCCGTGCGCATCGCCGGTTCCAGCCCGGCGATGAAGCCACGGCGGGCGAGTCCCCGCAACGGCTTCGGGAACCAGGCGCAGACCATCGCGAGGTTGTGGCGGCCGACCTCGTGGTTGCTGTCGGCGTACCTGAAGTGCTCGGCCTCGTAATCGCGGTTGAACCGGTCGAACTCCTCGTAGCCGGGAATCCCGCGTATTCCCATTCGAACGCCGATCTGGTGGTAGTGCCAGTACGCCGCCGTCCGCTCGTGGTCGCTCAGGGGCCGCCAACCGTAGGCGTCGATCCACCTGATCGGTTCGTAGACGAAGGTGGACAGCACGTAGAGCATGTCGTCGTTGCTGATGTCGTAGCGGCCGTGCATCCGGTTGACCATGCGCAGCGCCTGCTTGCCCCGCTGCGAGTCGTAACCGTGCCTGCCCATCTCCTCCATCAGTATCGAGGTGTCGTCGTAGCGCTGCTGGGCCCTGCACTCGAACTCCCCCGTGTGACGCAGCAGTTCGGAGATGCTGGGGACGCAGAAGGTGCGGAACAGCGCGAGTTCCAACGCCCGCGTGTAGTCCCAGGGGAACTCCAAACCGGCCGAGATCCGGTACACCAGCGTGTGCTCGCGTTCCGGGTCCAGCCGTCGGATCAGCCGCAGCCGTGCGTACTTGCCCAACGGATCGAACCCGCGTTCACCAGCGGTACGGGACACCGAAAATCACCCTCGCGCGACCAGCAGTGGAATGTACTGCTCGTCGGCGGTCAGCGAGCCGTGCTGCCCGAGCAGTGCGGCGGCGTGGGGCTCGGCCGACGAGCGGATCACTCCATTGTGGCGTGCGACAGCGATCACGTCACCTATCCGGTCAAGAACTCCCTCGGATATCACCGATCCGAACCAACCGGCAGCGATGGCCTCCGCCGCGGTGAGCACCGTCGCGTCGGAACCGAGCCTGCTCCGCCACGTGGCCAGCACGTCCTCGGTCGCTCCGGGCTCGGTGTAGACGTGCCGCACACGCACCTCGCCGCCGACCAGCCGTACCCCTTCGGAAAGCTCGGGGTCGGTGTCGGCGTCCGGCGAGCTGCCCGGCTCGAAGGGGACCATGCCGTGATCGGCCACCACCAGCAGCTGGGTCCCGGCGGGGAGCCGTTCGGCGATCGACTCGACCAGTCGGTCCACCTGACGCAGCTGCATCCGCCACGGCTGCGATCCCGGCCCGTGAACGTGTCCGAGCATGTCCAGCTGCCCGTGGTAGCCATAGCACAGCACGGGAGACGGAGCCTCCATCCCCGCGAGCAGCTGCGCTGCCAGGTCCCCGAGCGCGTTGACGCCTCGCAGTTCGCCACCTCGCAGTGCCGCCCTGGTCAGCCCGGTTCCCGCGAACTCGGCCGGTACCGCCAGCCGGGTGTCCACCCCGGCCGCCACGGCACGTTGCGGCACGGTCTCCTTCGGTTGAACCGTCTCGGGAGGCCATGCGTCGAGCAAGCTCGTGTCCTTGTCGGAACCGTCCCGCCTGCTCCAGGACAACGGTCGCAGCAACGCGCCACCGGGTTCGGCGAAGGAGTAACCGACCACGCCGTGCTCCCCCGAGCAGCAACCGGTCCCCAGCGAGGCGATGCTGGTGGCGGTGGTGGTGGGGAAACCGGCAGCGCCCGGCCTGCCGGTGTCCAGTTCGGCCAGTACCGGGGCATCGGCGGCGTACTCGCGCAGCAGCCGCCAACCGAGACCGTCGACGAGCAGCACAGCCGCCGAGGAGCACTCGGACAGTCCCATCCGGTCGGTGAACCCCGGCGTCCCCATCGCTCCCAGCGCCGAGGGCAGCGTGTCCGCCAGCTGCCACTCGGCCGCGTCCGGGGCGACGATCCAGTCCATGGCCGAACCTCCGTCGGTGCCTGCTCACGAGCCGGTTTGCCGATAGACGGACTCCACACCCGCGTGACCGGGGTGCGGGGAACCGAAATCTCGGTAACAGCCTCTCACCGATGCGGTCCGCCGTGCTACGTCCCACGGTGGTGTTCTTCGGCGCACCCGGCGTCGATTTCTCGCGAAATCGCCGAGCGCGGTGAGATCAGATGTCCAGCTGCCGCCCCACGATCTCCTTCATGATCTCGGTGGTGCCGCCGTAGATGGTCTGCACCCGGGTGTCGAGGAACGCCTTGGCGATGGGGTACTCGAGCATGTAGCCGTAACCGCCGTGCAGCTGCAGGCACCTGTCCACCACGCGCTTGTTCATCTCGGTGACCCACCACTTGGCCATGGCGGCGTTCTCGATGCTGAGTTCGCCCTTGAGGTGCTCGCGGACGCAGCGGTCGACGAACACCTGGCCGATCTCCACTTCGGTGGCGATCTCGGCCAGTTCGAAGCGGGTGTTCTGGAACTTGCCGATGGGCCTGCCGAAGGCGGTGCGCTCCCGGCAGTACTCCTTGGTCATCTCCAGGGCCTTGGCCGCGCCCGCGGCCGAGGCGACCGCGATGGAGAGCCGTTCCTGGGGCAGGTTCTGCATCAGGTAGATGAAGCCCTGTCCCTCCTCGCCCAGCAGGTTCGTGGCGGGCACGCGCACATCGTTGAAGAACAGCTCGGCGGTGTCCTGCGACTTCTGGCCGATCTTCTCCAGGTTGCGTCCACGCTGGAAGCCGGGGCGGTCGCTCTCCACGACCAGCAGACTGATGCCCTCGTGCCCGGCGTCGGCATCGGTGCGGGCGACCACGATCACCAGATCGGCGTTGATGCCGTTGCTGATGAAGGTCTTCTGCCCGTTGATCACGAACTCGTCGCCGTCGCGCGTCGCCGTGGTGCGGATACCCTGCAGATCGCTGCCCGCCTCCGGCTCGGTCATGGCGATGGCGGTCACGGTCTCACCGCTGCAGAAACCGGGCAGCCAACGGCTCTTCTGCTCCTCGGTGGCCAGCTTGTTCAGGTAGGGCACGTTGATGTCGTTGTGCACGGGGGCGCCGAACCCGGTGACCCCGGCGGCGATCAGCTCCTCGTCGAGGACGATGTTGAAGCGGAAGTCGTCGATACCTCCCCCGCCGAACCTCTCCTCGACGGCGGTGCCGAGCAGCCCCTGCGCACCGGCCTTGCGCCAGGCGTCCTTGCTGACCACACCGGCCGCTTCCCACTCCTGCTGGTGCGGCACCAGTTCCTTGGCGACGAAGGTCCGGCAAGTCTCGCGGAAGGCCTCGTGCTCCGCTTCGAACAGTTCCCTGCGCATTGGCCTCACGTTCCTTTCACTGTGCGGGAACCGCGCCGGTTCCCGTCCGGGATCGGTCGACGGATCAGGAGGGATCGTCGAGTTCGCCGTGCACGGCGCCGGAGGAGAGCAGGCCGTCGTGGTCGGCGACCCGCCATTCCCGGAGGACCCGCCCGGTGTGGGCACCCGGCTCCGCGACCGGGCCGGGCTCGGGGTTGGGGGTGTGCGAGAACCTGGGTGCGGCGGCGGGCTGCACCACTCCCTCGGATTCGACGAGGGTCTTCCTCGCGAGCACGTGCGGGTGGCGGGCCGACTCGGTCATCGACAGCACCGGGCTCACGCAGGCGTCGGTGCCGTCGAAGACCTCGGTCCAGTGCTGTTTGGTACCGCTCGCGAACGCCTCGGTGAGCCGCTCGCGGATCTCCGGCCAGTTGGCGGGATCGTCGCGGTCGGGCAGCTCACCGGACAGCCCCAGCCCCGCCAGCAGCTGCTCGTAGAACCCCGGCTCCAACGCGCCGACCGCCATGTACTCCCCGTCGGAGGTAGCGTAGACGTCGTAGAACGGTGCCCCGCCGTCCAGCAGGTTGGTACCCCGGCGGGTGTTCCACCCGCCGGTCGCGAGCATGCCGTGCAGCATGGTGGCCAGATGCGCCGAACCATCCACTATGGACGCATCGACCACCTGCCCGCCGCCACCGGCGCGGGCACGCAGCTGGGCGGCGAGGACGCCCACTGCCAGGTACATCGCACCGCCGCCGAAGTCACCGAGCAGGTTCACCGGAACGCGGGGTGGCCCGTCCGCCTCGCCGATGGTGTGCAGCACCCCGCTGATCGCGATGTAGTCGATGTCGTGGCCCGCGGTGTCGGCCAGCGGGCCGTCCTGGCCCCAACCGGTCATGCGACCGTAAACGAGATCGGGATTGCGCTCGAAACAGGACTCGGGCCCCACGCCGAGCCGTTCGGCGACACCGGGGCGGAACCCCTCGAGCAGGATGTCCGCGCGTTCCGCCAGGGCCAGCACCGTCTCGGGACCGCGTTCGTGCTTGAGGTCGACGCGCACGGACCGCTTGCCCCGATTGAGCAGGTCCTCCTTGCCGCCGCCGATGGGACGCTCGACGCGCACCACGTCGGCCCCCAGGTCCGCCAGCAGCATGGCACAGAACGGCGCGGGACCGAGCCCGGCGAGTTCGACGACCCGCACTCCGGCCAACGGCCCCATTCCGACCGCTCGCTCGTCCGATGGCGCCACTGGAGCACACTCCTCGTTCGCAGCGGAAGGTGATCGCGACCACCCTTAATTCGACGGAGTTAGTGTTACATTTCTGGTGTCACATTGGTCAAGTAGTATCCTGCTGTACATGCTCCGAACAGCCGACGAAGACCTCACGATCGACGAGCTGGCAGCCAGGGCGGGCGTGACCGTGCGTACGGTGCGCTTCTACGCGTCACGTGGTCTGCTGCCACCACCTCGACTGCGCGGTCGCGTCGGGTTGTACGGGGCCGACCACCTGGCGCGCCTGGACCTGATCCGGGAACTGCAGAACCTCGGTTTCACGCTGACGGCCATCGAGGGGCATCTGGAACGGATCCCCGACGACGCTCCACCGGAGGAACTGGCGCTGCAACGCGCGCTGCTGGCTCCCTGGACGAGCGATCAGGCCGAGGAGATCGACCGGCAGGAACTGGACCGGCGCGCCGGTCGTGCCCTTTCCGACGAGGAGACCGAGCAGCTGCTGACGCTGGGTATCCTGGAACGGATCACCGACGGGACGGACGACAACGACGAGCAGCGGCTCCGCCTGACCAGCGCGTCCATGCTCAACGTGGGATTGCAGATCACCGAGCTGCGACTACCCCGGGAAATGCTGCTGCAGGCCAAGCACATCGTGGAGGAGCACACCTCGCAGATGGCGAGCGAGCTGCGCGAGCTGTTCGCGGCCAACGTGCTGCGCCCCTACGTGGAGCGGGGTCGGCCGGAATCCGAGCGGGAACGGGTCAGGACAGCGGCCGACCAGCTGCGTCCGCTCACGATTCAGGTACTGGTCAACGGTTTCCAGCGTGCCGTCAACGACGTAATCCGCAATCATGTCTGACCGGGGTGTTCGGAACCGGTTCTCCCGAGCCTTCCCGGCGGGATGCACCGCTGTCTCGTGAGCCGAGTTCTCGTCGTGCCCGTACGCTGTGAACTCCGTGCACTGTGACCTTCGTGCGCGGGAAACTCACAGTCCAAGTTGCTTCCACGATCGACGGAAACTCGATCCGGTGACACTGTCCCGTGATTGCGGCGCGGTACTGCTCCGACCGGGTAAGTATTTCCCGAGGCGATCCCCTATCGACACGGAGGAAGCACAACATGAGCTTTTCCGGACCGCTCGGCCGCACTCTGCTCACCGCCTGCGCGGTAGTCACGGGCATGCTGTTGCCACTGGTACCGCACACGGGCGCCGAACGGGCTTCCGCCGCGACCACGACCTCGGCGAAGGAAGCCCAGCCAGCGGTCAGCGTTCTCAGTCTGCGGGTCGTTCCGACGAACCGCGCGGAGGGGACGCGAGCGGCGACACTGCGCTGCGAACCGGCAGGTGGAACTCATCCCCGGGCCGATCAGGCGTGCGAACGGCTGGCGAGCAGCGGGGGCGAGTTCGGCGCGCTCCAGGAGCAGCGGAATCCGATGTGCCCGCTGGTGTACCGCCCGGTCACCGTCCACGCCACCGGGATGTGGCGGAACCACGCCGTCGACCACCGCGAGACGTTCTCCAACGAGTGCGAGATGCGGGCGAAGACCGGTGAGCTCTTCGAGTTCTGATGTCGCACCGTCACCCGCTCGGTCCGCGTGGCGGTTCGGGTGGCGGTTCGGGTGGCCCGGGTGGGCGTCGATTTCCCGAGAAATCGCCGGGCCACCAGCACCGACGAGTAGCCGCACTCCCACCACTCCCGCAAGCTGAGCTCCGACCACGCCCGCAAGCCGAACCCCTACCGCTTACGCGATCGGCACCGCAGCGGGTTCTCCGGCGAGTGCCTCGCGAGGACGGCCCCGACGTTGTGTAGTAACTACCCGATGTCGGGGCACCCGCAGCGAGGCGCCGCCGGAGGTTCCGCCACGCGAGCACCTACGGAAACCGTGACGAGAGGTCTCGTCAGCACTCGATGACGTTCACGGCCAGTCCGCCGCGTGCGGTCTCCTTGTACTTGTCCTTCATGTCCTCGCCGGTGGCGCGCATCGTCTTGATGACCTTGTCCAGCGAGACGAAGTGACTGCCGTTGCCGCGCAGCGCCATCCTGGCAGCGGTGATCGCCTTGACCGAGGCCACGGCGTTGCGCTCGATGCAGGGAATCTGCACCAACCCGCCGATCGGGTCACAGGTGAGGCCGAGGTTGTGCTCCATGGCGATCTCGGCGGCGTTCTCCACCTGGGCAGGGGTGCCACCGAGCACCTCGGCCAGCCCGGCCGCGGCCATGGAGCAAGCCGAACCCACCTCGCCCTGGCACCCGACCTCGGCGCCGGAGATCGAGGCGTTCTCCTTGAACAGCACCCCCACCGCGCCCGCGGCGAGCAGGAACCGTGCCACTCCGTTCCCGTCCGCACCGGGCAGGAACCGCATGTAGTAGTGCAGCACGGCCGGAACGATGCCCGCGGCACCGTTGGTCGGCGCGGTCACGACCCGCCCACCGGCCGCGTTCTCCTCGTTGACCGCCAGCGCGTAGACCGTCACCCACTCCATCGGGTCGTCGGTGTCGCCGAGTTCGGCACGCAGTTCGGCGGCGCGTCGCTCGACCCGCAGACCACCCGGCAGCGAACCCTCGCTGTTGCAGCCGTTGTGCACGCACTCGCGCATTACGTGCCAGATCGACAGCAGTTCGTCGTGCACCCGCTGCTCGTCGCGCCAGACCAACTCGTTGGCGAGCATGAGATCGCTGACCGAGTAGCCGGTCTCGGCGCAGTGCCGCAACAACTCGGCCCCGGTCCGGAACCGGTGGGGCAGTTCGGTGCCGTCCTGTTTGATCCGGTCGGTGCCCGCGGCCTCCTCGTCGAGGACGAAACCGCCGCCGACGGAGTAGTACACCGCACCGCACAGCTGTTCCCCCGACTCGTCGAGCGCGGTGAACCGCATGCCGTTGGGATGTACCGGTAACGTCTCGCGCCGATACAGCACGAGATCGTCGTCGTAGTCGAATCGGATTCCGTTGGTGCCGTTCAGCAGCAACCGGCCGGTCGAACGGATCTCGTCGACCCTGCCGGAAACCGCGATCGGATCGACCGATTCCGGTAGGTGGCCCTCCAGGCCGAGCAGTACCGCCTTGGAACTGCCGTGCCCGTGTCCGGTCGCGCCGAGCGAGCCGAACAGTTCGGCCCGCACCCGTGCGGCGCGTGGCAGCAGGTCCCGCTCGCGCAACCGCGCCACGAACCGCGCGGCGGCGCGCATGGGTCCCACGGTGTGCGAACTGGAGGGACCGATCCCCACCGAGAAAAGATCGAAGACACTGATCGCCATTGATCGTCTCTTCTTCGTACGTGAGGTGTGGTTCGCCTGCCCCGCCACCTCGTCGTGGCGGGGGCCGTCAGTCAGCGGCGGCGGGAGTCACTGGCGGAGGGAGTCACTCACCCGTGAGTTCGGCGTACTGCGTGGCGTCCAGCAGCGGGCCGTACTCGCTGACGCGCAGCTCCAGCAGCCAGCCCTCGCCGAAGGGGTCATCGTTGATCTTGGAGGGGTCGTCCACGACGGCCTCGTTGACCGAGACGACCTCACCGGTGGCGGGGGCGTAGAGGTCGCTGACCGACTTGGTGGACTCCAGCTCGCCGCAGGCCTCACCGGCGGTGATCTGCTTGCCCACCTCGGGAAGGTCCACGTAGACGATGTCACCGAGCGCGTTGGCCGCGTAGGGGGTGACCCCGACACGCACGACGTCGCCGCGCTCGGCCAGCCACTCGTGCTCCTGGGTGTACTTGAGGTCCGTGGGCAGACTCATGGGGGAGGCTCCATTGCTGTCGTTTGGACACCGATGTCCGACGTCCCGTGGGGCCGTCGGACACGAGCATTCTCGCGTGCCGCGACTCCACCCGGCCGGGCGGCATGCCGCGAACACCGGAGTCCGCGTACTTGGTGGCCTCCCCCTCTGTTGCGGAACCTGAGAGCTTCACCGCGACGTCGCGGTTTGCACCGTGGGTGCGCACGCCTTGGTCGCGGCGGCGCTTTCCAGAGTTGCCTCGATCGGACGGTACGGATGCCTGAGAGTTTGCGGGGAGTTTTGCTCCTTCGGCGCCCGTTCGGTGACACCGTGTGCACGGTGCTCACCCGCGGGACTCTCCCGCCCGGTGTCGTGGGCCGATATGCGATTGTCGCTGTGTTCGGCAACGATAACCCGAGGGGTGGGCGTATCCAACCCCGGATATCGCGAAGCGGCGAGCACTGACCCCGAATGGGGCGTCGAAGCTCGCGCGGTGTGCCCACGATCACCGCCGGAGGTCGCCGCGGACCTCACGTGATCGGGCGGGAGAACTCCCTTCTGATCTGATCCGTCGTGCACGACCCGGGAGGGGTGATGGTCGACATACGGGGCCTGGTCGAGCGAGTCGGCCCCACGCTGCTGCGTCCGGTGGTGATGCCGGACGAGACCGGCGGTGTTGGGGACGTCGTCATCGCCGAGCCCGAGGAGCCCGGCGGGATCGGAACGGCCGACGTGGTGCTCGGCGTGGGGGGTACCGACCGGGCGTGGGCCGTGGAGCTGGTGCGTGAGTGCGGTGTGCGGCATGCGGCGGCCGTGCTGCTGAAACCGCCGGTGTGCGCCGACGAGTCGGTGATCTCGGAGGCGAAGGAAGCGGGGCTCGCGCTGATCGAGGTCCGGCGGGGCGCGGCGTGGGCACAGCTGGTGTGGCTGCTGCGGGGCGCGTTGGCGGGAACGGATCCGGGCGCGGCGGTCGGCTCCCCGCAGCAGGTGGGCTCGGCGGGACTGGGCGATCTGTTCCGGCTCGCGGACGCGGTGGCCGAGGTGGTCGACGCCCCGGTGACCATCGAGGACGCGCATTCGCAGGTGCTGGCCTACTCGGCGCGGCAGGACGTGACCGATCCCGCCCGGGTTTCGACAATCATGGGGCGTAGGCAGCCGGACGACGTGCTGGCGAAGTTCCGGGCACGGGGCACGTTCCGGCAGCTGAGCCGCGGCGGCTCGGCCGTCTACGTCCCGGAACAGCCGGACGGCACGCTGCCCCGGCTGGTGGTGCCGATCCGGATGGGCGGTGAGCTGCTCGGATCGATGTGGGCCGTGGTCACCGACGAGGTGTCCGAGCAGCGCGCCTCGGCGTTCGCCGACACCGCCGCGCTGGTAGCGCTGCAACTGCTTCGCTGGCGGGTGATGACCGACTCGGAGCGGCAGCGTTCGGCCGTGCTGGTGCGGTCGCTGCTGGAGGGCTCCGAGGGCTGGCGCGCGGCTGCCAACGAGTTGGGGGTACGTGCCGAACCCCACCGGGTGGTCGCGATCGACGTGCGCGCCAGTGACGGCACCGACGAGGGGCACCGGCTCGCGATGTGGGAGTGGATCACCCGGGGAATCGGCCGCGGTCCGATGGTCGCCGAGTCGGGTGGGGTGCTGTACGCGGTGGTGCCCGACCGTTCCGGCGCGGGGGGCTGGCCCGCCCTGCGGGAGGCGCTGCTGGCGCACATCCACGAGATGGACGCGGCGGATCCGCGCCCACTGGTGGCGGTGGGCACCGCCACTCCGGTGGCGGAACTGCCGGACTCCCGCGGCAGGGCCGATGAGGTGCTGGCGCTGCTGCGCACGGGCATGGTGGAACGCGAGGTCGCGGTCCACGAGCAGCTCTGGCACGCCCTGGTGCTGGCGAGGGCGGCCGGTGCCGCCAGCGACGCCGGTGTGGGATCGCTCGGCCCGCTGCAGCGGCTGCGCGACAACGACCACGGCCACGGGACCGACTACCTGCGCACCCTGCACGCCTGGCTGCGCCACCCGGGTGATCCGCGTGCCGCGAGCCGGGAGCTGCGGGTGCACCCGAACACCTTCCGGTACCGGATGAAGCGAGTGGGTTCCCTGCTGGACGTGGATCTCGACGACGCGGACGTGCGTTCGGCGCTGCTGGTGCAGTTGCTGGCCGAGCGGTGGAACCCGCACGGCTGACTGTTGTGCCGACAGCACAAGAGTACCGGTGCGATCTCATCGTGCGGGAATGATGCGGTCTGGCCGGTGACGGAGCATCGTGGTGCGCGACAGCGCCGCGCCGTCCCTCCCCGCACCGGGGCGGACGGACGGCGTGGTGCGGAGAACGCCCCCGGCACACCCGCCGGTTCGGTGATCACCCGAACGGAATCGAACACCATCCCTCGGAAGGAAACCGCAGTGAAGATCGCCGTACCCCGCGAGATCAAGAACAACGAATACCGCGTCGCGCTCACACCAGCGGGGGTGCACGAGTTCGTCGGCAGAGGCCACGAGGTGTTCGTGGAGGCGAACGCGGGCGCGGGCTCGTCCATCCCCGACGAGGAGTTCCTCGCGGCGGGGGCGAAGGTTCTTCCCGGCGCCGACGAGGTGTGGTCCGAGGGCGAGCTGGTGCTCAAGGTCAAGGAGCCGATCGAGGAGGAGTACCCGCGACTGCGGCGGGACCAGGTGCTGTTCACCTACCTGCACCTGGCGGCGTCGGGCGGACTCACCAGCGCGCTGCTGGACTCCGGAGTCACCGGTATCGCCTACGAGACGGTGCAGACCGCCGACGGCGCGCTGCCGCTGCTGGCCCCGATGAGCGAGGTGGCCGGTCGACTGGCTCCGCAGGTGGGGGCCTACTCGCTGATGCGCCCGAGCGGTGGGCGCGGGATGCTGCCCGGCGGTGTTCCCGGGGTGCACCCGGCCCGGGTCGTGGTGATCGGCGGTGGCGTCGCGGGGCTGAACGCCGCGCGGGTCGCGCTCGGCATGGGCGCCGACGTAGAGCTGCTGGACACCAATGTGGACAAGCTGCGGGAGATCGATCGGGACTTCGACGGACGTATCCGCACGGTCACCTCGAACCGCTACAGCGTCGAGCAGGCGGTTCGCGCGGCCGATCTGATCATCGGCGCGGTGCTGATCCCCGGGGCGAAGGCGCCGAAGCTGGTCTCCAACGAGCTCGTCGGGCGGCTCAAGCCGGGCAGTGTGCTGGTGGACATCGCCATCGACCAGGGCGGGTGCTTCGCGGACTCGCACCCCACAACGCACGACGACCCGACCTACCGGGTGCACGACTCGGTGTTCTACTGCGTGGCCAACATGCCGGGGGCGGTGCCGAACACCTCCACTCACGCGCTGACCAACGTGACACTGCCGTACGCGCTGCGGATCGCCGAGCGGGGCTGGCGGCAGGCCTGCCGCGAGGACGCGGCGCTGGCCGCGGGGCTGAACACCCACGACGGCACGCTCGTCAACGAACCGGTCGCCGCCGCGCACGGCCTGTCGCACGACAGCGTGGCGAGCGTGCTCGGAGCGTGACGACGAGTCGTCTCGCCGGGAAACCGGGTGAACGGAGCACGGGAAGAGAAACGGGGCCTCTCTCGCGAGAGAGGCCCCGTTTCGTTCGAGGCGGCCTGCTCAACCAGCCTGGGGGTCACCGGGAGCTGGCCGCCGATTCCCAGTGTAGAACACGAATGCCCGATTACCGAAGCCCTACGACCGGATGTTCAGCTGATTTTCTGCTCGCTGCGCTGTCAGCCTTCACCCGCGTTTCACACGAAAGTGTAATGAAGCGGACAAAACCTGAAGTCCTTACGGGTGAACGTCGATGGTCCAGTCAGGTGCGGTACCACTCCACCGCTCCCACGCAACGAGCAGTTCGGGAGGATCCGTATGGAGATCGGGACTCGTCGGCCGACCCGTCCGAACAACCCCACGACGACGCTGGGTGGCGATCTGAGCGAAACCACCGTCGAGCAGGCGCGGCCCGATACCGAGGAGGCTCGGGACGGCTTCGAGGGCATCACCGCGGCGGACGATCACGAATCCTTACAGCGACAACTCGACCGACTGGAGCAGCTGGCCGACGAGGGATCCGCCGAGGCGGTACTGCCGCTGGCCCGCTCGGAACTGCACCGGTTGACGGAAGGGCTGCGCGCCCTGCTGGAGGAGCACGGCCCCGACGAGAACGGGCGGTGCCCGATCTGTCCGGGCGGACTGCGTGCGCGCCGCTGGCCGTGTGAGGTCTGGATCACCGCGCACGCCCAGCTGATCGGCGAGGATCCCGACCCGGTCGGCAGTGCCAACCGGTCCAAGCTGGCCCGGCTCCGGGAGAAGGCTCCCCGCAACCCCTTCGGACAACAACGCGCCACTCGCACTCCGAAGATCCCGGTGGTCAGCACGGCCGTCGTCTCCGGTGGCGCTCGCGGCCCCGGCGATTGGAACACCGGCGAGTTCACGCTCCCGGAACCGGCCAACACGCCGGACAACAACACGCCGGACGACGCGGCCACCGAGGAACTGCCCGCCGTACCCCCCGTCGGCGGTCACCTGGAAACCGACCGCAACCGGATCCACCGCGCCGGCATAGCTACCAGGGAGGCCCCCGGATAACCACTTGAGGAGCACCGTTCCGCGGCGAGGTCCACGGGTCAACCCCACACCGTTCCGGCTGGTGTGGGCGCAGACACGAAAGATCCTCGCGGACACCGGGACCGATCCGGTCACGCATGAGGCAGGATTGGGTGCAGCGTCCAACGATCAGCCACGGATCCGTTCCGTGGCGACCGCGTGGCGCCGCACGGACCGCGAGGATCGGGGTGTCCCCGTGAACTGGAGGAACGAGTGCACGACGGCAGCGGCCGCATCCTGGTGCAACAGTTGCACAAAAGCTTCGGGCCCCTGACCGCGGTCGAAAACCTCGATTTCGCGGTCGACCCCGGTTCGGTGACCGGCTTCCTCGGCCCCAACGGGTCCGGCAAGACCACCACACTGCGCATGGTCCTGGGGTTGATGAAACCGACCTCCGGTGCCGCCTACGTCGAGGGCGTTCCGTTCACCAGGCTCCGGAACCCCGCGAGGATCGTGGGAGCGGTGCTGGACTCGCAATCCTTTCACCCCGGACACACCGCGCGCGGTCATCTGCGCTGCTACACGGCCGCCCTGGGATTACCGGACGAGCAGGCCGACCAGGTGTTGGAACTGGTGGGGCTCGGCAACGCCGCGCGTCGCAAGACCAAGGGGTTCTCGCTGGGCATGCGGCAGCGGCTGGCGCTCGCCACCGCACTGCTGGGGGATCCCCGGATCCTGGTGCTCGACGAGCCCGCCAACGGGATGGATCCGGAGGGGATCGCCTGGCTGCGGGGCTTCCTGAAGGCCTACGCATCCACCGGGCGCACCGTGCTGGTCTCCAGCCACCTGCTCCGCGAGATGGAGCACACCGTGGATCACGTGGTGATAGTCAGCCGCGGCCGATCGGTCTACAACGGAAGCCTGGAACAGCTGCGCGCCAGCAGGCCGTCCCGGGTGCTGGTTCGCGTGTCGGATCCGATGACGCTGAGCTCGATGCTGCGGGAGAGCGGTGTGAGCACGGAGTACCTGTGGGACGGCAGACTCGCGGTCACGGGGGTGGACACCCGCGGCATCGCCGACCTGGCGTTACGCGCCGGAGTGGCGATCCAGGAGTTACAGGAGTCCTCCGGTGATCTGGAACAGCTGTTCTTCCAGCTCACCGAGGGACAGTTCGCCGGCTCCGAGCAACCGTTCGGCTCCGGGCAGGAGGCGACTCCCGGCGCGGCCGGACAGCAACAGCAACAGTGGCAACCCCAGCCCGCGCAGCAACAGGGATACGGGCAGCAGCCACAACAACAGCCGTTCCAACAGCCACCGCAACCGTGGCAGCAGCCCCAGCAGTCGCCGTACCAGCAGTCGACCCCCCAACAGCCTTCGTCGGATGCCGCGGCACCGAGCCCGTGGGCGCCGGACGGTGCCGGGCAGCGATCGTCCGAGAGTTCCCCGCCCGAATCGGGCCCACCCGGTCTGGGGGGTCGCTACCGCCCCCGAACGGATCAATCGGAACAGCGGGAACCGGAACGACACGAGGCCGAGCACGCCGGGGCCGACGAGGACGCGCACGGGGGTGAGAACCGGTGAAGGGACTGATCAGAGCCGAGTTCCGCAAGATGCTGCCCACGCCGCTGTGGTGGGCACTGCTGATACCGGTGGCACCGTGGAGTCTGCTGGTCGCCTGGTACGGCACGGCGATGGGCCAGGTGGAGATGCTCCAGGAGATCACCGGGCGAGCGCTGCCCACCGGGCTGCTGGCGATGTCGCTGGCCACGAACTACAGCACCATCTTCGCCGCCCTGCTGGGGGCGTTGATCATGACCCGGGAGTCGTGGAACAAGACCATCACGACCACTTTCCTCACCGCGAACCCGCGCAGCTCGGTGCTGGGCGCGAAGCTGGTGCTGTGCCTGGCGCTGTCGGTGGTCTACGGGATCGTCAACGCCGTATTCGGGTTGTTCGGGGGCTATCTGGGCGGCTCGCTGGGCAACGCCACGGGCGGTGTGGGCGGCCTGGACCAGTGGCTGATCATCGGCGGCGCGGGTGTGCTGGCCACGGTGCTGTGGGCGCTGGTGGGATTCGGGTTCGGCGCGCTGGTCAACAACTCCGTGGCCGCCGTGCTGGTGCTGGTGTTCTACAAGTTCATGGTCGACGTGATCGCCTCCGTATGGCTCGCGGGCAGCCAGTTCGCCTGGCTGAGCGGTTATCTGCCCGGTGCGGCCTCGAACGGGATCGTGGGCAACCTGGCGGTACCGATGTTCATCTCGGAGTTCGCGGGGCCACGCGAGTCGATAGTTCCGGCGCAGGCCTTCGAACAACTGCACGCCGTCTTCGGCGGGGACTACGGCTTCGCGTGGTGGGGCAGCCTGCTGGTGTTCGCGGGCTATGCCGCGCTGCTCTGCGGCGGGGCGATGCTGCTCGTCCGCAACCGCGAGATCAACTGAGACGAACGCCCCCGCCGGGGACCGTGACGAGACCGTCCAGTTCTCTCACCTCCCCGGAACGGGGCTCCCGTGTCGGTTCGGGTGCGCTCTTCGCGGGTCAGTTCCCCTCACCTGGGGTCCACCCCGTTGTCGGCTCGGTGGGCAACGTGTCGGCGACGATGGCACGGCCGCACTCGCTGGCGGCGATCCACTCGTCGATACTGCCCTCGGCGGTGGACAGTTCCAGGTCGGTCAGGCTGACAGCCCCGGGCGAAGCGGTGGTGTTCCCACTCCCGGGTGGTGTGAGGGCGTTCCACCACAGGCGGTGATTGGTCAGTGCGTTGGCGACGACCAGAGTGCCGTACCCGTCGTGCTGGTCACGGATCCAGTCGAGGGTGTCCCCACTGACGGTGGAGAGCACGACCACCCCGCCCGGGAGTGTCCCCGGCAGCGCGGTCAGCTGTTCGCGCAGCCTCGAATCGGCCAGGGCATCCAGCACGACCCGCGTAGTACGCGCCCGCCGTAGCGTGTGTTCGTCGAGGGACTCGCGCACCCACACCCCGTCGCCGAGGTCGTGCTCGGTGTGCTCGACCGGCCCCTCGGAGGGCCATTCGGCCAATCGGTCGACCAGGATCTTCTCCAGGTCGCGCCGCACACGTGGCAGGGACCGCGCGGTTACCACTGCCTCGTGGCCGACGAGGTACCCCTCCCATCGAGGTTCGGGCCCGATGACACAGCGATGGACCACATGCGGACCGCTCATCGCTCCTCCAAACGTCTCCTTCCGCAAATGAAACTAGACACTGATCGTCAGAGTTGAAAATTTATGCTCGCCGTAGCAAAATAAGGGATGTCACGGCAGGAGCACAACGAAACAGGGCTCAACGAGGACAGTTGGATACGGACAAGGAGGAACTCGCCATGACCGTGGCTTTCGACCCGCTGTTTCGTGACCTGAACCGGCTGGCCACCGAGGTGTTCGGATCCAGCAGGGCCCCGCAGAGCATGCCCATGGACGCCTACCGGTCCGGGGAGAGCTACATCGTCGAGTTCGACCTGCCCGGTGTCGCCCCGGAGTCGCTGGACGTGCGCGCGGAGAACAACACGCTGACCGTGCGGGCCGAGCGGTCCGGACGCAGGAGCACGCAGGGCGACGGCGAAGTCAACTACGTGGCCGCGGAGCGTCCGCGCGGAACGTTCTCCCGCCAGCTCTCCCTCGGCGACGGCCTCGACGTCGACAACATCACGGCCGACTACACGGACGGCGTGCTGAGCGTGACGCTACCCGTGGCGGACCAGGCCAAACCGCGCCAGATCAACGTCGAGCGCGGCAAGGGCGGCCAGCGAGTCATCGAACGCGGCAACGAGTGAACCACCGGCGGGAGCCCGTGCGGCATCCCGCCGAGCCGAACCGATCGGAACCGGCCCATCGGGACACCCGACCACCGCGTGCCCCGATGGGCCTCGATCACGTCACGCTCGCCGCTCGTCCGATGTCTCGTTCTCCCCGTTCGAAGAACGATCAGGTGGAGGAGTCCTTCGCCCGGCCATCGGAGGGATCCCCGTCGGTGTACTCGGCGAGCTGGTCCTCCAGGCTGATGATGCGGCAGGCCGCCGCCACCGGAGTGCCCTGGTCCACCAGGCGACGCGCCCGCTCCGCCTTGCGCAGTTGCCGCCGCGAGTACCGACGATGTCCACCGGCCGAACGCTCCGGAACGACCAGTCCCGCTTCCTCGAGTGAGCGCAGGAACGGCTGTGCTACTCCCACCATCTCCGCCGCACGTCCCATCGTGAAAGCGGGATAGTCCTCATCGTCGAACTTGCTCACCGACCGCGACGGGTCACTGCTCATCGCACTACCTTTTCCGTGCGCACACTGACAGGCCCCCGGCGCGTCCCGGAATGCGCCGGGGGCCCGGAGAGCTCACTCGACTACCTCAGCACAGCGACCGATCCGTCCGCGCGAGAAGGCCAAGCCGCGAACGAATACGAACGACGCCTACTCTCCCGCGGAGCCGCGGTCCACTCCGCCGGTCGTGTCGGCCCGGAACTCCCGTCGAACCGCGACCACTCCAGCGCGCGCAGCACGACTGGCCGGCGACCTCTCCTGTCATCTCCGTACTTCCAAGAGATTAACCGTGAAACAGAAGAATGTCTATGGTCACGAATACAGATTTTCTCCGGAGCATGCCCCCTTCCGAAGGAACCCGGGGAACGCAGCGAGGTGCGAGCCAGTGGCATCGGTGGGCTCGTGCGGCTGGGCCTCGGAGCTGACCTCGGAACCGAGTGCGGCCGAATGGGGCCAGACCGTCCTCCGCGAGTGGGCGAGGCCAGGTCACCCGATCCCCCTCGTGGACGAGAAATACATCCGTGTTCGCGATACCCAGGCCCTGCCGAGTCCACGACAATCGGAGCCGGAGCTCTCGTGCTCGACGACAGGCACCTCGACAGGAGTCAGCGATCGTGAACGTATCCGAAGCCGAGGACCGGGCCGACACCTTCGTACGACACGGCCATCCGGAGCGGACCGTCGACCTCGGGGAAGTCCACATGAACTACGCGGTCGCGGGCGATCCGGACTCCCCCGCGCTGCTGCTGGTCCCCGGGCAGAGCGAGTCGTGGTGGGGATACGAACCCGCATTGGAACGACTCGCCGAGCACTTCCGCACCTTCGCTGTGGACCTGCGGGGGCAGGGCCGCTCCACGTGGACGCCGGGGCGCTACACACTCGACAACTTCGGCAACGATCTCGTGCGGTTCATCGACCTCGCCATCGGGCGCCCCACGTTCGTGGCCGGTCATTCCTCCGGCGGCGTGCTCGCGGCGTGGTTGTCGGCCTACGCGAGACCCGCTCAGATCCGCGGGGCCGTGTACGAGGATCCGCCGCTGTTCTCCTCGGAGACGGAACCGGCCTGTGGCCCGTCGATCCGGCAGGGAATGGGCCCGGTGTTCGCGGCGTGGCACAAGTGGCTCGGTGACCAGTGGTCGATCGGTGACTGGCACGGACTGCGGCGGGCCCTGTCCGACGAGCTCCCGCCCGTGCTGCTGGAGGGCATGCCGGGAACGCGCCCGAACGAGCCGGAGAGCGACTCCGATACCGGGCCGCCGCAGCACCTGCGCGAGTACGACCCGGAGTGGGCGGGGGCCTTCGTCTCCGGCAGCGTCACCGCGGGCTGCGATCAGGCGACCATGCTCTCCCGGGCGCGAACACCGGTGCTGCTGACCCACCACTTCCGCCGGCTCGACGCCGACACCGGGCAGCTGCTCGGTGCGGTCGCCGATGTGCAGGCGCAGCGGGCCTGCAGGCTGATCGAGGCGGCCGGACAGCCGGTCAGCTACCGATCGTTACCCGAGATGCCGCACTCGATGCACGCCACGGATCCCGAGTTCTACGCGCGCACCGTTGTCGAATGGGTGAAGTCGCTGGCCTGAGCACGGCGGATCGCACGACGGGCCGGATCGCGTGGGTGGTGCCGGTTGTCACCTCGGCCGCTCCGAACCGGGATGTCCCGGCACGGCGAGCCGTGCCGGGCGGCCACCGCCTTGTCGCCATCGCACAGCGCGACACGACCACGCGGTGGTCGCTCCTGGCTCTCACCCCCAGCAGGCGGCGATCACACGAGTCCGGCCGCGGCCCCGGCTCACCCGCCGACGCGGAATCGGAATCGGCACAACGGAGGTTCTAGGAATTCCACGCGTGCAGGGCGCTCCACGTGTTGGGCCCCACTATTCCGTCCACCGTCAGGTTCGCGTTCGCCTGGAAATGTTCGACACCGGTCCGGGTCGCCGGCCCGTAAATCCCGTCAACGGCGAGCTGCATGTACGTCACGCGGTTGATCATGCACTGGGCGTGCTTCACCAGCGGACCACTGCTGCCGACACCGAGGGTGAGGTGAGCACCCTGCCCGTAGTCACAGACGGAAACCTCGGCCGCCGCCGAGGAGGAGTCCGTAACGGCGGCGGAGACGCCGCCACCCAGGAACGAAAAAGCCAGGACGGAGAAAAACAACCCTACTAACTTCTTGCGCATGAGGAAACCTTTCCATGATCACAACAGAACGCATCGTACAAAACCGCCGAACGAGCGCAAGCACTTCATCGATGAAGTTTTTCCTCATTCCGCCGCACGGACCAACGTTCAGGTACGAACGGGTGGTCACCTACACAACCGGGATCTCCGGCCGACCGGGAGGATTCACTGGACGCGTGCGGGGTCGCCCCGCCGTGGTGGTGCCGCGCAGGGCCTACGAAACCGGGTGGGAAGCGTTCCGTCGCCGGTGGCGGTCGAGGTAGCGGTTCATGAGCTCCCAGTACACGAGCAGCGACGCCAGCTGTGCCGCTGTGGCGGTACCCGCGGGAACGGGGCGTCGCCGACGCGCGGCGAAGAGCGCGAGGAGACCGGCCGCGGTGGCGACGATGTTGACGCCCAGGGCCGCGTCGCGGGGGCGGTCGGTGATCCACTGCTCCTCACCGAGCATGGCACGAGTGGCCCAGGCGCGCTCATCGGCCGGTTCCGCAAAGACCACCGGGTTGAGCGCGAACCACACACCTACGACCGCCGCATGGCTCCAACGTCGCGTCCACATCGGAACCAGCAGCAGCGGGGTGCTCGCCCAGCGGCTCCACGCGCTCCACGGATTGGCGTGCCGGGCGAAAACCGCACGGCGGAGCCGCGCGAGTCCGCGCGAGGAGTTGGAGGTCATGGGTGTCCGTCCTCCTGGAACGTTGCCTCGTCAACGCCGACCGGATTTCCCGGCACTCCCGGAACCACCCTACTCCGGCGACAGCCCCATCGGCAGCGGCGCGGCGATGCGGTCACCCCGGACGGCCGACACGGCCCCGGCGTTCCGACTGGCACCGGACGATCCGGCTCTGCTACCTTGCACCACGTGCCTACGGGAAGTCTGTTTCTCTGACCCGCTCCTCGGACGGATGCGGAAGGCCGGAGTGAGTTCTCCTCCGGTGCTGTGATGCCGGGCGGTGCCCGCATCACTTCACTTTTCGTGCCCTTTCGGCTCGTTTCCGCATCGGCGTCCCTTCGGTGATCCCGTTTTCGGTTACACGACGAGAGTTGAGCGAGTCATGACGACTGACCACGTTTCCGTGTCGAGCACCCCGAATACCGACTGGTTCCGCGAGCGCACCAGCCGCCTGAGCGGTTCGGACGTCGACGCCCCGCTGGACGACCTCGAACCGTTGCGCGACGTCATCGGCGACGCACGTGTGGTCGCCGTGGGTGAGGGCGCCCATTTCGTCGGCGAGTTCACCAGCACCCGACAGCGGGTGCTGCGTTTCCTCGCCGAACGCTGCGGGTTCACGGTGCTGGCCTTCGAGTTCGGATTCGGAGAGGGAATCGCCCTGGACAGCTGGCTGCGGGGCGAGGGTGACGACGCCGAGCTCGCCGCGGTGGGCGGAACCACGAATGCCGGGGTCAACCCGCGCATGGTGCGCTGGCTGCGTCGGCACAACCGCACCAGCTCCCACCCGCTGCGCTTCGTCGGGATCGACACCCCCATGGCCGGCGGACGACTTCGCCCGGATCTGGAACCACTGGCCGAGTACCTCCGCGAGGTCGATCCGGAGGTGGTCGGCCTGATCGATCGGGCGCTGGGCATCGCCGACCGGTTCACCGGTGGCTCGGTGGCCGTGGCAGCACCGGGATGGGCGAGGTTGGAAGCGGCCGACCAGGACGCGCTGACCGCATCGCTGGCACGGTTGTCGCTGCGGTTCCGCTCGATGGAGCCGCTGTACGTCTCGCGTGGTGGCCGATCCGCTTACGATGTGGCGCTGCGCCACCTGGAGGCGGCCCTGCACACCGACTACATGTTCGGCGCCATGCGCGACGTCTTCACCGGTCAGGGGCTGGAAGGTGACACTTCCGTCCGGGACCACCACATGGCCGAATCGGTGCGTTGGCACCTCGACAACGCCGATCCGGACACGCGCATCGTGCTGGCCGCCCACAACAACCACATCCAGAAGACGCCCGTGTACTTCGACGGTGAACTCGCGGCCCTGCCCATGGGTTACTACCTCGACCGGATGCTCGGCGAGAACTACCGCGCGCTCGCCCAGACGCACACCGCCGAACAAGTGGCGGAAATGTCCCCGGACGAGAGAGCCGAATCCGGGCTGACGGTGGCCGAGGAGCCCCTCGACGCCCCTGAGCCAGGAAGCGTCGAGGCCGCCGTCATCGACGCCGGTTACGGCGACGACATCAGCCTCACCAACCTCCGGGAGGCACCCGTGGGGAGTCTGGACCGCATCCGCACTCAGAGTGCCACGCAACTCACTCCGGTGGTTGAGGCGTTCGACGGAGTGCTGACCGTTCCCACGGCCACCACCTACTACACGACCGGTCTGCGAGAGGAGTAGCGGGAAACCGGGTTAGTTCCCCGGGACAACGCGCTTCCGGGGAACGGACTGCTTCTCGACTCGTGGAACTTTCCCGACTCGTGGCACTCGTCCCGGGGTCACGTCGAGACTCGTCCGGCGCGAACTCTCGGGCGTTCCGGGGAGTCAGTCGGAGGTACTGGGCGACTCGATCGGCTCGTGGGGATAAGCGGCGATTCGGCGTGCCTCGGCGATGACCTCGGCATCCAACTCCGCCACCGTGTATTCGGTGTACTCGACAGTGTCGTAGGCCTCGTGGAGCCCGACAAACGGCAGGGCAAGATCCACGTTGGATCCGTAAACCCGGCTGATACGCCAGGCGAACGCCCTGGGCGTCATCTCCCCCGCCAGCAATCGTCCCGCGAGCAGCCGCACGGCGGGTTCTGTCACGGCCTCACTGTCGAGCGGGTGGAAGACGAGTCCGAGTTCGTCGAGCGCGGCGGGTAGCAGCGCGGGCACACTTTCCCCCGCCTCCGCGCGGGTGCACGCGGCGAGAATTCGCAGCGTCGGGCTGTCGAGACCGGCGACGAGCGCGTCGCAGGCGGAGCGAACGACCTTCTCGGCGCGGATCTCCCGCGCACTCCACAGCGCGGCGTTCTCCTGCAGATCCCGCGCTGCCGTTTCGGGCGAAGTCACACTTCGATCATGGGGGTTTCGGCGCTCGTGGTCGAATGATTTTTCCGTCGTGGCGCACCGTCACCCCTTCGCGGCACCGCCCGCTCGCCGCGTCCGGGACCGAACTTCGCCCAACCGGGCAGAAGGGCTCAGCGCTCCGCCGGTATCTTTGCTGCGCAGTGCGGACTCGCGAGTGCGGGACCGGTATACATTGGACATGATCCGCAACGCGCGAGCCGATGAGCTTCCGATGCTCCGGGAAATCGAGACGGCCGCGGGCGCGGTCTTCCGTGAGATCGGCATGCACGAGATCGCCGACGACGAACCTCCCACCACCGCCGAGCTCGCCGCCTTCCAAGCGGACGGTCGCGCGTGGGTCGCCGTCGACGCCACGGATCGTCCCGTCGGTTATCTGCTGGCGAGCCTCGTGGACGGCGACGCCCACATCGACCAGGTGTCGGTCCACCCCGACCACGCGCGCCAAGGGCTGGGGCGGGCACTGATCGAGGTCGTCGTCGGGTGGGCACGCGGTCGTGGTCTGCCCGGGGTGACGTTGACCAGCTTCGCCCGGGTGCCCTGGAACGCGCCCTACTACGAACGACTCGGCTTTCACGTCCTGCCCGACGAGCAGCTCACGAGCGGACTGCGCGCCATCCGTGACGAGGAGTCCGCGCGGGGCTTGGACAGCTGGCCGCGCGTCGCCATGCGCCGGGTTGTCACCGACCTTCCGCGCTGAACGATCGTCGTCGCGACGCCGCCCGGCCGGCCGATGCGGGGCCACACTCCATCGGAGGATTTTCGGTGGCTGTTCACCGGAGGTATGCGGCAGGCTGACGACGTGTCCATGTCTGCTGCTGACGCGGCGCAGGAAGCCGCGGTGGTCGAGCTGGTGCGGTCGGTACTCGACGGGGACCTGATCGGCGTACAGCGCTACGGTTCGGCGGTGCACGACGGGTTGCGACGTTTCAGCGATCTCGACCTGCTCGTCGTCACCCGGCGAACGATCGGGCCTGCTCGACGGCGGGCGCTGGTGGAGGGCTTGCTCGGCATTTCCGGCCCCGAGCCCGGTGCGCGGCCACGCCCGGTGGAACTGACTGTCGTGGTCGCCGGTGAGGTGCGGCCCTGGCGATATCCGCCCCGCGTGGATCTGCAGTACGGCGAGTGGTTGCGCCCAGAGTTGTCCACCGGTGCCGAACCGCCCTCCGGCCCGGATCCCGACCTGGCGGTGCTGCTGACCTCGGTCCGCGAGCGCGGTCTCGCACTGGCAGGGCCGCGAGCCACGGAGTTGCTGGATCCGGTGCCGCACGAAGATTTGGTGCGGGCCGTGCTCGACGGGCTGCCGGGGCTGCTCGCCGAGCTGCACACCGACACCCGCAACGTGGTGCTGACCCTGGCCCGGATGCTGGTGACCGTGCGGACCGGGCGGATCGTGCCGAAGCCGGAAGCGGCCGAGCTGGTGCTTCCGCGACTCTCCGACAACGACGGGAACGTCCTGGCACACGCCCGCGCCGTGCACGCGGGTGAGCAGGAGGCGCTGCCCGCGGAGCTTCCCGGGCTCGACGATTTCGCCGCACGCATGGCGGCGGCGATCCGACAGGCGGCGATCCGGGCGGATGCCGGATGACGAGCGGTGCTGAGAAGCCCCGAAGCGAGTGGGCATGGTGCGGCCGGACGCGAGCTACCGGGCGCGGAAAGGATCGCCGGGTGGCCGGATGTCCAGCCGGTTTCGGGTGGCCGTCCGAGTTCAACGCGATGTCCGGGGTGGCCGCACGATGGACACGTTCTCGGACAGCGGGGTGATTTCGCGCTCGGGCCAGCGGTGGGCCAGGCCGTGCAGTCGCTCCAGCAGCAGCGTGGACGCACCGAGGAGATTGCCCGGTTCCTCGTCGGTGAGATCGGTGAGATCGAGGTGCAGCAGGTAGTCGTGCGGTTCTGTGTCGGCGAGCCAGCGGAACCGCACCACGAGAACGCCGCCCACCGCTACGGCGTGGAAACCGACGATGTTGTCCAGCACACCGGCACGCTGGGCCACCTCGTCCGGATCCGAGCCCAGCGGGGCGTAGGCCACCCACTCTCCGCTGCCCGAGCGCAGTGCCTCGTCCACGACCTCGGACGGCAGCGGCGGCGTGGGACGGGGAACCTCGGCGGGGTCGCGCTCCGGTCGGGCGCCCCACTCGGCGTTCTCCAGCTCGGCCAGGCGCCGTACTTCCTCGGTGTCCACGGGAAAAGGGTGCCAGCGGAGAACAGGAGTGCGACACTCCCCGAGGAGTCCGCCCACCATCGTGCTCAACCGTTCGCGATACCTCGGCAGCGTAGCGATCACCGCTCCAGCGGCAACGGAATTCGCAGCGTTTTCGCGGCTCGCCCGATGAAGCCACTGTAAGCTCGGTCGTCGTGAGTTGGTTACCCGACGACTACGTCCACCCTGGCTACACACCCGTGCCCGACACCGCGCTTCACCTGCGGCCGATCCGGGAGGCGGACACCGCGCTCGACTACCCCGCGGTGATGGGATCCCAGGAGCGCTTGTGGCGGATCTTCGGTCCGGCCTGGGGTTGGCCCCGGGAGACGATGACGTACGAGGAGGACCGCGTCGAACTGCTGCGGCACGAGAGGGAGGCAGCCGCGCACCGCTCGTTCAACTACGCGCTGCTGGACGAGGCGGAGACGGCGATCCACGGCTGCGTCTACGTCGATCCTCCCGAACGCATCGGTGCCGACGGCGAGGTGTCCTGGTGGGTGGTGGACGAACTCGTCGGCGGTGATTCCGAGGAGGCGCTGGACGCACTGGTGCCGCGGTGGATCGCCACCGAATGGCCCTTCCGAAACCCCCGTTTTCTGGGTCGAGACATCGCCTGGCAGGACTGGCTCGCGCTGCCACGCGTCTCCTGACACGCTCGATGCCGATACCGGATCTCCCGGTGACCTTCGGCCCTGCCATTCGTTCCCGATTCGGCACCGAGCCGGAACAGCCACCAGCGGAGTATCTCTCGCTATTATCAATGAGTACGCAGCACTCCGACTCCGTGGCAACGGTCAGCAGCGTGCCAGGAGTCGATGGCGTCCGATGTAGCCGGACTCCGGTCCGAGGCTGTCAGGATGCGGGCGGCAGCCGAGCAGTTCGGCGATGTCCTGCTCCACCAGGCTGGGGCCGTTGCGGTGCCTGCCGGGGCTGATCGGTGGAAAAGGCTTGTGCTGCCGGGAAACCTCGCACGCGGAGAACCACCGTGGATGATCCGGGTCTTCCAGCGGCCAGTGGATCTCGGTGGTTCGCTCGGTCGTCGCTTCGGGGTTTTCGGGCACCGCGCGGGTCGGTGGTGTTCGTGGTTCGGGCATCGGCCGGGGCGCGAGCTCCCCGGCATCGAACGGGGACGGCGGCGTGGCGAGTGCGTGGTGCTCGGTGAGACTTCTGACGGTGAGCGCGCCCGGCCCGGCGTCGGCGTGCTGCCCGTTGCCGCCGCGCAGCGGGAGGAAGGTGCAGAGCACCACCGCGAGCACTACTCCGAGGAGCCAGATCGGGCCGAACGGTTCGTAGGGTGGCATCACAGGAACTCCGTGCCGAATTGGTCGTGCAGTCTGCGGCGGGCGTCGCGGTGGCGTTGTTCGCGGTTCTCGCCGCGGACGAGGGCTTCGGCCATGCAGGAGTCGCAGGTGGGCAGTAGCCAGTCCGCATCGGACGGTTCGGTGAGCGTCACCGAGACGCCGCACAGGGTGTCGCGGTGCTCTTCGGGGCGCGGCGGGGTGTCGGGGCCGAAGGCGTGTCGGTATCCGGCGATCGGGTTCCACCACACCACCGGACCGCGCCAACCAATGCTGAACACGTGGGTCTCCCTTCCATCGGGACGAAAGCTCGAGCCCGGGGCTCGAGACACGTAGGAGTTCGGAGTCGAGGGCGAGCGCGCAGCACTCACCCGTACGGAGGACGTTGCTCGTGCGAATGGCGTTGTCCGCCACCGGATTCCCCACCGACGGGCGCACTCAGCAGCACCCGCATCACGCACGCCGCGCAGGGCTCTCCCGCCGCGCCGCGTGGGGCGTGTCGTGGATCGGTTACCCACTCGGTGTCACGGCGGGAGAACTGCCGCCCGCAAGGGGAGATCAGGTAGTCGCGCCCCACCGCGACGTCCACGGCGTGCGCCAACCGCTCGGACTCGGCCGCCACACCCTCCCGCCACCGAAACCACCACCAGGACATTTGGCTCCTTGACTCACGTTGCGATCACTCAACGCGGCCAATCGTATGGTTAGACGTATCATGAGTCATTCATCATTCGAGTGAATATCTCAAGCGCCACCCGATCGGGGACGATGTAGATCATTGGGAGGTGTCCGGTGGGCGTAAGAAACGATCCTTCACCGCTGCGCTGGTTGATCGGTGTCGAGCTCGCTCGCTACCGCAACGCGTACGGGGTGTCACTGGCGTTCGTCAGCAGCCAGACGGGCATGTCCAAGGCAAAGATCGGTCACATGGAAACCGGTCGCCAGCAGCAGGATCCGGAAGACATAGCTCGACTGCTGAAGTCGTACGGCACGGACCAGCACGACATAGATCGACTGACCAGCCTGACCGGCAGAGCCGAAGAGACCACTTGGTGGGGACCGTGGGCACAGGTGGTGCCGGACTGGCTGAAAACGTTCGTAGGACTGGAAAACCTGGCTGTATGCGAATTCGTTTTCGAACCGATCATCGTGCCGGGACTGCTTCAAACGGAGGAGTACGCACGAGCAACCATGACGCGCACGCCACGTGTCCGCCAGGACCATGGCGAGCGCTTCACCGGTTTTCGGATGGCACGACACCGGAGACTCACTGACGATACGAGCCCACTCCAGCTGCATGCCGTAGTGAGCGAAGCGGCGCTACGACTTCGTGTCGATGGTCCTGAAATACAACAGGCTCAGTTGGAGTACCTGCTGCGGATGACCGAGCAGCCGAACGTCACTCTGCAGATCGTGCGCCCCGAAGACGGTCTACACATGGCCCTGACCGGGCAGTTCATCGTGCTTGACTTCGAGCAGGTTCGCTCGATCGCCTACAGCGAATTGCACGACGGAGCGGTGTACATACAGGATGAAGAGCAGGTTGACTCGTATACGATGGCTGCGGAGAGTCTTCAACGGGTCGCGCTCGGCCCGGACCAGTCGAGAGACCTGATCGAAGACATGCTGAAAGCATAGCCACAGGAGTACCCATGTTATTCCGCGATAAGAATCCGGTTATCTGGCACACGAGCAGCTACAGCGGAAACAACGGCACCTGCGTAGAAGTTGGTTTCGCGACATCGACCGTGCTGGTGCGCGACACCAAGGACCGCGAAGGCGGCACGCTCGCCCTCTCGCCCACCACCTGGCAGAGCTTCGTCAGCACCCTGAAACGCAACTGATACCAAACACGGTGACGTTCCCCTAGCGTCGTCCAACGTTGCCCAAACCGAGCAAGATCAGTAGCCTGGGGTTGTTCGCAGGCATGCGTCGACAATGGGGGAACAACGTCACCATGAGCGACAAGCCAGCATCCGTCGAATGGCGGAAAAGCACTCGCAGCAGTGGGGGCGCGAACAACTGCGTCGAGGTCGGTTTCGCGACATCAGCCGTGCTGGTCCGCGACACCAAGAACCGCGAAGGCGGCTTACTCGCCCTCTCCCCCACTACCTGGCAGAGCTTCGTCGGCACCCTCAAACACAGCACTCCGACATCCGGGTGAACCACCGGCGTGACGTATACCCCGTCAGCGCGAAGCCGTTGACCCTCATCGAGCAAGATCAGTAACCTCGAAATTTCGTAGGGCACACGCCGACGATGGGGGAATCAACGCGTCACCATGAGCGACGACCAGAACCTGACCGACAACCTGTCGGCCACCAACGACGCCATGCAGGGCATCATCACTGCCGCCAATAACGGCCAGTTCGTCATCACGCCCGACGCGGGCGACGAACTCATACAGATCTTCCAGGAAATCGAGGACTGGGCCAGCAACATTCGCTTGGACATAGATTCCATCAAGCAGCAGACTCCACTAGGAAACAGCCCGGCAGGCAAAGCAATATCAGAGTTCAACCAGAAAGTAGCAGCTGGCGACAGCGAATCATACGAGAACATGATAAATCAAATCCGAGAAAATGCGCCAAAAGTGGTCGAATCAATAAGAAAAGGAATGAAAATTTACCAAGAAGCAGACGAGTCCAACTCGTCGAACATAGACGGAATCGCATGAAACCAAGAAGCACCACACTAGTAGCAGCCACCACAGCCATCCTAGCAGCAGTTTCAGGGTGTTCAACAAGCACCGAAACTTCCCCGAGTCAACAAAACAACAAAGACGATCCGAGCTTGAGCGAAGTTGCACCCTGTGAAACCCTCACCAGGAATAATCAAAAATCCATAGCAACAGAAGGGAAAGGAAAGAGCAAGGAGGTGCTAGACGCAAGATCCTGCCGCTGGTCGATATCCAGCGGTACGGTAAATGTCTCGCTGCACTCCGAGAAACCAATAGAAGAACTAAACTTCTCAAAAGGAACAAAAAAAGAGTATTCTATCAACAAAAAGAATGGATTACTAGCCATAGGGAACACTGAAGGAATCTGCACAGTCGCTATTCCGTTTGGCGATTCACAAACCGCTACTGTCGACGTTGAGAGCCTGAAGACAGCAACCTCGTGCGACCTCGCCAAGAAGATCGCACCGATGGTAGAGCAGAACATTTCGGACAGCTGAGAACCAGGGGGATTTCGTGTCCGAGGGGGACCAGGGCTACCGCAGCCACGAATACATCGCCGACCGGGAACGCGAGGCGTACAACCGCGCCCGGGGTGACTTCGAGCACCAGGCCGGCGGGCACGTGCCGGTCGGCAACGGCGACATGAGCACACAGCGGGCCAAGGAAGTCGCCGCGAACGCCGCTGAGCACTACGGCACCCAACAGGCCAAGGCCATGTCGGGCGACCAGTCGCTGCGCGGTCGCCCCACCTCACTGGGGTGCACCGCATACGAGTCCTATCCGCACGCGGAACTCGAGAAGTTCGTGCGGGAAGAATTCGAGCCGACGAAGGTGCACGACGTAGGCCGTATCTACCACAGCCACGGTGCCAAACTCATCGAATTCTCCGACCGCATCAAGCAGGCCGCCGCGAAGACGGAGCAGAACTGGCAGGGCCGCGCGGGTGACGCCATGCGCGCGCAGATGAACACCGTCTCCGCGCACATGGGACATTCCGGCGAGGCCGCGCAGCTGACGGCGAACCAGATCGGGTTGCAGGCCGAGGCCGGTGAGCAGGCCCGCAACTCGATGCCGGAGGACCCGCAGTTCAGCCTGATGCATGAGCTGTCCGCAGTCGCCTCGGACCCGAACCCGGCCACGATCGTGCAGCGCGCGGCTGAGATCCGCCAGCGCGCCGATGAGGCCAAGCAGGCCCACCAGGAAGCCGCCCGCGTGGTGTCCACGATGGAGAACGACTTCGGCGGTGCCGCCGAGAACACCCCGCGCTTCGCCCCTCCCCCGCAGTCCACCGACGAGAACGCGGGTGACTCCGGCACCGGCTACAACGGCACCGGATCCGGCGGCAGCGGCTTCGCGACCGTCGGCGGCACCACCCCGTCGAGCACCTACGCGGCCTCCGCCCCGAGCGGCACCACGGCACCGCCCTCCTCGGGCGTCTCGAACGCGCCGGGCGGTTACTACGGCCAGAACCAGCAGCCCGCCACCACCGCGCCCGCCTGGAACTCCGGCGGCAACGCGGGCAACTCCGGCCTGCCACCGGGAGCGGTGCGCGGCCCGGACGGCACGAACTACCGTCAGGACCCCAGGACCGGGCAGTGGCAACGGCAGAACTCCGCCAACGGCAGGTGGGCACCCGTCCCACCCGGCCAGCAGGTGCCGGGCGGCGGCCGTGCGGGCGGCATGACCGGCGGACGAGCCGGTGGCTACGGCGCGGGCGGCTCCGGATCGGGTGGTTCGGGGCTGGGCTCCGGCGGACGCGCGGGGGTCGGTAGTGCTCCGACCGGCGGCCCCACCAGCGGCACGGCCGCGAACTCCTCGGGGCGCGGCGGCGGCCGGATGCCGATGGGCGGTGCCGGAGCGGGCGCGGGCCGCGGCCAGGGCGAGGACGAGGAGGAGCACGAGCGCAAGTACGTGCTCGAAACCGACGAGATCGGCGACGACCTCGGACTGCCCCGGGTGGCTCCCCCGGTCATCGGCGCCACACCGGAAGAGGAGGGCGGCCGTAACTGATGCCGAGATCGTTCACGCTCTCGACACGTGCGGCCGACATCCTCTGCGAGGACCTCGGCGTCGACCTCCGGAGCTTCCCGTTCGAGCTGGAGTACCACGGCGGAACCACCGACGAGCGCTCCCGCGTCCGCGCGGAGGTGTGGCGGGAGCTCGCCAACCGTGGGCTGGCCGATGGTCGGGAGCCGGACCAGGACGTGGAAGCGGCCCTGCGGCTGCTGTACTCCCCGAAGGTGGACATCGCGGTCACCTGGCTGGAGACCGCGACCGAGGAGGTGTTCCGCGCTCGCACCGCCGTTTCCGGCAGGCTCGGTGTGCAGGCGGTGCAGGACACCGACGGGCTCCGGGTCAGGTTCGTCGACACCCGGAGCCTGGTCCGCGGCTGCACCGACCTGCTGCCCGAGGTGGCGGCGGGAAAGCTGGAGACGGCCACCGTCAACACCGCCGCCGGGTCCGACGGCGGCTCGGAAACCGGCGGGGACTCGTGGCTGACCGGTGCGGAGCACAAACCGCCCGCACGGAGCAGCGATCGGCAACTGCGGGCGGCGCAGCGGATCCTGACGCTGCCCACCGAGCGGATCGGTTACTTCTTCGTCAGCGGCAGCCCGAACAACGGCGAGACGCTCCGGCTACCGGCGATCGGCTGGCGCGACACCGAGGACGGCCGCTACAGCATCACGTCCCGGCGCAACAACGACGGTGCCGACTGGAACACCTTCGCCCCCGCCGACAAGCAGCGACTCGCCGGCTACCTCACCGAACAGCTCAACGCGCTGGCGAGTGGTTGACGGCGCACCGGTGTCTGGGCGCTCGACGCCCCGCGTTCCCGCGAGTTCCGCCGAACCGGGTGGTGGCGGTGTGCTCGGCACTCTCCCAACTGCCGGACGTGGTCACTCCTCGGTAACTCCGAAGACGATGTCGTTCTCGGTGAGGATCAGGCCGGGAGCGGCGTGGAGCTCCAGCTTGAGTGGTCCCCGCGCGGGTCGCCGAGGGGCCTGCCACTCCATGAGGACGTGTGCCGGGTGCGGGGGCGCGAAGTCGTGGACGACCATCGCCTCCCACTCGGCGGGCCGTTGCGGGCCGCTCCACCTGCCGGGCAGCGTGATCGCCTCGGCCAGCCGCAGCAGCACCGCGTTCGGGTCGTAGTCGTACTCGCCGAGCAGCAGCAGCATCGACACCGCCTCCCGCTCGAGGTGGTAAGAGGGCTCTGTCATGACTTGGTCCACTCCGGCGGGCAGGTCCGAGCGCAACGGGGCCAGCAGATCCTCGGCCACGGCCAGCGCGTCCTGCTCCTCCTCGGCGGCTATCTCGACGTTCGCGACCACCCGCACCCGCGGCACACCGTCGTTGCCGAAGCTGCCGCTGATGAGCAGTTCACGCGTGAACTGGGCCTTCTCCTCTTCGGTGAAGTTGTGTCCCAGCACCAGCGTTTTCGGCTCGAGCGAAACCTCGTACGGGTACAGACCCAGCTCGGCTCGGATCGTGCCGCTGAGGCAGCCTGCCGGGCGCCGCCCCGGCCGCCCTTCGGTACCGAACTCGACGTAGGCCTCCCCCAGTCGCTCCGGATCCAGCCGGACGGAGTCCTCGTGCAGCCCGAGCCTCTCCACGAGCGGCACCACCGCCTCCGGCAGCGCACTGCCGAACCTCTCGTCGGTGTCGTACTTGCGGTAGACGGTCAGCTCCAGCTTGTGGAACGGGAAGGGAGTGTCCTCATCGGGTTGGACACGCACCTCCTCGGCACCGGTGTCCTCGATCAGCCGCATCCCAGCCCGCAACGCCTCGGCGGAGGAGGCCGAGCGGATCGACAACGCGATCCGCGCGATCACCACCGGATCGCCCTCGTCCAGTACCTCGTCCTCGTCCATCCACTCTGTCCCTGACTCCCGACAACACTCGGCTCGAAACAGGCACCGACAGCGAGCAGTAAGCCTACTGGTCCCAGAGCCCCACATAGCAGTACCCGTTCAGTCGACCAGCCCCCGGAAAACAACATCAGTGAGCAGCGTCAACGAGATGCAACAACCTTATCAGTCCTCTAAGTCAGCTTTCTCTAAACATTGACACTGAAACTTGTCAAACGAATTTTCCATTTTGTTATGAAAATTATTAACACGATTGGAGCAAAATTGACAATGATATACAACACCATTGACCGAAGATCAACAAAAGATTAGCGTAACAATTTGCAAGAAGCCAAAAATAAAGCAAGGATCAAAGAAATGCGTAAAGTTGCTTCGATTCTCGGAGTCGGTGCGGCAGCACTGTCAACGATGCTGCTTAACATACCAGCAGCAAATGCTGGCACTATAGGGACTTACAGCTGCTCGGTTCCCTACTCTGGCGCAAAGCAGTGTGCAAATATAGAAGTGAGCGCAAAGCAGGCGATCACTATAGAGCTGAATTCCAGCGAAGGAGTGGAAACCGGATTCTGTTTACAAAGGTCTTCCAATGGAAACGAAGTAGGCGACTGCCGGGCAATCAATGAAGGCGGTACCTCTGCGGTACTATGGACCAATCCACAATTCAAAACTGTCAACATAGATGTTATGGCCAACGCGAACCCCTGGTACGGTACGACCGACATAAATTTCACCGTAAAAAGCAGTTAGTGCTCAAAAACAGAAATACCGGCTGAATCAAAACGAAAGCGAAAAATGATTCGACGTTCTATACTATCCTCCCTCAGTAGTTTCGTCTTGATCTCTTCTTTTATTATCGGTTCCGCTGCGGCCTCTGCAGGCGAAGCCAAAGCTAACCCACCCTGGCCAGTGGACTACTGTGGAGCCTACAACCACGGAAGTGAAAGCGCCGACGTCCCTCCGGAAAATCAGTACAAGTACTATAAAAGCGTGATCCCAGACAACGGAGAGATAGAGGAGCTTTTATGCGGTGACGGTCACAACTGGGGTGCGGTACACATCGGAACCAAACACAACGTCAGTGATTGGTCCGTCACTTTGGATTGCATGGCTAATATAATAGATCGTGGAAATTATGAATTAGACAAAAATGGTAAGCGTCAATGGCACTTCGTCTGGAATACTGGACGTTGGGCGCATCTAACCGCTGGCAATAATGGAATTATAACTTCCTTTACCTATGACAACGAAGAGGTCTCTTGGTCGGAATGTGCTTACGCTTGACCTCGGGAAAAACCCAGCTCCGGAGAGATGACCATGGATCCGAGTGATCTGTATATAGGGGTTTACGTTACATGGGATCCCCCGATGGGAGAAGAAGATCGTCGCGCTCCGAGCAAAGGACTAATTCGCGGCCATCCCGGAATAATAACTAGTCCATACTGGCAAGATGTGGGAGTAAATTGGTTCCTCAAAGAGGATGAAATGGCCACCACGGGCTCAGTGTACAGATACCAGGACTTGCGCAAGGTGACACCACTCGAATTTCTGGAAGCTTGCCAGAAAGCCAAAGAAAGAAAAGAGCAAGGACTCTTCTGAATAACACCGCACCAAAAACCCAAAGAGAGGATTTCATGCGTATCAAGCACTCCGCCATCGGGAGCCTTTTATCAATCTTCATATTCATGCTCCTGAGCGCACCAACAGCCAGTGCGGAGAAAATCGGCACTTACAACTGCGACATCCCTTCCAAAGGGGCGCAATACTGCACAACAATAACTGTGCATATAAAACAATCAGTGCAAATATATCTACACGAGGCCGAAGACCCGGTAGGATTTTGTTTGCGACTCACCGCGAATGACTCCGAAGTCGGAGACTGCAAACTGCTAAGCGCTGGACAGATGAGTCGAGCGCTCTGGACCAATCCTGGAACCGGAGCCAAAAAGGTAAAAATATACGGAAACGCCGACTCTTGGGCATTCACGACACACGCTAAGTTCTCGGTTCATCTCGTTTGATCACCTGTGGTAGATTATTCTCACTATGGATCTCGTCGTGAGACGCGGCGGTTCGGCCGGGTACTGGCCCGGCCAACCGTTGGTGAACATCGGTGCCGGACTGCTGCTCGGAATCGCGCTGTTCGTCGTGGAACTGCAGCACCGGATCTCGCTGAAGGAAGCCGCGATCGGTTACTTCGCACACTCGGATCCGGTACCCGTGATCCTCGCGCTGTTCGTCGGCGTGCTGGCCGCCGCGCCGGTGTTCGTGACCGACCAGGAGACCGGGCGCAGTCCGTACCTGCGGATCGCGGGAGTCGGGCCGCGCGAGCACGTGCTCGGCTCGATACGCGTGGCGGCGGGTCGGACAGTGGTGACGACGGCCACGATGGTGGTCTTCGTCGACGTGCTGGCGCTGTTCGTCTACCCGCTGCGCACCGTCGACGAAAGCGTGCTGCTGTGGCCCGGGATGCACGCCATGGGACCGGTGGTGGACCTGGTCATGCTGCTGTGGTGCTGCCTGGTCTCGGTGGCCGTACTGCTGGTGGCGCACCTGCTCGCCGTCTACCGCACGCCCCGGCTGGTCGCGCTGGTCTGCGCGCCGCTGGCGGTGCTGCTCGGTGCCTTCGTGGGCGATGAGCTCGGAGTCACGCCGCTGAGCCTGATGCTCACCCCCGGACAGGGAGCCATACTCTTCCCGCACAATCCACTGAACTGGACGATCGGCCCCGCGCTGTGGCTGCTCGTCGACGCGGCACTGCTCACCGTCATCGCCCTACTCGCCCCCCGAGCCGAACGCTAGGTCGCACAACCACATGGAAACCCCGAACCGGGCACTGCTGGAAACCGAGAAACTGGGCAAACGCTTCGGCGGCCACTGGGCGGTCAGCGACGTCGACCTCGCCGTCCGAAGTGGCCGAACCGTCGGCATCGTCGGCCCCAACGGCGCGGGCAAGACCACGCTGCTGGCCGCGCTGCTCGGCCTGATCGAACCGAGCGCGGGAAAGCTGCACCACCACACCGGAGGGGGCACGCGGCCGAGCTTCGGCGCGGTGCTCGACCAGGACGGACTGATCAACAGTGTCTCCGGGCGCCGCAACCTCGACCAGTGGGCCGGGATGCTGGGCGGCGTCACGTCGAACGAGGTGGAAGAGTGCCTCGACGCGGTGGGGATGCGCCAGGCGGCGCGCAAGCGGGTCGGCGCCTACTCGCTGGGAATGCGGCGCCGGTTGTGCCTGGCGCGGGCGCTGCTGGGCGATCCCGAGGTGCTGGTGCTCGACGAGCCCGGCAACGGGCTCGACCCCGCCGGGATCATCCGGCTCAAGGAGCTGATCGGCGAGCGGGCACGCGCCGGAACCGGGGTGATCTTCAGCAGCCACTCGATCGCCGACGTCGACGAGATGAGCGACGAGATCGTCTACATCTCCGGCGGTGAGGTCGTCACCCGCTGGCCCGAGGACAGCCCCCGCTGGTGGCGACTGCGCTTCGCGGCCGAGGACGAGGACGCGGACGCGGAAGCCACCCGGCACGCCGCCGCCACGGTGTTGAAGGAACACGACTGGACACACCGGATCGACCCCTACATCGGGGTGCTCGCCGAGCGGTCCGCGCCACTGCACGAACTGCTGGCGCTGCTCTCACGAGCGGAGCTGCCGCTGGGAAACGTCGAGGACCTGGGCCGCGACATCGAACAACCCTTCCGCGGATTGGACAGCTGGTGATGCCACGACACCCGAATCCGGTTCGGCGCGGCGGCACGGCACGGCTGGCGGTGCTGCTGGCCACGCTGCCCACGCTGCGCTGGGCCACCCCGGTGATCCTGCTGGCCTGGTTCCTCGTCGGCACCAGCTCCACCCCGGCCGGTCTGCCTCACGAGCCGACCTACGGGGACTGGATCGTGCTGTCCTCGCTGGAGCCACGGACCCTGGCGATGGAACTGGTGATTTTCTACGCGCTGCTGACGGCGGTAACGCAGGCGGCCTCCCGCTCGAACGGGCTGCACACCCACGCGCAGCTGGTGCTCGGCTCCGGGCGCTGGATCACTTCGGTGATCGGCTCCGTGGTGCTCACCGCCACGGCCTTCCTCGCGGCCTGGCTGCTGCTGTTGGTCTACATGACCTACCAGTTCGGTTCCGGCCCGCGAAGCCCGCTGCTCACCGCCCAGGCCGTGGAAGGACTGGACCCGGTGATCCAACCGGGGATCGGTTTCGTGCTGCTGGCGCTGCTGCTCGACTGGGCCGCGCTGGTGCTGACCGGACTGCTCACGGCCGCGGTCGTCAACGGGCTGCGGAACCAGCGGACGGCCACCCTGCTGATCGCCGGGGCGCTGCTGGTCCAGGTGCCGCTCACCTCGACCGGCATCGGGCTGCGCTGGGTCGAACTGGCCGATCCGTTCCTGGTGCTCACGGCCTACCCTGTGCTCTACGCCCAGAGCGGCACCGTGCTAGCGGTGAAACTCGCAGCGAACCTGCTGGTGTGGGGTGGGTTGTGCGGGTGGCTGCTGCGCCGCCCGCGCCACAACGCCGCGCTGCTGGCCGCACCGAGCTGAGTGGTGTTCGCCCCTCCCCCGCGTAACGGCGGGAGCGGCGACCACACACGGGAAAGGAGACCGCACGCGCGTGTCCGCGACCCAGTGGCTGGAACGCCACCAGATCCCGATCTACCTCGGCGGGCTGGCCGCCGGTGCCGTCGTGGGCCTGGCGCTGCCCGCGAGCGCGCCCATCTGGGAGCACGCGATCTACCCGGTGCTGGGGACACTGCTGTACGCGACGTTTCTGCAGGTTCCCTTCACCCGGCTGACCCGTGCGTTCCGCGACGGACGGTTCCTGACGGCGACGCTGCTGCTGAACTTCGCGGTGGTGCCGCTGATCGTGGCCGCGCTGACCGCCGTGGTGACCTTGCCGCGGGCGGTGCTGCTCGGGGTGCTGCTGGTGCTGCTGACCCCGTGCATCGACTACGTGATCGTGTTCACCGGGCTGGCGGGCGGGGACAGCCACCGCCTGCTGGCCGCCTCACCGCTGTTGATGTTGGCCCAGATGGTGGCGCTGCCGCCGCTGCTGTGGCTGTTCCTCGGCCCTGGGCTGGCCGACATCGTCGCGGTGGGGCCGTTCCTGGAAGCCTTCGGAATCCTGATCGTCGCTCCGCTGGGGCTGGCCTGGGCCACCGAGGCGCTGGCCGCCCGGCACCGCACCGGCGAGGTGCTCTCCTCGGCCGTCGGCGCGGCGATGGTGCCGCTCATGGCGGCGACGTTGCTGGTGGTCGTCGCGAGCCAGGTCCCCGCGATCAGCCACCGGCTCGGCCGGGTCGTGGCCGTGGTTCCGCTGTACGTCGCCTTCCTGGTCATCATGGCCGGAGTCGGTTACGGGCTGGCGCGAGAGTTCCGGCTCGACGCGGGTCGCTCCCGCGCGCTGATCTTCAGCGGTGCCACCCGTAACTCCCTGGTAGTGCTGCCGCTGGCGCTGGCCCTGCCTGCCGGTTACGCGATCACCCCGGTGGTCGTGGTCACCCAGACCCTGGTGGAACTGCTCGGCATGGTCGGCTACGTCCACATCATCCCCCGCCTGGTCCGGTCACGACCGCATAGCTGAGGGGCACGGCTCGACCACCGACCAGCCGAATCGCAGGTTGCATCCTGTACCTGGGTACGGGCTTACCGTCGACGGCACGAGGTTGTCGCAGCGCGTACGACGTGGTTGAGAGGTACTCACGATGGCGGTGGATTCGGACGGACCGGCCCGTACCGGTGGGACGGGAGTCGTCCCGGGCCGGTTGGTGTCCGGGGCGGGCTGGGGTGCGGTCGCGACGGTGCTCATGAGCGTGGTGATGCTCTTCGGCATGCTCACAGGCGTGGCACCGTTGCCGAGCCCCGTCCCGGTAGCACTGGTGGCCCGGACCGTGGGGGCACTGCCGCAGCCGGTGCTGGTGGGACTGGCGGTGCTGGCCCATCTGGCTTACGGGGCCGTGGCCGCGGCGGTATTGGTCGGGTTGGTTCGCCGGGTTTCGGTATGGATCGGGCTCGGCTACGGCGTGCTGCTGTGGGGGTTGCTGGGTCTGGTGTGGCTGCCATACCTGTCCTGGGGTCTGTTCGGGATCGCCGTGACACCGCGCATCGCGGCGGCGACGTTGCTCCCGCACCTGGTCTACGGCCTCACGCTGGGGCTCGTGCTCGACCGGCATCACGCGCCACGGCGGCGTACCACTGGAATCGGAGGGGAAGCGCGATGACGAACGACGAGAGCGTCGGGTGCGCCTGCTGCGGCCCGAGCGTCGGAGACAACACGCCTCCGGCCCGCACGGACGGCGTGGCGCTGGAGACCCGTCACGACGGAGCGGAGACCGACAGCGCCGAGGGCAGTGACTCGCTGCTCGGGTGGGTCCCGCCATCGTGTGAGTTGCCGCCGTCACGGCAACCGGAACGAGCGGCCGAGTTCGATGCGCTGTTCACCGCCGCGCTGCGGAGCTTCCACAGGCCGGAACCGACCCGACTGCGACTGGTGTTGGATCCGGCCTGGCGAGACACGGCGCGGGACCTGGCGGAACGGGAAAGCCGGTGCTGCTCGTTGTTCAGCTTCGTCCTCCAGCAGCGCGAAGAGGAGCTGCGGCTCGACATCACGGTTCCCGCGGACCAGCGACCGGTCCTGGAGGGGCTGGCCCGGCACGCGGCAACGACCACGCCGGAGGGATCCCCATGAGCACCACGAGACTGCGCAGTGGTCAGGTCGCCGAAGCCGCCGGGGTGAATCCGCAGACCCTGCGCTACTACGAGCGGCGCGGGCTGCTGGCCCAACCCGAACGCAGCCTGGGCGGCCATCGCCTGTATCCACCGGCGGCGGTAACCACGCTGCGGGTCATCAAGGCCGCACAACGGTTGGGCTTCACTCTCGACGAGGTAGCCGACCTGCTCGAAGCGGGACGATCGCGCCGGGCCGACCGCTCCGACCCGGGATTGCGGGAACGTGCCCGGGCAAAGCTCGCCGAGGTCGAGGCCCGCATCGCCGACCTGCGAACCATCCGCGCCACGCTGCTCGAAGCGGTCGAGGCAGGCTGTGACGATCTGACCTCCTGCGCCACCAGCACGGACTGCCCGCTGCCGTTCGCCGACATCGCCGAAGAGGACCACCATGACCGACCCTGCTGCTGACCCCACTCGTCGGAGCCGGACATCGGTCGGTTTGGCCGGGCTGGCCGGAGCGGCCTGCCTGGCCTGTTGCCTCCTGCCCGCACTCATCACCGCCGGCCTGCTCGGTGGTGCCCTCGCGGCCGGTCTGGCGGCCTGGCTGCCCGCGGTCGCGGCGGTACTGGCACTGTCGGCGGTCGTGACGTGGAAAGCACACCGGTCCCGCGCGCACCGGTGTGGCTGCGCCGGGACCCGCGACTCGGCAGCGGGTTGCGCCGCCCACGCCACAACGCCGCGCCGCAGCTCGCACCGAGCCGAGTGACCACGGCCGGGAGGCCGCACCGCGCGGCCCGGAACGGATCGCCGGGCCGCGAATCCGGCTCGGTTTACCCGCGCGGCGGCCGGTCACGATCCGCTCGACTCCGGGATCGTCCGGGGACTCGGACCCGCCGGAGGCGAAAGGTCTCGTCGGGAACGACGGGTGTCCTCGTGGTAAACAGTGGAGAAACCTTGGCGGTACCGAGCGTGAACAGCTCTCGCCGAAGCGGGTGTTCGTCGCGCACGTGCCGGATTCCCCACCGCAGGACGACCACCCGAACCGAGTCGGGATCTCCGCCTCCCGCAGTGGAGCGCTCGCCGCTCCCCGAGGGAGTCCGATGATCTCGTGAGACACGACCCCTGACGAGGACCGCATGCACGAAACGGGCCCGACGGACGAGCTGACCACGTTGCCGACCAACCGGGCGGTCTCGGGCATCGAGGACGTCCCGGACGTCAGCGCCAACTGGTACCTCCACATCATAGAGTTCGCGAACTCGACGCCGGATTTCGTGCACCTGCTGGCGATCCTGTTCACCGACGGCTCGCTGTTCGTCATGGCCGCCGTCCTCGCCTGGGGCATGTGGCGGGCACGAGGGCTGCCCGCGCGCGCGATGGCGTTCGTGCTGCTGGCGCCGTTCGGCATGATCGCGGCCTACCTCACCAACGACACCATCAAGGGCTTCTTCGAGGTCGGACGACCGTGCCGGTTGTTGTCCGACATCAACACGATAGCGGTGTGCGATCCGCCCGGTGACTGGTCCTTCCCCAGCAACCACTCCGCCGTCGCGGGTGCCACGGCCGTCGCGATCGTGTTCGCGTGGCGCAGGCTCGGTGTTCCGGCACTGCTGGTCGGGATCTCGACCGCGGCCTCCCGAGTGTTCGTGGGAGCGCACTTTCCGCACGACGTGGTGGTGGGCTTCCTGGTCGGCGCGAGCGTGGTGCTGCTCGTGATGCTGCTCGGTGTCCACCCGGCCACCCGGGCGGTCGAGAAACTGCGGGAGACCCCGGGGATGGGGAAGCTGCTGGCCAAGGGGGATCGGAGCGAGCACCGGACGGTGGATTCGTCACCGGAGCCCCTGACGCAGCCCATCGAGACGCAGCCGGTCGACCCGCCGACACAACCCGTCGAGCTGCCGACGCAGCCCATCGCCTTCCAGCGAACCGCCGAATCGCGAACCGCCGGGCAACGCCCCACCGAGCGGCGGCAGGAGAGCTACTCGAACAGCACGCGCTGATTCAGCGGCGACGCACTGCCACGGACGCGGGCGGAGTGGCTCCCGCGGGCGACGCGGCATCGCGGCGCTGTACGGGAGAGCCCGCTCGAAAAGGCCGTGAGCTCGACGGAATCGAGTGCCGATCACGCCTCGGTCTCGTACGCTCGGGTTCGACGCGGCCAGACGCCGCGCCCCAGTGACCATCGCTCCCAGGTGCAAAGAATCACCGCGGCCAACACCGCGGTACCCGCCATGGCCGCGAAGCGGCCGATCTCCACCGTGACGCCCTCCGGTGGGAACAGCAGTTCCGGCACCAGCTGGCCCAGCAGAAGCAGCACGCCGAACCAAACGTACTTCATGGCACTCTCCGATAACGCCGCTAGGAAAACACCTCAGACATGAAAATTCCGCTGTTGTACTCGGTCGGACGGTTGTGGCGGCCGACAGCGGTCGGCCAGCTGCGAACTGCACGAGAACCAGACACCCCAGGGAACCACGAACCCAGTACGCGCGACCAGCGATCCTAACGGCACGGCACTCGGAAACAGCACCCCCGTCACCCGTGACGACCAGCGAGGTCGTCCGGGAGCCACACAACGTTGTCCACCTCTGCGCCGCTCCGTCACTCACCCTTCACTCGACGGCTCAGCGGACGGGCTGTTGGTGTCACGGGTGCCGCGCGGCTGATGCGTGGTATCCCCGGCCGCCGTCGCGGATCAGGTGGTATTCGGAGCCGGTTTCACCTCGACCCACCGAGCTCGGCTCAGTGGCCGCTCCCGCTTCAGCTCGAACATGGGAGGCAGCCGCCCGCTGATCCAGCGTCCACAAGCCGCGCAAAAAAGTTGGAGCAACACAACCATTTTGCCGCCGAACCGTCCGCGACTAGTTGTAATAACCACCCAAATCTTCCCAGCAAAGAGGACCACGCCCCTTCAACCACCATTCGGGGGTGATCAACGACACCCGGACCGTATTTCCGTTTCGGACCCGAGCTAGCTGATCAACACCTATGATCAACTCGTCATCGGCAAACAAGAAACGGAAATAGATTCACGAACGAAACAGAAACAAAAATGATCAATAATCTCACGCAGCCGGAGTGAACCACCGGACCCCCTGGGGCAGGATCAACAACACGAGGACCCAGGCAAAAACACATTTTCGGGATTATTTCTGCCGCAGCGCAGGACGCCACAAACCGGAACAGCATCAGCTTCGTCCGACTCCGGGTGCCGCGACAATAAACCACCCTCCACGAAAGGAACACCATGAATCATGATTCGAATTTTTTCGCCGCGGAACCGCCTACCTCGAAGCACGACTACATCCCTGGTCGCCGACTTTCCTCACTGGCAGCTACGCTGCGGAGCGCAGCGAGTATGTCGATGGCCGAGCCAGAAGTTCGAGGACTAACCCAGCTGGTCGGTACAGGTGATACCTGCTTTGACATCGGAGCAGCTTACGGGATGTACAGCTTCCCCCTCGCACAGCTCGTCGGAACTCGCGGTGCGGTACACTCATTTGAACCACAGCCAAAACCATATTCGGTACTCGCAGCAGGTAGATTCATCACGAAAAGCACGCAAATCCATGCCTCTCGCAATGCCTTCAGCTGTCGCCCGAGAACCGAAAAAATGACCGTCCCGGTCCGATTCGGCCTCCCCATTCACGGACATGCCCACATTCAAAACGGTTCTTCCATATCCGCCGATCGACAACGGGGAAAAATAAGGGAAATCACAGTAAATTCGTGCACTATCGATCAAGTTTCTCATGATCGAGGGCTCGACCGAATCGACTTCATGAAGATCGACGCAGAAGGTAGGGAACCGGCCATCCTGGCTGGCGCGAAAGAAGTTTTGACTCAATTCCGCCCCACACTGTTGCTCGAAATCGAGTCCCGACACCTAAATCGATACGACAGCACACCGGAAGAACTGACCGACTGGCTCGACGAGCTTGGGTACGCGATGTACTCCTGGAACAACTACCAATGGCGCAGGACCCCTCGAGTGACCCGTCGAAACAGAAATTACCTATTTAGCCACATCGAACGGTAGTGCGGCTCCGACATCCACGGAAAACCAATAACCAGTACCGCGATGGGCGAGCAGAGCCTCGGGCTTGCGGAGTGGACACCTCGGGCCTCACCGCGGCGAGAGCCGTGCGAGGGGTTCCCCGAGTGACCACCCGCACATCCCGCTCCGAGAGCCCCGTTCCTGGAAAGCGAGTCGTCGGAGTGGGGTCCTAACCTGGCGGGGTGCCCGAATCCGGAGAAGCTCGTGCCAAACCCGGCTGGATCCGCCGTCTGAGCGCCGCGTGCTGGCGGCATCCCGCCGCCGTGCTGCTGTCCATGGGGGCCGCCGTCACGGCGGTCGGGATGGAGGCGGCCGTCCCGGTGTTCACCAAGGTGGCGGTGGACGACGCTATGGCGGGCAGCACCGAGGGGCTCGGCTGGATCGTCGCGGCGATGCTCGGGCTGGGCCTGTTCCGGTTCGGCGCCGCCTTCGTGCGCCGTTACACCGCGGGCAAGCTCGCCGTGAACGTGCAGCACGACCTGCGCCGCGCCGTGTTCGGCTCGGTGCAGCGCCTCGACGGCGGCAAGCAGGACTCGCTACGCACCGGCCAGGTGGTCTCGCGCTCGATCAGCGACCTGCAGCTGGTCAACGGGCTGCTGTCCATGCTGCCGATGGCGGCGGGCACGCTGATGCTGGCGGTGTTCTCGCTGGCGGCGATGGTGTGGCTGTCCCCGCTGCTGACCGTGATCGCGCTGGTCGTGGGACCGCTGATCGGGGTGGTCACCGCCCGCAGCCGCAAGAAGCTGTTCCCGGCGACCTGGAGCGCGCAGCAGCGCGCCGCCGACGTGGCCGAGCAGGTCGAGGAGACGATCAGCGGTGTCCGCGTGGTCAAGGGCTTCGGGCAGGAGTCCCGGGAGGTCAGCGGCATGATCGGCCGCGCCCGCAGGCTGTTCGCCGAACGGATGCGGGCGGCACGGGTCACGGCCCCGCCGACCGCGCACCTCACGGCGCTGCCGCTGGCGGGCCAGGTCTGCGTGCTGGGGCTGGGCGGTTGGCTCGCGCTGCGGGGCCAGGTCAGCGTGGGCACGTTCATCGCCTTCGCGAGCTATCTGACCATGCTCGCCGCACCGGCGCGAATGCTGTCAAACGTGCTGATCCAGGCCCAGCACGCCCGCGCGGGGCTGGAACGACTCCACGACGTGATCGACTCGCAGCCGGAGGTCACCGACGCGCCGGACGCGGTGGGCCTGCCCGAGGGGCCGCTGCGGGTGGAGCTGGACGACGTGCGGTTCGGCTACGGCGGCGAGCAGCCGGTGCTGCGGGGCACCTCCCTGGAGGTGCGTTCCGGCGAGACGCTGGCACTGGTGGGTTCGGCGGGCTCGGGCAAGTCCACGATCTCGCTGCTGTTACCCCGGTTCTACGACGTGCACTCCGGCAGCGTCCGGATCGGCCCCGACGGTGGTGACGAGGGGGCCGACGGGGACGGTGCCCTGGACATCCGGGGTGTGCGGCTGGACTCGCTGCGTTCGGCCGTGGGGGTGGTGTTCGAGGAGGCGTTCCTGTTCTCCGACACCGTGCGCGGCAACATCTCCTACGGGCACCCGAACGCCTCCGAGGAGGAGATCATCGCCGCCGCCCGGGCGGCCGAGGCCCACGAGTTCATCACCGAGCTCTCGCAGGGCTACGACACGCTGGTGGGCGAACGCGGCCTGACCCTGTCGGGCGGCCAACGGCAGCGGATCGCGCTGGCCCGCGCGCTGCTGACCGATCCCAGGATCCTGGTGCTGGACGACGCGACCTCGGCGGTGGACCCGAGCACCGAGGCAGCGATCCACGCCACGCTGAGTTCGGTGACCGCGGAGCGAACCACGCTGCTGGTGGCGCACCGCCGGTCCACGCTCGCCCTCGCGGACCGGGTCGCGCTGCTGGACGAGGGCGAGGTCGTCGACATCGGCACGCAGCGGGAGCTGGAGCGGCGCTCCGAGCTGTTCCGCGAACTGCTGCCGGACACCTCCGGGGTGGCCGAGCACCCCAGGCACCCGGTTTGCGAACCCGGCGAGGAACCCACTCCGGAGCTGTGGCCGGGAGAGGAGCGCGGACAGCGGCACGGCTACTGGAGCGGGACCGCGACGAGCACCGAGAGCTCGTTCGCGGCCGTGGGGGCGGTGAGCCGGAGCGCGGGCGCGGCTAAACCGGCTGCCGGATCCCCGAGCACGGGTGCGGGGCGCCCGCGAAGCTCGACCGTGGCCGCCACCCCACCGAGCGATGAGCTGACCACCGCGATCGACCGGTTACCGCCCGCCGAGGACAAACCCGAGCTCAACGGCACCGATCCCACCGCACCGGACCCGGGCTTCCGACTGGCGAAGCTGTTCCACCCGATCCGGTGGGGCGTGGCGCTGACGGTGCTGCTGGTCGCGGCCACCGCGGCCGTGTCGGTGAGCATGCCGTCGCTGATCCGCTGGGGTGTGGACGGCGGAGTGGGAGCCGGCGATCCCGACGCGCTGTTCACCGCCACGGCGGTGGGCGCGGGCATGGTGCTGATCGGCTGGGTGACCATGCGCTGGCAGACGGTGATCGCCGCGCGCACGGGCGAGACGCTGCTGTACCTGCTGCGGCTGCGCAGCTTCGCCCAGCTGCAGCGGCTGGGGCTGGACTACTACGAGCGCGAACGCGCGGGCCGGATCATGACCCGGATGACCACCGATGTGGACGCGCTGTCCTCGTTCCTGCAGACGGGGTTGGCCACGGCGGTGGTCAGCGTGTCCACCATCATCGGCGTGGCGGTGGCACTGCTGATCACCGATCTCTCGCTGGCGCTGGTGGCGCTGTCGGTGACACCGCTGCTGGTGGTGGCGACGATGATCTTCCGCAGGGTCTCGTCGAGCGCCTACGCCGAGGCCAGGGAACGGGTCAGCACCGTCAACGCCGAGATGCAGGAGAACGTCTCCGGGTTGCGCGTGTCGCAGGCCAACCGCAGGGAGCGGCTGGCTGCCGAGAAGTTCGCGGCGCGCAGCGACGCCTACCGGCGTTCCCGGCTGCGGGCGCAGCGCTACATCGCGACCTACTTCCCGTTCGTGTCGCTGCTGTCCGAAGTGGCGCAGGCGGTGGTGCTCGGCGTCGGCGCGCTGCGGGTGGCCCAGGGGGAGCTGACCGCGGGCGTGCTGGCGGCGTTCCTGCTGTACCTGGGGTTGTTCTTCAGCCCGGTGCAGCAGCTCTCCGGCGTGTTCGACGCCTACCAGCAGGCCAGAGTCGGGCTGCGCCGGATCGGGGAGCTGCTGCGTACCCGCACCTCGGTGCCGGAGACCGAGCGACCGGCCACGGTGCCGAGCGAACTCGACGGGGAGGTGGAGCTGCGCTCGGTGTCGTTCAGCTATCCGGCCACTGAGGATCCCGCGCTGTCCGAGGTGTCGCTGCGCGTCGATCCGGGTGAGACGGTCGCCCTGGTGGGCGCCACGGGCGCGGGCAAGTCGACCCTGGTCAAGCTGCTGGCGCGGTTCTACGACGTCTCGGGCGGCTGCGTGCTGGTGGACGGGGTGGACGTGCGTGACTACCCGCTGGCCGAGTACCACTCCCACCTGGCCGTGGTGCCGCAGGAGGGGCACCTGTTCGCGGGTGACGTGGCGGACAACATCGCCTACGGCAGCCCGGGCGCCGGTCCGGCCGAGATCGAGCGGGCCGCGCGCCGGGTGGGGGCGCTGCCGGGTATCGCGGCGCTGCCGGACGGTTTCCGGCAGCAGACCGGCGAGGGCGGCAAGTCGCTGTCGGCCGGGCAGCGGCAGCTGGTGGCGCTGGCCCGCGCGGAGCTGGTGGACCCGGACATCCTGCTGCTGGACGAGGCAACGGCCGCGCTGGATCCGGCGACCGAGGCGATGGTGGCCGCGGCACACGCCGAGCTGGCCCGGAACCGGACGACGTTCGTGGTGGCGCACCGGCTGGCCACGGCCGCCCGTGCGGACCGGATCGTGGTGCTGGGCGGCGGCAGCATCGTCGAGCAGGGCGGGCACGGGGAGCTGCTGGCCGCGGGCGGGGTCTACGCGCGGCTCTGGGCCAACGGCGGTTCCGCCGACGACGCGGACGTGGCTGTGCCCGGCGCGGGGGAAGAGCTCGGGGCCGGGCGCGAGGAGTCGGCTCCGGCCAACCGCTGAGGCGGGGGGATCCACGCCGGAGGGACTGTCCGCGGCCGCAGGAAGTGTTCACGGCCGCAGGGACTTCGCGAGGATGCGGCCGAGGTCCCGGCTTCGACGTTCACCGGGTCGGTACCGGCCGCGCTCGCACCACATCCGCACGCCACTCGGAGCAGCCTCCGGCGACTCGGAGTAACGCCGAGTTGGCACCTGGCTGACAACGGTGTGGGCCACATTGCTCTGGGCTCGCACAGTTTCCCGTGATGTGGTTCATTCGGCTCAGGATACGGGATTGTTCACTTTTGCGTGAAACCTCACATTCGGGTTCCGTTTCGACATCGCGGACCTTCGGGAAAGCAAGATCACAAAAACCAAAACCCCACATACTACCGGAAACCGTGGATCTCGTCCGCCGGAAAACGCGCCGGAAAAGCAGCCGCGGCAACAACCTGATCGATTCGGAACGGCCGGAACCCGACCGGAGTGCACGGGACAGACCCAACCGAACGCCCCGGAAGCGTTAGCCTGGGTTGCGAGCGTTGAAAAACCACGAGCAGATGGATCGAGGCGAACGCCAGCCGTGTCCAGCAGCAGCCCTGCGTCACAGTTCGGCCCCAACGAGTGGTTGATCGAGGAAATGTATGAGCAGTACCTCAACGACCCCTCATCGGTAGACTCCGCCTGGCACGAGTTCTTCGCGGACTACCGTCCCGCGGGGCACTCGGCAACCGAGTCCGCCGCTGCGGCGACAGGCGCAACAACAGGCCAGAAGACCGCGACCGCCACCAAGTCCGGTGAGCAAAATGGTCAGGTGCACGACGACGGTGCCCGTACGACCACCACGACTCCACCGGCGAGCGACGCGCAGCAGACCGCCACCCGGCAGGGTGCGAACGGAGCCCAGCAGCGCACCACCTCCGGACAGGCGGGAACGCAGCAGGACGGAGGCGGCCGTTCGGCCACTTCACAACCGTCCGGGGCGCAGCAGTCCGCCAAGCCCTCCCCGCAGGAGGCAGCCAAGGCCGCTCCCGTGAAGGAGGAGTCCGGCGGCGAGGAGACCAAGACGCTGCGCGGGCCGGCCGCGGCGATCGCCAAGAACATGGAGCAGTCGCTGACCGTGCCGACCGCCACCAGCGTCCGCGCGGTCCCGGCCAAGCTGCTGTTCGACAACCGCATCGTGATCAACAATCACCTGAAGCGGAACAAGGGCGGCAAGATCTCGTTCACCCACCTGATCGGGTACGCCCTCGTTCGGGCGCTGCGGGACTTCCCCGGCATGAACCGCCACTACGGCGAGGACGCCAAGGGCAAGCCCGCCGTGGTGACGCCGGAGCACGTCAATCTCGGGCTGGCCATCGACCTGCCCGGCAAGGACGGCTCCCGCAATCTGGTGGTTGCCTCCATCAAGGCCTGCGAGAACATGAACTTCTACCAGTTCTGGCAGGCGTACGAGGACATCATCCGCAAGGCGCGCAACAACGCGCTCACCGCCGAGGACTTCGCCGGCACCACGATCTCGCTGACCAACCCCGGCCCCAGCGGGACGAACCACTCGGTGCCGCGGCTCACCCAGGGCCAGAGCGCCATCATCGGCGTCGGCGCCATGGAGTACCCGGCCGAGTTCCAGGGGGCCAGTGAGAAGGCCCTGACCGAGATGGGCGTCAGCAAGATCGTCACGCTGACCTCCACCTACGACCACCGGGTCATCCAGGGCGCGGAGTCCGGCGAGTTCCTGCGCAAGGTGCACCAGCTGCTGCTGGGCGAGGACAACTTCTTCGACGACATCTTCTCCTCGCTGCGCATCCCCTACGAGCCGGTCCGCTGGTCGACCGACATCCCGGAAGGCGCGGTCGACAAGACCGCCCGGGTGCTGGAGCTCATCGACGCCTACCGCACCCGCGGTCACCTCATGGCCGACATCGACCCGCTGAACTACCGGCAGCGGCGCCACGAGGACCTCGACGTCCTCTCGCACAGCCTCACGCTGTGGGACCTGGACCGGGAGTTCCCGGTCGGCGGCTTCGCGGGCCAGGAGCACATGTCGCTGCGCGACGTGCTCGGGGTGCTGCGGGACTCCTACTGCCGCACGGTCGGCGTGGAGTACATGCACATCCTCGAGCCGGACGAGCGCGAGTGGCTGCAGCACCGGGTCGAGAAGCCGCACGAGAAGCCGGTCCAGTCCGAGCAGAAGTACATCCTGTCCAAGCTCAACGCCGCCGAGGCGTTCGAGACCTTCCTGCAGACCAAGTACGTCGGCCAGAAGCGGTTCTCGCTGGAGGGTGCCGAGACGGTGGTCCCGCTGCTGGACGCGGTGCTGGACTCCTCGGCGACCTCCGAGCTGGACGAGGTCGTCATCGGCATGCCGCACCGCGGCAGGCTCAACGTGCTGGCCAACATCGTCGGCAAGCCGATCGCGCAGATCTTCCAGGAGTTCGAGGGCAACCTCGACCCGGGCCAGGCGCACGGCTCCGGCGACGTGAAGTACCACCTCGGTGCCGAGGGCAAGTACTTCCGCATGTTCGGCGACGGCGAGACCAAGGTGTCGCTGACCTCCAATCCCTCGCACCTGGAGGCGGTGGACCCGGTACTCGAGGGCATCGTCCGCGCCAAGCAGGACATCCTGGACAAGGGCCAGGAGGGCTTCACCGTGCTGCCGGTGCTGCTGCACGGCGACGCCGCGTTCGCCGGACAGGGCGTGGTCGCCGAGACGCTGAACCTCTCGCAGCTGCGCGGCTACCGCACCGGCGGCACCGTGCACGTCATCATCAACAACCAGGTCGGCTACACCACCACCCCCGAGTCGGGACGGTCGAGCAAGTACTCCACCGACGTGGCGAAGATGACCGGCTCGCCGGTGTTCCACGTCAACGGCGACGACCCCGAGGCGTGCGTCTGGGTCGCCAAGCTGGCCGTGGAGTACCGCAACACCTTCGGCAAGGACGTGGTCATCGACATGGTGTGCTACCGCCGCCGCGGGCACAACGAGGGTGACGACCCGTCGATGACGCAGCCGGAGATGTACGACGCGATCGACAAGATGCGCAGCGTCCGCAAGACCTACACCGAGTCGCTGATCGGACGCGGCGACATCACCGTCGACGAGGCGGAGAAGGCGCTCAAGGACTACGCCAACCAGCTGGAGCACGTGTTCAACGAGGTGCGCGAGCTGGAGAACCACCCGCCCGAGCCGAGCCCCTCGGTGGAGTCGGAGCAGCAGATCCCGGCCAAGCTGGAAACCGGCATCTCCGAGGACGAGCTGCGCAGGATCGCCGACGCGCAGATCGACCTGCCGGAGGGCTTCACCCCGCACTCGCGCGTGAAGCCGGTGCTGGAACGGCGCGCCAAGATGGGCAAGGAAGGCGGCATCGACTGGGCGTTCGGCGAGCTGCTGGCGCTGGGGTCGCTGACCACCTCGGGCTACCCGGTGCGGTTGACCGGGCAGGACACCAGGCGCGGGACGTTCGGCCAGCGGCACGCGGTGGTCATCGACCGCAAGAGCGGTGCGGAGTACGCCCCGCTGCAGCACCTCTCCCCCGAGCAGGCCAAGTTCCTGACCTACGACTCGGCGCTGTCCGAGTTCGCGGCGGTGGGCTTCGAGTACGGCTACTCGGTGGCGCACCAGGACGCCATGGTGCTGTGGGAGGCGCAGTTCGGTGACTTCTTCAACGGCGCCCAGTCGATCATCGACGAGTTCATCTCCTCCGGCGAGGCCAAGTGGGGCCAGCGCTCCGACGTGGTGATGCTGCTGCCGCACGGCCACGAGGGTCAGGGTCCGGACCACAGCTCGGCCCGCATCGAGCGGTGGTTGCAGCTGTGCGCCGAGGGATCGATGACGGTGGCGATGCCCTCCACACCCGCGAACTACTTCCACCTGCTGCGCAGGCACGCGATGGACGGCATCGACCGGCCGCTGGTGGTCTTCACGCCGAAGTCGATGCTGCGGCTCAAGGAGGCCACCAGCCCGATCGAGCACTTCACCAACGGCAAGTTCGCCTCGGTGATCGACGACCCGAGCGAGCCGGACCCGTCCGGGGTTCGCAAGCTCGTGCTGTGCACCGGCAAGCTGTACTACGAGCTGGCGGCCGAGCAGGCCAAGCGGGAGGCGAAGGACACGGCCGTGGTCCGGCTGGAGCAGCTCTACCCGCTGCCGCACCGCAAGCTCGGCAGGCTGCTGGAGCGCTACCCCAACGTCGAGGAGATCCGCTGGACCCAGGAGGAGCCGCGCAACCAGGGTGCCTGGCCGTTCCTCGGGCTGGCGCTGCCGCGCGAGTTCGGACCCGAGTTCGCGAGCAAGCTCAAGGTCGTCGGGCGCCGTCCGATGGCCGCACCGGCCACCGGGTTGAAGAAGGTGCACGACGTGGAGCAGGCAGAGGTCATCACCAACGCCTTCGCCGACTGACCGGGCGTTCCCGGTCGGATTTCTCGGCTGGTCGCTTGGCGGAACCTCTCGCACGGCTCTCGCTGCGGGGAGGCCCGACATCGGGTAGTTACTACACAACGTCGGGCCTTCCTCGCGAGAGCCGCACGGGAGAACCCGCTGCGGTGTCGACTGCACAGGTGGGGAACAAACAGCAGTGCCGAGCGCGCGGATGGTTCGGCTGCATGAGCGGTGGTTCGGCTCCGCGCCGAACTACCCGGGCTGATTCCGGAACGGATTCGTTCGAGCGGGCCGTCGATTCGTACGCGGATCGGCGGCCCGTTCTCCGTTCGCGCGAACGAGCGAAGTCCGCAGCCACGGACCTGTGGAAGGAGCAGTGATGTTCAGCGGACGAAGAGTCCCTTCTCGGTCGCGACAGCGGCCTGCCTGGTGTCGCGCGTGACGATCACGAGATCGTCGCCCGCGGCCAGCGGAGCGGCCTGTTCGAGAGCCGCCGCGAGATGTATCGCATCCAGCGTGCGGATCGCGTAGCCGATCACCAGTTCCTTGGCCCTGGGCAACAGCAGCCCCGGATTCAACCGCAGCGGGGTTATGACTCCCTCCTCACCGCAGTCCCAATCGAAACGGTTGATCACGTGCGAGGAGATCTCGACACGGTTGCCGCGCTGTGCGGCGGAGACGGCGGAAGCGAATTCGACCCTGGTCAACTCGCTGGTGACCACGGGGAGCTCGCCTTCCAGCAGCAGTTCACGGAATTCGGCGTGCTCGGCCTCGTCGGCGAGGTAGGCACGTATAAGACTGCTGGTATCGGCGTACAGCAGGGTCACCAATCCCCCCGATCGGCTTCCAGCGCCTCGCTTGCGCTACGACCGAGCCCCCGGGTCGCCGCTTCCAGTTCGTCCAGGCTCAACACGTTCTCGGGCGGCTGAACTTCCGCCAGCAGGCCGGAAGCACGAGCCCGCCGGCGTACCGTCCGATGGCCGGCCGGCCCGTCCACGACTTGCGAGAGCGCCTCCGTGACCAGATCGTTCATACTGCGGTTCTCGCTGGCCGCTTTCGCTTTCAGCTGCCCGTGCAGCTCGTCGTCTATCCGCGTTATCAGCTGCCGCATGCAGTTATGATAGCAAAAAAGAAAGGTTTGATAGCACGGACTCCGAGGCGATATGCCGGGCACTCGTTCCGGTCGGCGGCCCGTTCTCGTTACCGGTACCGCACACCGGCAGGGCCGCTCACTCTCGCGGCGGGTGGGCCTTCCCCCTTCCGGCGGAATCCGTACGACCCCCGAGTGCCCCGTGGGGCCGAACCACCTCGGGTTGCCTACGCTGCCGGAGAACCCCGAAATCGGGAACGCGAAGCGGTTAGGAGAGACGACGTGTATTTCACCGATCGTGGTCTCGAGGAGCTGGAGGAACAGCGCGGCGACGAGCGGGTGAACCTGACCTGGCTCGCCGACCGGATGCGCGCCTTCGTCGACACGAACCCGGAGTTCGAGGACGCGGTGGACCGGCTGGCCACCTTCCTCGCCAGGGACGAGGGCGACGAAGCCGATTCGGAGGAGGAAGAGGTCAGCGAGGCCGTGGAGAGCTGATCCCGCCCCGCTCCAGAACCGCGCTGTGCAGCCTCGCTTATCAGCCTGTGCGGAAAGTCCTGCTGGACCGCCGCCAACCACGGGGAGACAATCCGGCTCGGCGATCCCGATGCGCTCACCGGCGCTTCGGCGGCAGACCGCGGCAAACCACGGGCCAACAGCCCCGCCGGATCGCCAGCGGAATTGGAGGAACAGTGCGAGCACTGGTGAAACCCACCGCCGGGCCGGGACTCGAAATGACCGAGGTCCCCGACCCGAAGCCGGGCGCGCGGGACGTGGTCCTCAGGGTGCTGCGCACCGGCATTTGCGGAACCGACCTGCACATCGACGGCTGGGACGACTGGGCCGCCGAGAACATCACCCCGCCGCTGGTCGCGGGCCACGAGTTCGTGGGCGAGGTCGTCGAGATCGGGGCCGGTGTGCGCCAGGTGGCGGTCGGTGACCTGGTCAGCGGTGAGGGGCACGTGGTGTGCGGCCGGTGCCGCAACTGCCTGGCGGGAAGGCGCCATCTGTGCCCCAACACCAAGGGGCTGGGCGTGCACTACGACGGTGCGTTCGCCGAGTACGCCGTGCTGCCCGAATCGAACTGCTGGGTGCACCACCAGCACATCGACCACGACGTCGCCGCGATCTTCGACCCGTTCGGCAACGCCGTACACACGGCGCTGAGCTTTCCCGTGGTGGGCGAGGACGTGCTCATCACCGGTGCGGGCCCCATCGGGCTGATGGCCGCGAGCGTGGCCCGGCACGCGGGCGCCCGGCACATCGTGATCACCGACGCCAGCGAGTACCGGTTGGACCTGGCGCGGCGGATCGGCGTCGACCTCGCCATGAACATCGCCGAGCACGACCTCACCGAGGTGCAGGAACGGCTGGACATGACCGAGGGGTTCGACGTCGGCATGGAGATGTGCGGGCAACCCGTCGCGCTGCGCGACATGATCGCGAACATGGCCCACGGTGGTCACATCGCCATGCTCGGCCTGCCCTCCGAGGGCTTCGGGATCGACTGGAGCTCCGTGGTGCTGAAGATGCTGACCATCAAGGGAATCTACGGCAGGGAGATGTTCGAGACCTGGTACTCGATGTCGGTTCTGCTGGAATCGGGGCTGGACCTGAGCCCGGTGATCACACACCGGTTCGCCAGCGCCGACTATCAGAAAGCCTTCGACACTGCCCGACAGGGCCAGTGCGGCAAGATCATCCTGGATTGGACGGTGGAGTAGCCGATGTTCGGCAAAGCTGCCGAGGAACTGCGTGGCAGGCTGGACGAGATCCGGTCGGCCGGGCTGTACAAGCGGGAACGCGTCCTCGAAACGCCGCAGCGGGCACGCGTGGGAGTCGGCTCGGAAGCGGACAGCGGCGAGGTCCTCAACCTCTGCGCCAACAACTACCTCGGGCTGGCCGATCACCCGAAGCTGATCGAGGCCGCCAAGAACTCGCTGGACGAGTGGGGACTGGGGATGGCCTCGGTACGGTTCATCTGCGGTACCCAGGCCCCGCACAAGGAGCTGGAACGGCGCCTGTCGGAATTCCTGGGCACCGGCGACACCATCCTGTACAGCTCGTGCTTCGACGCCAACACCGGGCTGTTCGAGAGCCTGCTCGACGAGCAGGACGTGATCATCTCCGACGAGCTCAACCACGCGAGCATCATCGACGGTGTCCGGCTGTGCAAGGCACGGCGTGCGCGCTACGGCAACCGGGACACCGCCGATCTGGAACGCAAGCTGGTCGAGCACGCCGACGCCCGCTACCGGTTGATCGTCACCGACGGCGTGTTCTCCATGGACGGCTACCTGGCCCCGCTGGACGAGATCTGCGAGCTGGCCGAGCGCCACGACGCGATGGTCATGGTCGACGACTCGCACGCGGTCGGCTTCCTCGGGCCCAACGGCGCGGGGACCCCCGAACTGTTCGGTGTCACCGACCGGGTGGACATCGTCACCGGCACGCTCGGCAAGGCGCTGGGCGGCGCCAGCGGTGGTTACGTGGCGGCGTGGCCGGAGATCGTGGAACTGCTGCGGCAGCGGTCCCGACCCTACCTGTTCTCCAACTCGCTGGCCCCGCCGATCGTGGCCTCCGCGCTGGCCGCGCTGGATCTGGTGGCCTCGGAGCCGGGCATGCGGGAACAGCTGCGCTCCAACAGCGAGTTGTTCCGCCGCAGGATGACCGAAGCGGGCTTCGACCTGCTCCCCGGGGAACACCCGATCATCCCGGTGATGATCGGCGACGCGGCCGAGGCCAGTCGGATGGCGGATCTGCTGCTGGAGGAGGGCGTCTACGTGATCGGGTTCTCCTACCCGGTCGTGCCGCACGGCAAGGCACGCATCCGCACCCAGATGTCCGCGGCGCTGACCTCGGAGGACGTGGAGAACGCCGTCACGGCTTTCATCAACGCCCGGGAGAAGGCGGGTAAACTGGCCGAGTGATTGACCCGCGTCGACTGACCGTGCTGCGCGCACTGGCCGACCACGGCACGGTGCGCGCGGCGGCCGAGACGCTGTACCTCACCCCGTCCGCGGTCTCGCAGCAGCTCACCGCCCTGGAGCAGGAGGCGGGACAGGCACTGCTGATCCGCAGGGGCAGGCGGGTCGAGCTGACCGCGGCCGGGGAGCTGCTCGCCGAGCACGCGAAGGCCGTGCTGGCCGAGGTGGAACGTGCCGAGGCCAGCATGGCGGCCTGCGCAGCGGGCACCGTCGGGCGCGTCGAGGTGGCCTCGTTCGCCTCCGCCATCACGCGAGTGGTGGCGCCGTCCATCACCGCGCTGCGCGCCACCGCACCCGGGGTGACGGTGCTGGTGCGCGACGCCGAGGCGCACAACAGCCTGCTCATGCTGCTCGCGGGCGAGACCGACATCGCGATCTCGATGGAGTACGGCGCGACCGTCCGGTCCGACGAGGACCGGCTCACCAGGTATCCGCTCTACGCCGAACCGTTCGACGCGGTGCTGCCACCGCGCGATCCGCTCTGCGAGCGGGAGAGCCTGCCGGTGACCGAACTCGGCGAGTCCGACTGGATCGCGCCGCTGGCGGGAAACCCCTGCCGGGAGGTGGCGCAGACCTGTTTCGCCGACGCGGGATTCGCCCCACCCATCACCCACACCTCGGACGATTTTCACGCGGTGGTGGCCCTGGTGGCCGCCGGGACGGGCATGGCGCTGGTGCCGCGCAGCGCCATCCCGGCCGAGCACGGCGCCGAGGTGCGGCCGTTGCGCGACCGGGTTCCCACCAGGCGGGTCTTCGCGGCCGTACGGCGCGGCAGGGAGGAGCACCCGCTGCTGCGGCGGGTGCTGGATGCCCTGCTCACCTGCTCCGAAGAACTCTAGAAGCAGTGACGGCTTGCCGGGATAGACCGGGTAGCCGGCACGTGAGATGCGGCATACTCGCGGAACACCCGCCGGTTGGGGACACGTCCGACGATCGGCGTCCGACACACGGCGGATGAACGGCGAGCAGCCCGAATCACGCCAGGCTCGAAAGGAACGACACATGGCAGAGCAGGACAGCGAGCGGGCCGACAACGACTCCTCCGAGTCCCGGAAGCCCGTCCGGGTGGGCACTTCGGCCGACTCCTCGGAAGGCAGGACCAGCATCGCCGCCACGGTGGTGCAGAAGATCGCGGCGATCGCGGCGCGCGAGATCTCCGGGGTTCACGCGATGGGAGGCGGCGTTTCCCGCGCTTTCGGCGCGCTGCGGGAACGCATCCCCGGCGGCAGCGGCACCTCGACCGTCTCGGGCGTGCGGGTCGAGGTCGGCGAGAAGCAGACGGCGGTGGACCTGGACGTGGTGGTGGAGTACGGCCTGTCCATCGTGGAGCTGACCAGGAGCGTCCGGCGGAACGTGATCGAGTCCGTGGAACGCATGACCGGGCTGGAGGTCATCGAGGTCAACATCGACGTCAACGACATCCACCTGCCCTCCGAGGACGAGGAGGCGGAACCGGCGTCCTCCCGGGTCGAGTGAGTCGCGCACGCCGGTGAGCACGGCCGGAGCGCGCACACCGTGCTGCGAATGAGGAGCGATACCACCTCCGGGCATGCACGCGGAGGCCCACCGGTGGTGTGATGCGGTGGAAGGATTCGACGAAAGCGAGCGGCAATGGCGCCTGTGGAACGACAGCTGATCATCGGGGGTGGCTTCCGGGAAGCGGCCGACGGCCGAAGGACCACCGACAACGACCCCCTGACCGGCGAGGTGTTCGCCACCGTCGCGGCGGCCTCGGTCTCCGATGTCACCGAGGCGGTCGACGCGGCCGCGGCCGCGTTCGACGAGTGGTCGCGCACCGGGGCTCTGCGGCGCAGGGAGATCCTGCTGCGGGCCGCGGACCTGCTGGGGCAGTACACCGAACAGGCCGTCGAGCTGATGGCCGGTGAGGTCGGCGGCACTCGGCCGTGGGCGATGTTCAACGTCGAGCTGGCCGCCGACATCCTGCGCGAGGCCGCCGCGTCCACCACCGGACCGCGCGGCGAGGTGCTCACCTCCTCCGACCCCGACGAGTGGAGTTTCGCGCTGCGTCAACCCGCCGGAGTGGTCGCCGCCTTCGCGCCGTGGAACGCACCGCTGATCCTCGGCACCCGCTCGTTCGCCACCGCACTGGCCATGGGCAACACCGTGGTGCTCAAACCGAGCGAACAGGCCCCGCTGGCGGCCGGTCTGTGGCTGGCCGGGATCCTGCGGGAAGCCGGGCTGCCGGACGGCGTGCTCAACGTGGTCACCAACGACGGCGCGGACGGCGCCGAGATCGGCAACGCCCTGATCGCCGACCGCAGGGTCCGGCGGGTCAACTTCACCGGATCCACCGAGGTCGGGCGTTCCATCGGGATCGAGGCCGCCCGCCACCTCAAACCCGCCGTGCTGGAACTGGGTGGCAAGAACTCGGTCCTGGTGCTCGACGACGCCGACCTGGACTACGCGGTGGACGCGGTGACCTTCGGCGCGTTCATGAACGCGGGCCAGATCTGCATGTCGGCCGACCGGGTGCTGGTGCCCGAGACGATGCGGGCGGAGTTCGGCGAACGCCTGGGCAAGAAGGTAGCCGGACTTCCCTTCGGTGATCCCCGGGAGACGGACACCGTGATCGGCCCGGTGATCGACGAACCGGCCGCGCGACGGATCGCCTCGCTGGTCGACGACGCACTCGCCCGGGGAGCCGTGGCGCACTGCGGCGGGCAACCACCGGAGGGGGCGATGTACCGGCCGACCGTGCTGAGCGAGGTCACACCGGAGCACCGGATCTACTCGGAGGAGATCTTCGGCCCGGTAACCACGGTGCTCGGGTACGAATCCGTCGAGGAGGCGATCGGGGTGGTCAACGACACGCCGTACGGGCTGACCGGTGGCGTGATCACCACCGACACGCGGAAGGGCTGGGAGATCGCGCGGCGTGTCGAGACCGGCATCTTCCACATCAACGACCAGTCGGTCGGCGATCAGCCGCAGGCGCCGTTCGGCGGGATCAAGGACTCCGGTTTCGGCCACTTCGGCGGGCGCAGCGGCGTCGAGGCGTTCACCGACACCCGCTGGGTGACCTTCCGGGAGCGGCAGGCGCGGTACCCGTTCTGAGCACGCGCGGGGGAACGTCGCGCAGCTGGTCGGGTAGCCGGCACGTGAGTCGGCGCCTCGCCGCGTTGGGCCCGCTCTTGAGTAACGACGGTGCGTCCCCCGCTCAGCGCACCGGTCGTCCGGCTTGCCACACCCGGTGGGTCAGCGGAACCCCGGGGCGATAGGCCAGCCAGGACGCGGCGGGGGCGTCCAGCGCGTGCACATCGGCACGGGCGCCCGGACGCAACACACCGAGCGCTCCCTCGCCGGTGTCGCGCCGCAGTGCCCGGGCACCTCCCCTCGTGGCCGCGTACACCGCCTCGGACACGGTCATCCGCAGTTGCAGCACCGCCGTGGCGACGCAGAACGCCATGGACGAGGTGTAGGACGAACCGGGGTTGCAGTTGGTGGCCAGTGCCACCGTGGCCCCGGCGTCGAGCAGCTCCCTGGCGGGCGGCAGCGGTTGACGCGTGGACAGGTCGCAGGCGGGCAGCAGGGTCGCCACGGTCCCCGACCCGGCGAGCGCGGCGATGTCGGTACCGGTTAGGTGCGTGCAGTGGTCCACACTGGCCGCTCCCAGCTCCACGGCCAGCGCCACGCCCGAGCCCGGTTCCAGCTGGTTGCCGTGCACCCGCAGCCCCAGGCCGCGTTCCCGAGCGGCCAGCAGCACGCGGCGGGCCTGCTCGGCGTCGAACGCGCCGCGTTCGCAGAACACGTCGCACCAGGACACGTCCTCGGCGACCGCGTCGAGCATCGGCCCGCACACCAGGTCCAGGTAGTCCTCGGCATCCCGTTCGGGAGGCACGAGATGGGCGCCGAGGTAGGTGACCTCGTCCACCTCGGCCGCCGCGATGCGGGCGGCACGCAGCTCGTCCTCGACGGTCAGTCCGTAACCGGTCTTGGTCTCCAACGACGTCGTGCCCTGCGCGGCCGCCTCGGCGATGTGGGCACGCAGGTTCGCGGCGAGCCGCTCGTCGTCGGCCGCGCGGGTGGCGCGCACGGTCTCGGCGATCCCGCCCGCGGTGTAGGGCTTTCCGGCCATGCGGGCGGTGAACTCGGCGGTGCGATCACCGGCGAAGACCAGGTGGGTGTGGCTGTCGACCCAGCCGGGCAGTACGGCTCGCCCTTCGAGATCGACGCGGTTGTCGGCCCGCGGCGCGCGCTCGGCCGCGCCGACCCAGGCCACCCGGTCCCCCTCGAGCACCAGGGCCGCGTCGGTCCGCGTTCCCAGTTCCTCGTCGTTGGTGGTCAGCTCGGAGATTCCGGTGATAAGGGTGGACGTCATCGATCTTCCTCGCCACGTGGGTGGACTCGCGGGAAACCTCGTCGCTCACGAGTCCTCGACCAGTTCCCGAGTGCTTTCGCGCAACGTGCCCGCCACGTCCGGCACGAGCTGGTGGACGCCCTCGCGGACCACCCGCCTGCCGTCGACGACCACATCGGTCACGTCCCCCGACGTCGCCGCGGTCACAGCGGCACGCGGGGGCACCCCGGCCAGCCGCGGGCTGTCCAGGTCCAGGGTGACCAGATCCGCGCGGGCGCCGAGCTCGATGCTGCCCGCGTCCGGCCAGCCCAGCGCACGATGTCCGGTTCCGGTGGCCATCATCGTGAGCTCGTCCGGGGAGAAGTGGCCGCGCACCTCGCTGCGCAGCCGCATGCCGGACTCGACGGCACGTGCCTCGGCGAACGGATCGATCACCGAGTGCCCGTCACTGCCCAGCGACAGCGGGCAGCCCGCCACCGAGAGCTCGTCGGCCGGACCTGTCCCGTCGGCCAGGTCCGACTCGGTGGTGGGGCACAGGCACACCCCGGCGCCGCTGCGTCCCAGCCTGGCGATGTCGCCCGCCGTCGGGTGCGTGGCGTGCACCGCCGTGGTGGCGGTTCGCAGCATCCCCTGCTCCTCCAACAACTGGGTGGGGGTGCGACCGTGCACCGCGAGGCAGGCGTCGTTCTCCGCACGCTGCTCGGACAGATGAACGTGCAGCGGCACCCCTCGGGTGCGGGCGAACTCGCGCACCACCGGCATGGCGGCTTTCGGAACGGCCCGCACCGAGTGCAGCGCGGCACCGAGGATCACCCCGTCGTGGCTGCCGTCGAATCCGTGCACCCGCTGGGCCCACTCGTCCGCGGTGTCGTCGGAGAACCGGGTCTGCACCCCTTCCGGCGGGGGACCGAAACCACTGCTGAGATAGCAGGTGTCCAGCAGGGTCAACCTGATCCCGGCCTCGCGGGCCGCTGCCACCAGCGCCGCGCTCATGGCGTTGGGATCGTCGTAGCGCTGCCCGCCCGGGGCGTGGTGGAGGTAGTGGAACTCCCCCACGGCGGTGAACCCCGCCAGCACCATCTCCGCGTACACCCCCAGGGCCAGCCGGTAGTAGGTGTCCGGGTCCAGTCGCTCGGCCACGCGGTACATCCGGTCGCGCCAGGTCCAGAACGTGCCGCGTTGCTCCGCTCCCCTGCCGCGCAGCGCGCGGTGGAAGGCGTGCGAGTGCACGTTCGCGGCACCGGGCAGGGTCAGGCCGCGCAGTCGTGGGGTGTCCGGCGGTGGTTCGACCGCCGGGGTGACGCCGGTGATTCGCGCACCGTCGGTCTCGATCAGCACGTCACGGCCGGGGCCGTCCTGCAGCCAGGCCCACTCGCACCAGTAGGACATCCGTTCGGGCAGCTCCTCTCGTGTCACGGGCACCGCCTGTTGTCGAGGCCGACGGACGTCGGGTCCGGCGGTCATCGGCTCCACCGCCGCAGCACCGTCGCGAGCGCTTCGGCACCGGCGTCGCAGTCGGCCGGTTCGGCGTGCTCCTCCGGAGCGTGACTGACACCGGTGGGGTTGCGCACGAACAACATGCCGGTGGGCATCCGCGCGGCGAGCACCCCGGCGTCGTGCCCGGCGCCGGTGGGCAGTTCCGGTGCGTCCAACATCGTGGTGAGCTCGTCGCGCAGCGAGCCGTCGAAGGACACCGTGTCCGAATAGGACTCCTCGGACAGTCGTACCGAGCACCCCTCCTCGGCTGCCAGCACGCCCGCACGGCGGTGGAGCTCGTCCACCATTCCCCTGGTGTCGGCGTCGGTGTGCGCGCGGGCGTCCAGCCAGACGTCGACCGAGGCGGCGATCACGTTGGTTCCCGACGGGAGCGGCTGGATACGTCCGACCGTGGCTCTGGCGTCGTCGTGGTTCGCGGCGACGCGACGGGCTTCGGCGACCAGCAGCGAGGCGGGCAGCATCGGATCCCTGCGGTCGCCCAGTGGGGTGGCTCCGGCGTGATTGCCCTGTCCGGTGAACCGGAACCGCCACCTGCCGTGGGCGAGCATCGTGGACGCCACCCCGACGGGTCGCTGTCGGTGTACCAGCCCCCTGCCCTGTTCCACGTGCAGTTCCAGGAACCGGGACACCCGGGCCAGGTTGGACTCGTCCGGTCCGGTGTGGTCCGGGTTCTTCCCGGCAGCGCGCATCGCCTCGGCCAGTGTGGTTCCCGAGTCGTCGCGCAGCCCGAGCACTCGCTCCGGCGCCACGGTTCCGGCCGCCAACCGGGAACCCAGGCAGGGGAGCCCGAAACGCCCGCCCTCCTCCTCGGCGAAGACCACCAGGGCCAGCGGACGACCGGGGCGGAATCCCTCGGCACGCAACCGGTCCACCGCGGACAGGGCGCTGACCACGCCCAGCGGCCCGTCGAACTCGCCGCCGCCGGGCACGGAGTCGAGATGACTGCCGGTCGCGACCGCCCCCTCGCCGGGGCCGGACACTCCGGGTCCCGACCACCAGGCCCAGAGGTTGCCGTTGCCGTCGGGCACGACCTCCAACCCCCGTCGTGCGGCCTGTTCGACGAACCACTCGCGCAGCTCGTGCTCCGGGGTTTCGAAGACGTGCCGGGAGTACCCGCCACGGCCGTGGTCCCTACCCACTCGCTCGATGTCGGCGAGCAGCTCACTCGGCGTGGACACCGTTCCCTCCGTTCACTCGCTCCTCGGAGCTTCCCGCTCTCCGGTGGCCGTTGCCGATTCCGTTCCCCGCCCGTTCCGTTCCCCGCCCGGCGATTTCGCGAGAAATCGACACTCCCACGGGGGTGGTGGCGCGGCCGGGCGTCAATTTCGCGAGAAATCGACGTCCACCGACGATCAACCGCGCGGCTTTCGTCAGCCGCCCAGGCTTCGTCAAGGTCGTGGAATTCGGACACCGCGTTCGTCGGCCACCTCGCGCGCCCTGTCGTAACCCGCGTCGACGTGGCGCATCACCCCCGTGCCGGGATCGTTGGTCAGCACCCGACGCAGCTTGCGCTCCGCCAGCTCACTGCCGTCGGCCACGATCACCTGACCCGCGTGCAGCGACTTGCCGATACCGACACCACCCCCGTTGTGCACGGACACCCAGGTCGCACCGGATGCCGTGTTGACGAGGGCGTTGAGCAGCGGCCAGTCCGCGACGGCGTCGGAACCGTCTGCCATCGCCTCGGTCTCGCGGTAGGGCGAGGCCACCGAACCGGTGTCCAGATGGTCCCTTCCCAGCACCACCGGGGCACGCAGTTCGCCGGAGGCGACCATCTCGTTGAACCGCACCCCCGCCAGTTCGCGCTGTCCGTAGCCCAACCAGCAGATGCGGGCGGGAAGCCCCTGGAACGAGACCCGCTCGCCCGCCATCCGGATCCAGCGGGCCAGGTGCTCGTCCTCACCGAACAGCTCCAGGATCGCCCGGTCGGTGGCGGCGATGTCGGCCGGATCGCCGGACAGCGCGGCCCACCGGAACGGCCCCTTGCCCTCGCAGAACTGCGGCCGGATATAGGCGGGCACGAAGCCCGGGTAGTCGAAGGCTCGCCCGTAACCGGCGGTGCGGGCCTCGCCGCGCAGCGAGTTTCCGTAGTCGAACACCTCGGCCCCCGCGTCGTGGAAGCCGACCATCGCCTCGACGTGCCGGGCCATGGACTCCCTGGCGCGCGCGGTGAACTCCTCCGGATCGCGACCGGCGTAGTCGGCCCAGTCCGCGGTGGACACCCCGACGGGCAGGTAGGACAGCGGATCGTGCGCGGAGGTCTGGTCGGTGACGATGTCCGCCTCGACACCGCGCCGCAGCAGTTCCGGCAGCACCTCGGCCGCGTTGCCGATCACCGCCACCGAGCGGGGTTCGCGGCGTTTCCTGGCCGACTCGACGCGTTCGAGCGCGTCGTCGAGCCCCTCGGCCACCTCGTCCAGATAACCGTGCCCGACACGGCGGTGCGCCCGGTCCGCGTCGCACTCGACCACCAGCGCCACCCCCTCGTTCATGGTCACCGCGAGCGGCTGGGCACCGCCCATCCCGCCCAGTCCGGCGGTGACGGTGAGGGTTCCGGCCAGTGTCCCGCCGAAGCGTTTCGCGGCCACCGCCCCGAACGTCTCGTAGGTGCCCTGCAGGATCCCCTGCGTACCGATGTAGATCCAGGAGCCGGCGGTCATCTGGCCGTACATCGTCAGCCCCAGCGAGTCGAGCCTGCGGAACTCCGGCCAGTTCGACCAGTCCCCGACCAGGTTCGCGTTGGCGATCAGCACCCGCGGCGCCCACTCGTGGGTGCGCAGCACCCCGACCGGTTTGCCCGACTGCACCAGCAGGGTCTCGTCCTCGGAGAGTTCGGTCAGCTCACGCACGATCGCGTCGTAGCTGGCCCAGTCCCTGGCGGCCTTGCCGGTGCCGCCGTAGACGACCAGGTCGTCCGGCCGTTCGGCCACCTCGGGGTCCAGGTTGTTGCGCAGCATGCGCAGCGGTGCTTCGGTGCTCCAGCTCCGCGCGGTCAGTTCGGTTCCGCGCGGGGCGCGCACGGTACGGCTCGCTGTTGTCACGAGTGGCCTCCGAGTACGGGATCGACGTGTTCGGCCGCCGCCCGGTGGACCTCACCGGAGGCGAGCAGCTGTTCGGCGGCCAGGATCTGGGGAGCGACGTGCTCGTCCGGCCCCGGACCGGACACCTGGGTACGCAGCAGGTCGCGCACCGCAGCCGTGGCGGGTGCCGGACGCAGCGGCGCGCGCAGGTCGAGCGCCCGGGCGGCTGTCAGCAGCTCGACGGCCAGCACCTTGCGCAGCCCGGACACGGCGGTGCGCAGCTTGCGGGCGGCCGACCAGCCCATGGACACGTGGTCCTCCTGCATCGCGCTGGTCGGGATGGAGTCGACCGAGGCGGGATTCGCCGCGCGCTTGAGGTCGGTGACCACGCCTGCCTGGGTGTAGTGCGCGATCATGTAGCCCGAGTCCACCCCGGGGTCGTCCGCGAGGAAGGCGGGCAGGCCCTGCGACCTGGCGACGTCGAGCATCCGGTCGGTACGGCGCTCGGCGATGCCCGCGACGTCGGCCAGCGGTATCGCGAGGAAGTCGAGCACGTGCGCCAGCGGCGCGCCGTGGAAGTTGCCGTTGGACTCCACGCGCCCGTCGTCGAGCACCACCGGGTTGTCGATCGCGGCGGCGAGCTCGCGTTCGGCGACGGTGGCGGCGTGCTCGATGGTGTCGCGCGCGGAGCCGTGCACCTGGGGCGAGCAGCGCATCGAATAGGCGTCCTGCACCCGGGTGCAGTCGGGTCCGCGGTGACTGGCCACCACGGGTGAATCGGCGAGCAGCGCACGCATCCGCGCGGCCGAGTGGGCCTGTCCCGGATGCGGGCGCAGCGCCTGCAGGTCGGCCGCGAACGCGCGGTCGGTGCCCAGCAGCGCCTCCACGCTCATCGCGGCGGTGACGTCGGCGACGTCGACCAGTTCGGACAGGTCGCGCAGTGCCAGCACCAGCATCCCCAGCATGCCGTCGGTGCCGTTGGTGAGTGCGAGACCTTCCTTCTCGGCCAGCGTGACCGGCCGGATTCCCACCTCCGGCAGCGCCTCGGCCGCGGGCCTGCGCGCTCCCGCCGCGTCGAACACCTCGCCCTCGCCGGTCAGCGCCAGCGCCACGGCGGCCAGCGGCGCCAGGTCGCCGGAGCAGCCCAGCGAACCGTACTCGTGGACCACCGGGACGATGCCGGAGTTGAGCAGCTCGGCCAGCGCGTGCGCGGTCTCGGGGCGCACCCCGGTGCGGCCGGTGGCCACGGTGTGCAGCCGCAGCAGCATCAGTGCGCGCACCACCTCCGGCTCCACCGGATCGCCCGCCCCGGCCGCGTGGGAGCGCACGAACGACGCCTGCAGCGCGGCCCGCCGTTCCGGTGGGATGTGGCGGATTGCCAGCGCGCCGAAGCCGGTGGAGACCCCGTAGGTGGGTTGTTCGGCGGCGGCGAGGGTGTCGATGTGCTTGCGGGTGTCGCCGATGCCCTGCTCGGCCGATTCGGAGAGCCGCACGCTCGCCCGCCCACGGGCCACCGCCATCACCTGTTCGACGGTGAGTGGTTCCGGCCCGACCTCGGTGGGCGCGGTGCCGGAATGCCCCGGGACCGGATGCTGGGTGGGCGGATGCTCGACGTTGTACCGCATGGGTCCATCCCATCGCGGGACGCGCCTGCCGGAAAGCCGGGATACGGTGTTCGTGTCTGGGATTTCAGACATCGGCGCGTTGCCGGGTAGGCATACCGTTCCGGGGCGTCGGTCAACCGGATCGGGATCAACCGGATCGGGGTCGGCGAGCTCGGTGCGGCGGGCTTGGTTCAGCCGGTCGGGCCGGTCGCGTTCGAAGGAGAGAGCTCTTGGGATCCAGCAGCGACGTTCCGGCGCTGCGACGCGGACTCGCGGTGTTGCGAGTGCTGGCGGCACGGCCCGGACCGGTGTCGGCGGCGGTGATCGCGCGGGAGCTGGAGCTGCCCCGCTCCACGACCTATCACCTGCTGGCGGAGCTGACCGAGGCCGGTTTCGTGACCCACCTGCCCGAGGAACGGCGCTACGGGCTGGGGGTGGCGAGTTTCGAACTGGGTTCGGCCTACCTGCGGCACGAGCCGCTGGAACGGCTGGCCGGACCGTTGCTGCGGGATCTGGTGGACCGGGTGGGCTACAACGCACACCTCGGCGTACTGCACGGCAACGAACTGCTTTACCTGATCAAGGAACGGCCGTCACGACCGCAGACGCTGGTCACCGACGTGGGCGTGCGGCTACCCGCGCAACTGACCGCCTCGGGCAGAGCGATGCTGGCGCACCTGCCACGCACCCAGGTCCGGGCGCTGTTCCCCCGCGGGGACAGTTTCGTGCTGCGCACCGAGCGGGGACCGCGGGATCTTCCCGAGCTGCGGCGACTTCTCAGGCGGGAGTACCGGATGGGGTGGTCGGTGGAGGACGGCCAGATCACCGAGGGGTTCGCCTCGGTCGCCAGCGCGGCGTTCGATCACGGCGGGCGTCCCACCGCCGCCATCAGCGTCACCATGCGGCACCACTGCGAACCGGTCGAGACGGCCGCGGCGGAGAGCGGACGATCCCGCGCACCGTGCGGGGCGAACTGGCCGGAACTCGCCCGGCTGGTGCGGGCGACAGCCGACGAGCTGACCAACCGGATAGGTGGGCGAACCGGCCGAGGCGATTGAGCCGCGACCCGACGTCCACGCGGCCGGCCGACACCGGTCGTGGTCAACGGTCGAGTCCGGACCGCTCCGGAACTCGGCAGTGCACTACCGACGGTCCTCGGCGAACCGGGACCTCGGCGGAGGGGATGGGCCGTACCGGTGGCGGTGCAGGATCAGCAGCGCGAAGTAGCCGACGATACCCGCGAACGCGAGGATGCCCAGCGCCTTCGATCCCTGCTGACCCGGCAGCATCAGGTTGGCACCGTTCAGCGAGATCATCAGCCCGAGCAGCAGCTGGTTGCGCCCGGCCGCGCGACTCGCGGCTGTGCCGCGAGCCCAGGGGCGTACCGCCACCCTCCCGGTCCAGCCCAGGGTCCCGAACAGCACGGCCGCAGCACTTCCGACGAATCCGACCGCCAGGGAAACGAGCAGGAACCAGTCCGTCATCCCGCCAGCCGCTTCGCGGCGTAGGGCGACTGCGAACCCGGCTGCGGCCGGGGACCGTACTTCCTTCGGTGCAGGATCGACAGGGTGAAGAAAGCGACCATGGTCACCGCCAGCAGGGCACTCAGCGGACCGAATCCCGTGCCGGGCACGACTGCCACAACACCGTTCATTCCGATGATCAGGCCGAGCAACATCTGGTTCCGGCCGCCCTCCCGGTTCGCCCGGGTCCAAGGCGCCCAGCAACTGGCGGAGACCTTACCCGCCCAGCCGAGCGCGCCGTAGACCATGAACATCGCGCCGACGAGCGGCGCGACCACCAGCCACGCGACACCGAAGGAGTCCATGACTCCGCGATACCAAACAACCGGCCCCGTTGTCCGCCACGTTACGAAATCTCCACAGCGGACTCACCCGGACGTCCGAAAGTTCCGCTTCCACACAGCGTTCCGAGCGCACGGCACTCCGAGCGCGGGAGCGGCCTGGAACCGATCCGCTACCCCACCGTGCGTTTCGAGGCATACCGCTCTCCGGGCCGCGGTGGCGGACCGTACCGCCTTCGGTGTCGAAGCCCCAGAATCAGATAACCGAGCGCGGCCACGACAGCGACGACGGACAACAGCAGCGAGACGAGCCCCGACCACACGGTGCCGATCCCGAGCAGCAAGTAAGCGGAACCACCAGCGCCGGGCACGAGCCCGAGCGGAATGAAGTTGCGGCCACTGTCGCGGAAACTCCACAGCGGACTGCCTCGGACAGCGGAACCGCCGTCCGAGCCGGTCGGGGGCGACGAACGCAGGGCCCCGACCGGACGGACGCCGCGCGGTCAGGGTGTCGCGGGAGTCGGGAGCACGCTCTCGGGCTCGGTGTCGTACTCCAGCTCCATGTCGTGGTCGATCCCCTCGCCACCGGTCAGGCGCAGCCGGACCGAGTCGGGTTCGGGACCACGGGCCGCCAGTGTGTAGTCACCTTCCGGAAGACCGTCGAACGCGTAGCTACCGTCGACTTCCGGGCTGGTCACGGCCACACTGGTACCGCGCTCGTCGAGCAGGACCAGGCGGAGCTCGGTCAGCGGGGTGCCGTCCGTACGGGCTCGCACGGTGCCCCGGATCCGCCCCGAGGCGGACAGCGCGAGATCGTGGTGGGTGTTCTCCCCGGCCCCGCACGTCACGGCAACCGCAGCGGGCCGGTGTCCGGGGGCCGAGGCGGTGAGCGTGTAGGTGCCCGCCTCCAGCCGGGGAAGCCGGTAGTCCCCCGCCGGTCCGGTGGTCACCGCGTCGAGCACCTCTCCCCGGGCATCGGTGATCGTGACCGTGGCCTCGGAGAGCCCGCTGTCACCGCTGCCGGTGACAGTGCCGGTGACGGCGGCTGTGGGGTCACCGATTCCGCTGCCACCCACGGTCATGTCGCGACGGGTGGACCGATCGCCGACGCCGATCGTGCGGACTCCGGGAGCGTGTTCCCCGGAGGCGGCCACGAGCAGGTAGTTTCCCGGGCTCGGCAGGGTGAGTTCGTACTCGCCGTTCCCGTCGGTGCGAGTCTGCGCCACCTGATTGCCCGTCGGCTCGATCACGGTTATCGGTGTGTCCGCCAGGGGGCGCCCCGCGGTGTCGTGCAGCTGCCCGTGAGCGCCGGGTCCTGCCGTCTCAGCCGGTTCGGCCCCGGATAAACCGCCGGTCTCCGCCGCGGTCACCGAGGCGGTGGTCATCGCCGTGGTCTCGACCCGCGAGGTTTCCGACCGGGTGTCCAACGGCTCGGCATCCGCACGAGCGGGCGCGCCGTGCTCCTGGTTTTCGGAGGTCGCACCCGCCTCGGCGTTGCGCTCGGTGCCCAGCGGCTTCTCCCGCTGCAGCAGCGCGAGCACGAACGCCGCACCCAGCAGCGGGACGAAGTAGAAGAACACCGGCGGCAGCGCTCCGGCGAACGCCTCGACGAAGCCGTCGCGCAGCTGCGGCGGCATCTTCTCGAGTGCCTCCGGGGTGATGCTGCTGGCGTCGGTCGAGGCCTGCTCGGCCAACCGCGGCGGCAGCGTCTGGTCCAGCTGGCCGGACAGCCTGCTGTTGAACAGCGTTCCCACCAGCGCGGTACCCACGGAGGCACCGAGCTGCCGGAAGAAGTTGACCCCGGAGGTCGCCGATCCCAGGTCGGCGCGGGACACCGAGTTCTGCACGGCGGTGGTCAGCACCGGCATGATGGAGCCGATCCCGGCGCCGAGCAGCACCATGTAGCTGCCCGACTGCAAGCGGGTGGTTTCGACGCCCATCGTGGAAAGCAGGTACATCCCGACGCCTGCCAGCACCGTGCCGTAGATCGGGAAGATCTTGTAGCGCCCGAACTGCGTGATCAGCTGTCCGGTGAGGAACGAGGCCCCCATCATGCCGATGACCATGGGCAACATCAGCAGCCCGGAGTTGGTCGCTCCCGCGCCACCGACGATCTGCAGGTAGGTCGGGATGTAGGTCACCGCTCCGAACATGGCCAGCCCGACCGCCAGACCCAGCGAAACGCAGATCACGAAGATGCGGTCGGTGAACAGCCGCAGCGGGATCACCGGTTCGGTGGCGCGGCGTTCGGCGAAGACCCAGCCCACGGTCAGTACGACGAACCCGGCCAGCAGCCCGAGGATCGTCGGGCTGTCCCAGGCGTAGTCGGTACCGCCCCAGCTGGTGACAAGCACCAGGCACGTGACGGCTCCCGCCATCAGCGCCGCCCCGGGATAGTCGATGCGCGGGGACCGGTCACTGCCGGGAAGCTTGAGCACCAGGCTGACCACGGTGATCGCCACCGCACCCAGCGGAATGTTGATGTAGAAGATCCAGCGCCAGTTCAGCTGCTCGGTGAAGAAGCCGCCCAGCAGGGGCCCGAGCACCGTGCCGATTCCGATCAGCGGCGCCAGCATGCTCATGTAGCGTCCCCGCTCCCGGGGACTGGTGATCTCGCCGATGATCGACTGCGCACCGACCATCAGTCCACCGGCCCCGACTCCCTGGACGGCGCGGAAGGCGATGAAGGCGTTCATCGACTGCGCGATTCCGGCCAGCACGGAGCCGAGCAGGAACATGCCGATGGAGAACAGGAAAACGGGTTTGCGGCCGAGCAGGTCCCCCAACTTGCCGTACAACGGCATGGTGACGACCTGGCCGAGCAGATAGGCGGTGACCGTCCAGGAGATCCGGTCGAAACCGTCCAGGTCACCGGCGATCGTGGGCAACGCCGTGGACACGATCGTCTGGTCCAGCGCCGCCAGCAGGATGCTCAGGATCAGACCGACGAAAATCAACCAGATGCGGCCCTGACTCAGCCGCGTCCCCTCTTCCGGAGGTGAGGTTTCCTCCCCGGTGGGTGACGTGGTCGCGTCGCGGGCGCGCGAGGGCGCGGCGTTCGGCAACGAAACTCCTCGTCGTCAACAGGCGGTGTCGCTCGTGGAGCGCGCGGTGCGGGGTCCCCGGTCATACCCGGCACCGGGGAGCCGTTCGGTTTCAGAGGCCGAGCTGAAGACGGTCGAAGGCCTCGTCGATCAACGCGTCGAGTTCGGCGTCACTGCCGCCGTGCCAGTGCTGGAAGGTCACGCGAGCCACCGTGGTGACCGTCGCCGCCACCAGCTTGGGGCGTAGCTCGCTCTCGACGCCCACGCCGAGGTGTTCCGCCACCGCTTCGGCGATGGCGCGTTCGGCGGCGGCGAAGTTGGCCATGTGCTGCGGCAACAGTGCCGGACACTCGGAGAGCAGCCGTTTGCGCAACAGCATCTCCTCGCGCATGTCGACGACATCGACCGCTGCATCGTGCAGGGCCCGTCGCAGGATCGACAGCAACGGCTGATCGGAGGCGGCCTCCAGGGCCGCGCTGATCCGGCACTGGAGCTCGGCTCCGTCACCGACCAGCGCTTCTTCCTTGCTGCCGAAGTAGTTGAAAAATGTTCGTGTCGAGACTCCGGCCTCCTGGCCGATCGCCTCTACCGTGACCTGATCCACACCGTGAGCCGCGGCCAGTCGCAGTGCCGCACCGCGGAGCGCGCGGCGAGTGGCCCGCTTCTTGCGCTCGCGAAGCCCCGCACCGGCAGTCACGTGTGTCGTCGTCACGCGGCTATTATTGCGCTCAATGTAAATTTGCGCAACACGCAAAATCATGTCACCAGCCACACCCCGACACCTCGGTAGTATTTGCGCGATTGGCAACTTTCCGTGCCAAACACGCATGACAGTTCTAGCGTGGGACACATGAGCCACCCACACGCGAACGCGACTCACCACGATGCCGCGCACGACCACCAGCACGACCGGAATCAGGCCGAGATCCTCGAACTGGATGCGGAAGTGCTCGCCGAGCACATCGATTCGATCGCCGCGTGGCTGCCAGTCACGGCCGCTCCCCGCGAGATCGTGGACCTGGGCTGCGGGACGGGAGCAGGAACGTTCGCTCTGCTCAACCACTTTCCCAGGGCGCGCGTAACGGCGGTCGACTCCTCGCCGGGGCACCTCCAGCGGCTGCGTGAGAAGGCGCAGGCAGCGGGGTTGACGGAGCGCGTGCGCACCGTGGAGGCCGATCTCGACGCCGACCGGCCCGACCTCGGCACGCCGGACCTGGTGTGGGCGTCCGCATCGATGCACCACATGGCCGAGCCCGACCGCGCGCTGCGCCGGATCAACGAGATCCTCGCCCCCGGTGGACTGCTCGCCGTCGTCGAGCTGGCGGGCTTTCCCCGCTTCCTGCCCGAGAACGCCCCGGAAGAGCGCCCCGGCCTGGAGGAGCGTTGCCACGCCGCGAGCGAGCGCCGCCACGCCGAGCACCTGCCCCACCGGGGCGCTGACTGGGGGCCAAAGCTGACCGCCGCCGGCTTCACCGTGGTGGGCGAGCGCGGCGTCACCGTCGACATCGAGGGTTCCCGCGACGAAGCGGTCGGCAGGTACGCCCTCGGCAGCCTGCGACGCATCCGCGGCGGCATCGCCGAGACACTGGCGGCCGAGGACCTGAGTGCGCTCGACAGGTTGCTCGACACTGAGGGGCCGGGCAGCATCCTGCGCCGCGACGACCTCGCGGTGCGCACCGAACGCACCGTCTGGGCCGCGCGCTCCGGGACCTGACTTACGAGCGACCACTGCCCGGATTCAGCGCCACCAGATACCAGTTGCCGGGCACCCGCTCATGCGGCGGGGAGCTCCCGCCGAGCGAGTTCCCGGCAACCCGGGCGGCAACGCCGCGTCAGACTTCGAGGCCGCTTCAGAGCTCGAGTTGGTCCACGAACCGTTTGGCCAGATCCTTCGGATTGGCCTTGTCCACCGACATCTCCTTGTTCATGCGGGTGAGATCGGCCGTGGTCAACTGTTCGGAAACCCTGTTGAGCACCTCGGCCCGCTCGTCGTTCAACGCCCCCTCGTGTGCCAGCGGCAGCACGTTCTGCGCGGGGAACATGTTCTTCGGGTCGTCCAGGGTCGCCAGGTTGTCGCGGTCGATCGCGGCCGTGGTGCTGAACAGGTTGGCCACCTGGATACGGCCGTCGTTGAGCGCGTCGACCCGAACGCTGCCCGCTTCCAGGTTCTTGATGTCGGCGAAGGTGCAGCCGTAGACCTCGGAGATGCGCTGCTTCCAGCGCGGTGCCCACTCGGAGGGCGCTCCCAGCACGAGGTCGCCACAACGCGATCCCAGATCCGACATGGAACGCAGCCCGGTCTGGGCGGTCTCGCTCGTCACCGTGAGCACGTCGGAGTTCTCAGCCGCGGAGTAGTCCAGCACCCGGAGGCTGTCCGGCAACGCTCCCTCGAGCTCCCGGTAGATCCTCTCGGAGCCGGTGGCCGAGGCGTTCTCCTCGAAGTGCCGCAGCAGGTTGCCCGTGTACTCCGGAATCACCGAGATCTCACCGTCGCGGACCGCGCCGACGTAGACCTCGCGAGCACCGATGCGGCCCTTGGTCGTGACCTCGGCACCGGTGCCGCGCAGCGCTTCGGCGTAGATCTCCATCAACAGCTGGCTCTCGCTGAAGTTGGCCGATCCCACGACGATCGGCCCGCCCGAGTCGGCACCCGACTCGGTGGGATCGGCGCATCCGGACAGCAGTCCCGTGGCGGCCACCAAGGCGACCACCGGTGCTACCAGCCGCTTCATCGTTGTTTCCTCCTGCCTCGGGGCCGTGCCCCGGTGTTCGCGGCGGTAAGCGTCACCCCGCGTGGTACGAGCAACCAGGTGAGCCCCGCCAGTGCCAGATCGACCAGCACGGCCAGCAGCGCGATCAGGATCGCGGCCGAGGCCATCTGGTCGTAGCGCCCGATCGTCTGCCCCTCGATCAACAACTGCCCCAGACCGCCGAGGCCGACGTAAGCCGCCACCGCCGTGGTCGCCATGACCTGCAACATCGCGTTGCGCACCCCGCCCATCAGCAGGGTGAGCGCGTTGGGAAGCTCCACCTGCCACAACCGCTGCTTCGAGGTCATGCCCATGCCCTTGGCGGCATCCACCGCCTGGGAAGGAACGGCACGCACCCCGGCGTAGGTGCCGGACAGCACCGCGGGAAAAGCGAGCACCACCAGCGCGGCCAGCGCGATGCTTCCCCGGAACAACACCGCGAGCCCGGTCACCAGACCAAGTGTGGGCAGGGCGCGCATGGCGTTGCTGAATCCCACGAGGAACACCGAACCTCGACCGGTGTGTCCGATGTAGAGGCCGAGCGGAACCGCCAGCAGGGCAGCGGCGCAGACCGCGAACAAGCAGTAGAGCAGGTGCAGCCACGCCTGGCGCAGCACACCTTCGTCGCCGGTCCAGTTGGACGGGTCGAGCAGCCAAGCCGCTATGTCGGTGATCAAGAAGCGATCACCGCCCGCCCGGCGCGTTCCCACGGGGTCAGCAGGCGGCAGCCGAGCACCAGCAGCAGATCGACCAGCAGCGCCAGCAGCACGGTGAGCACGATTCCGACCGGTATCTGCACCAGGTCCCGCTCGAAACCGACCATGAACAACCGCCCCAGCCCGCCGGTCCCCACCAGAGCACCCACGCTGACCAAGCTGATGTTGCTCACTGAGGCCACCCGCACTCCCGAGGTCAACGCCGGGACCGCCAACGGCAGCTCCACCGTGAGGAACCGGCGGTGCGGGCGGTAGCCCATCGCGGTGGCAGCGATCGTGACGTGGGTGGGCACCGCCTCCAGGGCGTCGAGCACCGGGCGCACGAGCAGCGCGGTGGTGTAGAGCGTCAGCGCGATGACGACGTTGAGCGACGAGGTGAAGTCGGTACCGAGCAGGCTGGGCAACAGCACGAACACCGCGAGCGACGGGATGGTGTAGACGATGCCCGCGGTGCCGAGCAGCGCCGCCCGCGACCAGCCGACCCGTTGGGCGATCCTGCCCAGCGGCAGCGCCAGCAGCACCCCGGCCAGCAGCGGAACCAGCGAGAGGTAGACGTGTTGGCCGATCTGCTCCAGCAGCACCTCGCGGTTGGACGGACTGGAGAAGTACCTGAGCAGTTCGTCCATCACTGGACAGCACCCTCGGCGACCGCCGGATGTCGCCGTGATTCCAGGATGTCGAGCACCTGGCGGGCCGTGACCACGCCGAGGTGGACACCGTCCTCGTCCACGACGACCCCGAGACCGGAGGGAGCCGACAGGGCAGCGTCCAGCGCGCCGCGCAGCGGGGCACCGCTGGTGTGCAGCGATCCACCCGCGATCAGCTGGTCCTCGGTGAGCTGGCCGTGGATGGGGGCTCCCGGCGGGAGCCAGCCGCGTGGCCGGTCGTGCGGGTCGAGCACCAGCACCCACTCGGCCTGGCTGGGAACATCGGCGCTGGTGTCGCCGATGCGAACGGTGTCCACGGAACCGGGGACGAGCCCGTCCGAATCCACGAAGGACAGTCTGCGGTAGCCGCGGTCCCGCCCGACGAACGAGGTCACGAAGTCGTCGGCGGGTTCCGCCAGCAGTTGTTCGGGAGGCGCGTACTGCGCGAGGTAGCCGCCCTGCCGCAGCACCGCGACGTTCTCGCCGAGCTTGACCGCCTCGTCGATGTCGTGCGTGACGAACAGGACGGTCTTGCCCAGCTCGCCCTGCAACCGCAGCAGCTCGTCCTGCAGCCCCTCCCGTACCACGGGATCGACGGCGCTGAACGGTTCGTCCATCAGCAGCACGGGCGGATCGGCGGCCAGTGCGCGGGCGACCCCCACCCGCTGCTGCTGCCCACCGGAAAGCTGCACCGGGTAGCGCTTCCGGAGCTCGGCCGGCAGTCCCACGCGTTCCAGCAGACCCTCGGCCCGACGCCGCGCGTCGCGTCTGCTGTGCCCGAACAACCGGGGCACGGTGGCGACGTTGTCGCGAACCGTGCGGTGCGGGAACAGTCCCGCCTGCTGGATCACGTAGCCGATACCCCTGCGCAGCCCGGCCGGCTCGGAGTCGCGAACATCGTCGCCGTCGACCAGTACTGTCCCCGAGGACGGTTCGATCATCCGGTTGACCATCCGCAGCAGTGTGGTCTTGCCACAACCGGAGGGGCCGACCAGCACGGTTATCGTTCCCACGGGAACGGTCAGGCTCAACTCCTGCACGGCGACCGTGCCGTCGTCGTACTGCTTGCGCACGGACCGGAACTCGATCACCGAGCCCCCTCCCGGATCACCGACGGTCACTCGCCGACCGTCGCAAGCCTCGCCGAGCTTAACCCGATCAGCTGTCTCACGCGATGTAATGAGACTTACGCGTAACCACCGCTCCGTTCCGACAGCGGAAGTCACACGAACGTGCCCTGCGGAACTCACACCTGTGACACCGATGAACACGTTTCGAGCAAGACGGGCGCCGGGGTGTGGGACACCCGCTGGTGTGCACAATTGGTTGCGCACCGCCGAACCGGACGAGTGCGGACACCGACAGCGGGACGGGACATGAGCACCCAGGTTGAAGTCGCCACCGACTCCACGGGAGTCGAGGCGGTTCGCGAGCGACTCCACCACGAAGGCGTGCTCGCACGTCCGCTGCGGCACGTTTTCGCACTGCTGACACGCCGGGCGCACACCCTGCCGGAGCTGGTGCGGCTCTGCCGCACACCGCGCAGAACGGTGGAGGAACTGATTCGGCTGGCGGGCGAGGACGTCGAGCGAGGCCCGGACGGCTACCGACTGCGGGACTCCGCTCACGAGCTCTATCGGGAACGGATCCTGTTCGACGAGCACGAGGCCCCACGGGAGGACGAGGAGGTCGAGCGGCTCCTCCGCGAGTTCATCGCCACCGGCCCGGCGCCCTGCGCCGCGCTGGACCACGTGACGGCCACCGCCGGGACCGCGGTGCGCCGCGCCGCGTGGCTGCGCGACAACTACGACCTGCACCGGGCTCACCTGCTGCTGCTCGGTGATCACGACCTGACCTCGCTGGCGAGCTGCCTGCTGATTCCGGAGCTGCGGGTCACCGTGGTCGACCTCGACGAGCGGATCCTCGCCCACATCGACGGAATCGCGGCCGAGCACCAGCTGTCGGTGCACACCGTGCACGCGGACCTGCGGTTCGGACTGCCGACGGCGTTGGTGGACGGTTTCGAGCTGGTCTTCAGCGACCCGCCCTACACCCCCGAGGGGATGGGGCTGTTCACCGCACGGGCCGCGGAGGCCATGGCCGACGGCAACAGCAGACTGCTGCTGGCCTACGGCTTCAGCCCGCGCACACCGGCACTGGGGCACAAGGTGCAGCAGGAACTGCTGCGGCTGGGCATGGTGTTCGAGAACATCGTCGCCGATTTCAACGAGTACCACGGGGCCGAGGCCATCGGGAGCACGAGCGCGCTGTACGTGTGCCTGCCCACCGCGAAGGCCCACAGGTCGACGGGTGAGCGGCACGCGATCTACACCCACGGCCCGCAGTCGCTGGAAAGCGGCGAGGAAGCTCCCGGCACCGATTTCCTGCGGGCGCTCGGTGGGGCCGTCGGCAGCGAGGTAAGGGAACTGCGTTCGCCCGGCTGGCAACGTCCGCTGCGGACCGGTGGAGCGGTCCCGGTCTTCGACCTCCGCGCCGATCCCGGACCGTGGTTGCTGCGGATGCTGCTCGCCTGCAACGCCGAGCGGGCGGGTTTCCTCGTGCCGAACCGGCATCCCGACATCACCAGCGAGCACGCGCAGAGCTCGCTGTCGCACGTGGTGGGAGCCAAGTACTCGCTGCGCTTCCAACGCGGCAAACCGGACGCCAACCACGCGGTCGTGGTCGCGGAACGCCGGAAACAGGGCGGCGGGATCGCCGGGTACCTCTCGCACCGGGCGCACGGCAAGATCGGCAACGTCTGGCGCGAGGCTCTGATCGCGAACTCCGAAACCCCGTTGACCAAGCGTGCGGCGAAGGCGCACGTCGAAGCGCTCGTGGCCGACAGCGCCGATCTGGGGCTGCGGCTGATCGACCTCCCCCGCCACCGACTGAGCACGTTGCTGCACACCGAAGCCGACTCGTGAACCCTTCACACGCGCCGCTTCGGGGCGGGCGTCGATTTCTCGCGAAATCGCGGGGAGGGCGGTGAGGGCGGCACAGTCCGGGCTCCGTCGATTTCTCGCGAAATCGCCGCGCCATCGACGCAGGCCGAACTCCTACCACCTTCGCAGCAGAACCGACCGCGGGTTCTCCGGTGCGGCTCTCGTGAGGACGGCCCCGACGTTGTGTAGGTCGCTACCCGATGTCGGGGCACCCGCAGCGAGAGCCGTGCCGGAGGTTCCGCCAAGTCACCACCCGCGACAACCAAGCTGCGGAATCCACTAGTTCGGCCCGCGTGCGGCGATGAGGGAACCTCCGGCGAGCATGGCGTGGAACTCGGCGGCGGGAACCGGCGGTGAGAAGAACCAGCCCTGGTGCTCGAACACCCCCGCCCCTAGCAGGGTGTCGAACTGCTGCGCGTTCTCGACCCCCTCGGCGATGCAGGAACGCCCCATGGCGTTGGCCATGTCCACGACGGCCTTGGCCACCGCGAAGTCGCTGTTGTCGGAGTGGATGTCGGCCACGAACCGGCGGTCGACCTTGATGATCTGCGCGGGTAGTTCCTTGAGCCGCGCCAACGACGAGAAACCGGTGCCGAAGTCGTCCACGGCGAACCTCGCACCCCGATCGACCAGTTCCGTCATGGCCGCCCGAGCACGCGAGGGCAGATCGACCAGGGAACTCTCCACCAGTTCCAGCACCACTCTGTCCCAGGAGATACCCGCCTGGTTCACGCAGTCGGTGACGTAGTCGACGAAATCGTGATCACCGGGAACCATCCCGGCCAGGTTCACCGCCACCGACACCGCCGTCGCGCCGGATCCGGGCCACTCCGCCGCCTCGCGCAGCGAGGTGCGCAGCACCCAGCGGTCTATGTCACGCATCAGCCCGCCCTGGTCGGCGACCGGGAGGAAGGTCCCGGGGGAAAGCAGGCCACGTTCCTGGTGCGGCCACCGCAGCAGTGCCTCGGCGCTGACGATGATTCCGCGCCGATCCACCACCGGCTGGTAGTACAGCGTCAGCTGGTCGTGGTGCAGCGCCTCCCGCAGCTGGCCCTCCAGGTGGAGCTGGCTGTCCGCCGAAGCCATCAGCGACGGCCCGGCCAACGACACCCTGCCGGGGCCACCCCGCTTGGCCTCGAACATGGCGGCGTCGGCGAAGCGGAGCAGATCGGCACCGTCGTCGGTCCCGTCCGGCACGGAGGCACCGATGGAGGCCGACACCCGAACCAACTGGCCACGTACCGGAACGGCGGTTCGTAACAGACCGGAGACCCTGGTGGCCAGCGAGTCGGTACCCCCGACCTCGTGGACGTCGGAACAGATGACCACGAACTCGTCCCCGGAGATACGAGCGGCGACACAGCCGTCGGGCAGCCCGCCCTCCAACCGCCGGGCCAGTGCCACGAGCAGGTCGTCCCCCGCGTCGTGGCCGAGCGAGTCGTTGATCCGCTTGAAGTTGTCGATGTCGCAGAACAACACCGCGATGCGATCGGGATCGCCCTCCGCGAGCATGTTGCCCAGCATTTCCTTGACCGCGGCCCGGTTGGGCAGTCCGGTCAGCTCGTCGTGGGTGGCCTGGAACCGCAGTGCCTCCGCGTTGCGGCGACGTTCGGTGACGTCCTGGAAGACCACCAACCAGGACTTCGTTCCGTCGTCGCGCACCGACAACGAACTGTGCAGCTCGCAGTAGACCGGTCGACCGTCGGAGCGGGCCAGCATCCGCTGCAGCGGTTCGTCGCGTCGACCGTTCGAGGCGTCCCGCAGCTCGGTTCCGCCGAGGCCGCCCCCTGGGTCGTCGGGATGCGTTATCCCGCTGACCGTATTGCCCCGCAGCTCCTGCAGCCGGTAGCCGAGCAGGTCGCACATCGCGTCGTTGGCGTCGATCAACCGCTCGGTCTCGTCGAACAGCCCGATGCCGACCGGAACGACGCTCACCAGGTCGGTGAATCGCTGGCTGGAGCGTTCCATGCGGGTGACGGCGGTGCGCTGCTCGGTCACGTCCTGGGCGGTCCCGACCAGCAGTGGGCGGTCGGCGACGTCGGTTATCACCGCTCCGTGACAGAGCAGAATCCGCATCTCCCCGTCCGGACGGATATAGCGGTACTCGATCTCGAGGGGAATGTGGTTCTCGATCAACTCCTGCCAACAGCGGTCGACCCGCGGGCTGTCCTCCGGATGAATGTGATCGAGGTAGTACTCGTACGTGGTCTCGGTACCGGGAGGTGTACCGGTGATCTCCAGCAGTGTTTCGGACAACCGGAGCGTGTTGGTGTGCGGGTTCCCCTCCCAGGTACCCAATCCGGCCACGCGCTGCGCGTTCTGCAACTTGCGGCGTTCGTTGGCCAGCGTCCGCGCGGTGGGGGTCATCAGGTCGGAGACGTCGACGAGCAGCGTGACCGTCAACTTCGGGTTTCCGCGGTTCGGCCAGCTCAGGACACGGAACCAGATGTCCTGGGCACGATCACTCGGCTTGGCGAACTCCCCCTCGACGGTCAGTAACTCGTTCAGGGAGCGCCCCGGCAGAGCACCACCGGAGTTCGCTCCCAGCAGCGCGGCGGCCTGATCGGTGGCGCGGATGATCGTCCCGGACGGACTGCTCAACAGCGCGGGTGCATCGGGCAACGGTTCCACCGCCGCGTCGAGATCGGCGGTCACACCGGGACCGACCGGCTGGTACGTCTCCGGGGGATGTGGTTTCCCCCGTCCCGTTCGCCGGTCCTGTCTGCTGCGTTCGGTCACGGACCAACCTCCGCATCGCCACTGCGTTCGCGCTACGCCCCCGACCGGCTGATCGTTCAATAGTGGCATGAACCACAACTGATAATTCCAACCATACCGGCGTTCGGGTGAAAATCTAAGCCGCGACGTCACCGTTACGGCTGACTCTCCTCAAGCTGAGACGTGGAGCCGCCGACAACGTGACGCGCTGTCGAACAAATCACACAGTGACGTTCGGAACCGGGAGCGTGCACGGGTCGGGTGTCCCCGGGCTTCCGCCGGCCCGCCCGGCCGCTCGACGCGTCTCCCAGCCGGTCGTGGCGAAACGACTCGGGGCCGGTCGACGACAGGCGCTGTCGTCGACCGGCCCCGTCCTCTCGTACGGTTCCGGTTCGGCTTCCACCGCGGGAACCAACCTGCCGAGTAGTCTCGCCCCGCGATGCATCCGACTGCCGCTCCGGGAAGACGCGAACTCGCCCCGAGAGGCGAATACGCTGTTCAGGCCGTGGCCACGCCGTCCTTCCGGGCGGCCTCGGCGACCGCGTCGGCGACCTCCGGCGCGACCCTGGGATCCAGCGGGCTGGGCACGATGTAGTCGGCGGCCAGCTCCTCCGAGGCGACGGCCGCGATGGCCTCGGCGGCGGCGACCTTCATCCGGTCACTGATCATCCGGGAACCGGCGTGGAGAGCCCCCTTGAAGATCCCGGGGAACGCCAGCACGTTGTTGATCTGGTTCGGGAAGTCGCTACGTCCGGTGGCGACCACGCTCGCGTGCCTGGCCGCGACCTCCGGATGAATCTCGGGATCCGGGTTGGACAGCGCGAACACGACGGCGTCGTCGGCCATCGTCTCCACCAGCTCCTCCGGAATGGTGCCCGCGGAGACGCCGATGAGCACATCGGCACCGCGCAGGGCTTCGGGCAGTCCGCCGGTGACGTGCCGGGGGTTCGTGCGCTCGGCCAGTTCCGCCTTGATCGGGGTCAGGTTGTCCCTGCCGGAGTGGATCACGCCTCGCGAGTCCGCCACGACGACCTCACCGACACCGGCGGCCTCCAGGATCTCGGCACAGGCCACCCCCGCGGCCCCCGCCCCGGAGATCACCACGCGCAGCGAACCGAAGTCGCGTCCCGAGAGCCGGCAGGCGTTGCGCAGCGCGGCGAGGGTCACGACCGCCGTCCCGTGCTGGTCGTCGTGCATGACCGGGCAGTCCAGGGCCTCGACCAGCCTGCGTTCGAGATCGAAGCACCGCGGCGCGGCCACGTCCTCCAGATTGACCGCGCCGAACGAGGGACGCAGCCGGACCAGGGTTTCCACGATCTCGTCGTTGTCGGTGGTGTCCAGCACCAACGGGATGGAGTCCAGACCGGCGAAGTTCTTGAACAGCGCCGCCTTGCCTTCCATGACCGGCAGCGAAGCGCGCGGACCGATGTCACCGAGCCCCAGCACGGCGGTGCCGTCACTGACGACCGCCACCAGTCCACTGGTCCAGGTGTAGCGGGAAGTCAGCGTCTGATCCGCGTTGATCGCACGGCTGACCTTGGCCACACCCGGCGTGTACGCGATGGAGAGGTCGCGCGGACTCGTCAACGGGGCGGTGGGGGCGATGGCCAGCTTTCCGCCCTCGTGCGCTCCGAATATCTCCTCGTGGGTCAACTCCGCGTTCGGCGTTGCCGGTGCGGACGCGGAATCGGACGTGTTCTGATGATCACTAACGGTGGTCACGGCGTCCTCCTGTTGCCTTGACCTGGCCACCGGGAGCGACTCCCGGGCGGCAGATGGGCGACGTCGCACGCCGTGTGGACTGGTGCCACTCGACGAGGCGTCTAGGGGCGACCGAGACCGACTGCCCAGGTCCGGGCAGCAGCTCGGCGGACGCTGCGGTTCGCCGAGTATGTCAGCCACCCCCGGGGCTGTCTGCGACTAGGGTCACACCACACCAGCATATTCAACAAATTGTCAACACTCGTTCCGGTGATCGTTCGTACCGGGGAAGAAACTCCGCCGGTACTTTCCCGACGACACGACCGGAGAACACCGGTAATAGGCTGCCGGTGTGGACATGCGTCGACTGGGCATCAGCGGTGCCGTGGAATTCACCCCTCCGGTCTTTCCCGATCACCGGGGGCTGTTCGTTGCCCCCTTCCAGCAGGAGACGTTCGCCGAAGCGATCGGACACCGACTGCCCCTGGCGCAGCTCAACAACAGCGTGTCCCACCGCAACGTGGTGCGCGGTGTGCACTTCGCGGACGTTCCGCCGGGCCAGGCCAAGTACGTCTACTGCCCACGGGGGAGCCTGCTCGACGTGGTGGTCGACGTGCGGATCGGCTCACCCACCTTCGGGCGGTGGGAAGCTGTCCGGCTGGACTCGCGGAGCTACAACGGGCTGTACCTGGCCGAAGGTCTCGGGCACGCCTTCGCGGCGTTGGCCGATGACACGGTGATGATCTACCTCTGCTCGACGCCGTACAACCCTCCTGCCGAGCACGCGGTCAACCCACTGGACCCGGAGCTCGGACTGCCGTGGAACGAGCTCGACGCGGAACCGGTGTTGTCCGAAAAGGATCGTTCCGCTCCCTCGCTGGCCGAGGCGAGCGAGGCAGGCATCCTGCCGCGCTACGAGGACTGCCTGGAGCACTACGAGCGACTGCGCTCCGCCGAGTGACGGACCGAACGGTAGGCGCCGAGCGACAGACACTGCCTCACCATCGGACGTACGAACACGAATCGTGACCACCAGGAATACGAGCCGGACTCGTTTTCTTTGGGACCGCGGGGTTCCCACATCCGAACCACACCGGACGGTTCCCGGCGGTAACTACTCAACGTATCCGACCGGGGCGCGGCACCAGTCGCCAGCGGAGCACCCCCAGCACCTCCGCGGGGCCGAGCCGGCGGGAATCCGTGGAGGCCGCGGCATGGTCCCCGGTGACGTGCCAACCCCCCTCGACACGGCACACCGCCCGCTTCACCGAGAGCTGGTTCGGCCTGGACGGCCACCTGACGAGCACGACGTCACCGGGCCTCGGCTCGGTGCGCAACCGCAGCAGCACGATGTCCCCGTCCCGCAGCGTGGGAGCCATCGAGGGCCCTCGCACACGCAGCCTGCGCCAGCGCAGCCGACCGAGCGAACTCACACCTACCTCCGTAAGACAACGACGATCGTAACGGAGTAGGGTCGGCCCTGTCGGAGCATTCACTGTCACTTTCAGGGAGGAAGTATGCGACTCCTGTCGCGGCTTCTCGGCCCGCGTCTGGAAGCAACCGCCCACTGCGACCTGCCGTGCGGCGTTTACGACCCGGCCCAGGCACGGATCGAGGCCGAGTCCGTCAAGGCCATCCAGGAGAAGTACCAGAACAACGAGGACCCCGAGTTCCGCACTCGCGCGATCAACATCGCCGAGCAGCGCTCGGAACTGGTCAAGCACCACCTGTGGGTACTGTGGACCGACTACTTCAAGCCTCCGCACTTCGAGAAGTACCCGCAGCTGCACGAACTGGTGAACAAGGCCACCAAGGCCGCCGGTGCGGCTGGCACCAAGGGCTCGATGGACCCGGCCACGGGCCAGGAGCTGCTGGACTACATCGCCGAGATCGACAAGATCTTCTGGGAGACCAAGAAGGGCTGAACGCCCCGTAGGTCCTCACACGACGCCGGCCGGCCGGAACACGCTTCCGCCGGTCGGCGTCGTTTTTCTCCGGTCGTCGAGCCACGGTCGACGCGCGTTCGGCCGCGAACGCCGCATCCCTCGCCCCCGTTCTTCTTCGTCCTTTCGGGCCCCGCGACGCGCAACCGTTCGGACCGGTCGGAAACCGCGCGGAACGCGATCCGACCGCAGCCGTTTCACACCACTTTCCTTATCTCCGGCATCACTTTTTCCGCGGTCACGGAACCCAGGAAAATCGCGGCCACTCCGTGCTCGTCGTCCAGCACGAGCGTTATCGGCACGGTGGAAAGCGGAAGTCCGTCCAGAGCCAGTGCCACTTTACCGTCCGGGTCGTACACGGAAGGGTAGGTCACGTCCAGATTGTGCATGAAGTCCTGAGCGGACCTCCGGTTCTCGCGAACATTCACACCGAGGAATCGGATGTTCGCGTCCTCGGTCCGCCGGTTCAACCGTTCGAGTTCGTCCGCCTCACCCCGGCAGGGAGCACACCACGATCCCCACAGATTGAGCAGGACCGCTTTGCCCTCGTAGTCCGACAGAGCTATGGTCTTCCCCGGTTTCATGACGGAGGACCCGGACAAGTCCCCCACGCTGTCGCGATCCTCTTCCTCGTACAGGATCCTCGTCCTTCCGTCGGGTGACACGAATGAGAACTCGCCCCGCCCCGACCGCACTTCGCCTCCGGAAAAACCGCCGCAAGAAGTCGATGTCGTGGCGACAAGAATACCGGCCACTGCCGCGACGATTCGTTTCCTGACCACTCCCGACCGTCGAAATCGAACGAATTCGAATTTTCTTCGCTTCGACATGCGCGCATGGTACAACACCGACCGCGTGCCGCACGTGCCGCGAAAACCGAACGCATACGGATCTCATGAGCGTCTTCCCGAACGCGCTACCCAGGTTTTCGGAACGAATCAGCACCGGCGCCGAAAAGACCGGTGATCGGCCGTCGCACCCGGACACTGAACCGGGCAGCCGGACGGCCGGGAGCGGAAGACCCTGGGCACGGTCACACGCCGCCGCGACCGTGGCCGAGCCACCGCGGACGTACGAGAACGGTCCGGATCCCGAGAACACTCCGCGCTCCTCGTTCCGCAGCGCTCGAAATCCGATTGCGCCCGACCGACTCAGTTGCCAGGCTCGCTTCCGACCTCCACTCCCACTCTCGAAACGGAAACCGGTATGGACGTGCGGCCCCGCGTGGCGCGACCCGGCGAGGAACAACGTCTGATGTGGATCCAGCGGGAGGCGTGGTCTCCGGAAACGAGTCCGGCACCACCACAGTCATCGAAGGGATCGATCTTCGACGGACCCGTCGAGGCGGGCAACGTACTTGTCGCCGACGAGAACGGTCTCGCGGTGGGATTCTCGAAACTGGTCCCGCTGGCCACCTCGTATCCCGATCTCGCGGACGCCACGGCTCATGTGCAACAGCTGCACGGCTTCTCGGTGCTGCCCGATTACCGGGGACGGGGCATCGGAGGAACGATGCTGGAAGCCGTGCGCGCCGAATCGCTGCGGCGCGGCGCCACCCGCATCACGCTGCGGGTGCTGGGCACCAACGAACGGGCGATGCGGTTGTATCGCGCCGCGGGTTACGAGATCGAGGGCAGGCTGCGCGCCGAGTTCCGCATCGGGGACAGGTTCGTGGACGACGTGCTGATGGCGCTGGAGCTGCCCACGTGATCGCTTTCGGGGTCGACGTCCGCTAGAACGTCCCGGATCCGAGAAGATGATCATGTGAGCACGACTCGGTTAACCTGAACGGGTGTTAGATCACGCTGGGAACAACCACGCCGGGGACAACGGAGTACGACGAGTCACCGAGGCCGACCTGCCCGCCGTGGTGCGACTGGTGCACGAGCTCGCCGAGTACGAGAAAGCTCCCGAGCAGTGCGAACTCACCACGGAGCAGCTGCGGCGGTCGCTGTTCGGACCGGCCCCGGCGCTGTACGGGCACGTGGCCGAGTTCGACGGGCGAGTCGTGGGATTCGCGCTGTGGTTTCTCAACTTCTCCACCTGGCGGGGGACACACGGTATCTACCTGGAGGACCTCTACGTGGAGCCGTCGTACCGACGGCACGGTCTGGGGCGGGCGCTGCTGGCGGAACTGGCTCGGGAATGCGTCGAACACGGATACGCCCGGCTGGAATGGTGGGTACTGAACTGGAACGAGCAGGCGATCGGTTTCTACGAGTCGCTGGGCGCGATTCCGATGGACGAGTGGACCGTCTTCCGGTTGACCGAGGAGGCACTCGATCGAACAGCCCACGGTTGACGGATTTCCCACAGGCGAAAGCACGGTAATCTGCGAAACCGACACGCACCACACCAGCGCGAGGTGTCACCATGCCCACTCGCCCGATCAGTCGATACTTCAACCACGGGCTCACGTTCCGCTGGGCACAGGGCGACCGGGAAATCGCGGTCAAACGCGGTTACGTCGTGGAGGGCAACCCGTTCATCGAGGTCACTCGACCGAAGCACTTCACGATCGCGGACAGACCGAACGAGGACCCGGCCAGGGACCGTGAGAACTGGATAGCGACGATCCCGGCCAACCCGTCGGACTGGGACAAACCCGGCGCCCTGGCGCGGCTGGCCGAGAGCTGGGCAGCGGCCAATCCGCGCAGCATCCCTTCGGAGAACCGCGGCGAGGGTGGCTCGAACCAGCGTCGCTGACGCTGCTCGCGACAGTGCGCGGTTTGGACCGGGAGCGGGCGGAAGAGCCGGAAGCCCCGTGCCGTTCGACACGAGCCCCCGACGCCCACGGAAAACCACCACACGAGCGGGGACACGCTTCCCGGAAAACTTCGATCAGCCGGAGCGGTTCTCGGGCTCGGCGTCGGGAGCGGCACTGGAGCGCAACCACCACTCCCGCCCCGCACGGTTGAACAGGCACCACAGCACCAGCACGGCGGGAACGGCGAACCCGAAGGCCACCAGCGGGCTGTCCGAGGGACCCATCGCGTACCAGGAGGCACCGAGCAACAACAGTTGCAACAGCAGCACCGGTGTGCGGGCCCAGTGTTTGCTCCGCAACAGCCCGATGCCCGCGAAGAGCACACCGAGGGAGATGAGGCCGAAATAGCCGGCTTCACCATAAGTGGAGCTGCGGGTGAGCGATCCCACCGAACCGAGCTCGGCCTGGCTCGCCCGAATCAGCAGGGCCACGACGAATGTGATCCCGGCAACCGCCTGCAACACGGTCACCAGGCCGGCCAGGCGCACGGCGCGGGGGGCTGTCGCTGCCGACACGAATGCCTCTTTCCTGGGGTGATGTATCCACGGTGACGTAATAGGGCTCGTGGGAGAACTCCCGGCCGGGAGGGCTTCCGGGCCGACCCTCACCGGACGACACCGTCGTTCCGGACGCCGGGGACGGAGATCTCGCCGGACAGCCGTTCGCGGGTGGAACTTTCCGCCGCCGGGCACGTGCTCACACGATCCCGGGAGTACGAGCCCCTGAGCACCCTGTTTCGAGAATAGACCACTCATCCACGCCGACGACACGTTCCCGAGACGGCGGCTCCGGTTCCATCCGGCACACCGTTCCACCGCGAGCGCCGGGAGTTACGAGACGGGGTGGCGCCACACGAAACCTCCCGGGAACTACGGCTAGGCTTCGGGTGTGCGCGCTGTTCTCGTAGTCAATCCGGAGGCGACCTCGACCAGTGCCGCGGGTAGGGACGTGCTGGCCCACGCGCTCGCCAGCGAGGTCAAACTCGACGTGGTGCAAACCCGTTATCGCGGCCATGCCGCCGACGCCGCGGCACGAGCCACCCTCGAAGGGGCCGACCTGATCGTGGTGCACGGTGGTGACGGCACCGTCAACGAGGTCGTCAACGGAATGCTGCGCACGGAAGTGGCCACGACCACCCAGCGCCCGTGCCTGTCGGTGATCCCCGGCGGACTGGCCAACGTCTTCGCGGGCGCGCTCGGCGTACCCCGGGATCCGCTGGAGGCGACCCACGGGCTGCTGCACGCCTTGGCCGAGCAGCGCAGTCGCTGGATCGGCCTGGGCAAGGTGGACGACCGGTGGTTCACCTTCAACGCCGGGGTCGGGATCGACGCGGACGTGGTCGCCGAGGTGGAACGCCGGCGCGGCAAGGGGCGGCGAGTGACACCGTGGCTGTACACCAGCGCCGCGACCCGTTGTTATCTGGCCAGCGCCCGACGTAAACCATTACTCACCGTGCAGGCCGACGACGAGCCTCAGGTGACCGCATTACACGCGGCCATGATTTCCAACGCGGATCCGTGGACCTACCTGGGCCGCAGACCGGTGCACACCAACCCCGAGACCAGCTTCGAAACGGGTATCGGTGTATTCGCGCTCGGCAACATGCTTCCTCACTCAGTGTTACGACATGTAGCGCAAATGCTCAGCGATAGAGCTAAACCACAAGGAAAATCCCTTTTTAGGCGTGCGAACATCAGCAGGTTGCGAGTAGCCTGTGAGCGGCCGTTGCGAGTACAGGTCGACGGCGACTCCCTCGGCGAGCTTTCGGTGATCGATTTCGTGTCGGTTCCGAACGCTCTGTGCGTCGTTGGATAACTTGCCGCAACGGAAGCACCACACAGGGTCGGCCGCACCGTCTCCGGTGGTCACCCAACCCCAGGTCAAGATCTGTCGATCTTCCGGGTGAGCTCACTCACTCGGTAGTGATCGTCCCCTTGACATTACGCGAGTTCGTGAAAGCATTCACAAGCGCACGGACTCCGTGAAAGCATTCACAAACACCCCGGAACAACGATCGGCGCGCATTGGCGTGCCTAGCGAGGAGCAAAACGATGGACTGGCGCGACCGTGCGGTTTGCCGTGACGAGGACCCCGAGCTGTTCTTCCCCGTCGGGAACAGCGGTCCTGCCCTGCTGCAAATCGCCGAGGCCAAGGCTGTTTGCCGTCGTTGCCCCGTCACGTCCGAGTGCCTCGCGTGGGCCCTCGAGACCGGACAGGACGCAGGTGTATGGGGCGGTATGAGCGAGGATGAGCGTCGCGCGCTCAAGCGTCGCAACGCGCGGACACGCACTCGCACCACCAACGCCTGAGCGTCCGACAGATCCGTCCCGGCAGGACTCCGTGAGCGGAGACGGGCGAGACCCGTACGGATTCCCAGGGACGCCGTAATCGGACGCGCGACAGCCGGAAACCGCAACAACCGCACAACACCATCGATCGATCCGCGTCGATGTCGGTCGCGAACGCGATCACCGCGTTCCACAGGGGGGCCGACAGGATCGATCGGAGCACGCTCCCCCGTGTGCGCCCACTATCGACGCACTCAGCGGCAGCGACTCAGCGACGGTATTTCAACGGGACTCGCAGCACCGCCTCGGTACCCCGCTGATCACGCCCGCGCAAACTCAACGACCCGCGGAGTTCCGACTCGACGAGGGTCCGCACGATCTGCAGGCCGAGACGTTCGGCGTGCTCGAGGGAGAAGTCCTTCGGCAGGCCCTGACCGTCATCGGAGATCACCGCGTCCAGCCAGCGCGCCGAACGCTCCGCCTGTACCACGACCTCCCCGCCCTCGCCCTCGGCGAAGGCGTGTTCCAGAGCATTCTGAACCAGCTCGGTAAGGACCATCACCAGCGGAGTCGCCAGCTCCGCCGCGACCTCACCGAAACGCCCCTGCCTGCGTACGGTCACACCGCCGCTCGCGCTGGCGAGGTCACTCATCATCGGAATGACCCGGTCGACGACGTCGTCGAGATCCACTCGCTCATCGACCGACATCGACAACGTCTCGTGCACCAGCGCGATGGACGTCACCCGCCGCACCGATTCGTCCAGCGCCTGCCTCGCCGTGTTGTTGCCGGTACGCCGGGACTGCAACCGCAGCAACGCCGCCACGGTCTGCAGGTTGTTCTTGACCCGGTGGTGGATCTCGCGGATCGTGGCGTCCTTGGAGAGCAGCGCCCGATCCCGACGTTTGACCTCGGTGACGTCCCGGACCAGCACCAGCGCCCCGGCATCCTGGCCACGCGGCTGCAGCGGCAGCGCGCGGAACAACACCGTGGCCCCCTTGGCCTCGGCCTCGATCCGCATTCCCGGCTGACCGTCCAGAGCCTGCCGGATGCGCTGGGACACCTCGTCGGCGTCGAAGGGGTCGGACAACAGCGAACGGGTCAACGAGGCCAGCGGGCCGCCCACGAGGTCCGCGGCGTGGCCCATCCGGTGATACGCCGAGAGCGCGTTGGGACTGGCGAACACCACCGTCCCGGCGCTGTCCAATCGAATCAGACCGTCCCCCACCCTGGGACTGGTGTGCACGTCCGGGGAGGGTTCGGCGGTGGGAAAGCTACCATCGGCGATCATCTGGCAGAGATCGGCGGCACTGCCGAGGTACGAGATCTCCAGCGGACTGGGCACCCGGGGCACCGCGAGGTTGGTGTCCCGGCTCAACACCGCGACCACCGAGTCGTCCAACCGAACCGGAATGGTCTCGCGTCGCACGGGAACCCCCATGTGCCACCGGGGATCCTCTTCCCTGCAGATGCGTTTCTCCCGCACGGCCCGCTGCAGCTGCGGATGGTCCTGAGGGGTCACCGCCGTGCCCACCAGATCCTCCGAATGGGCCGTCGGCGCCGTTGTGGGACGCGCCTGCGCCACGCAGAGGAACCGATTGTCCCCCGGATCGTCCTGCCCGACGGGCACCCACAACAGGAAATCGGCGAAGGACAGGTCGGAGAGCAGTTGCCACTCCGCGACGACGAGCTGCAGATGGTCGGCCACCGTTCCCGACAGACCGGTGTGCTCGGCCAACAGATCACTGAGAGTAGACACGATCAGCCCTTTCGACCGCCCCACGACGAACCACGAACCGACGGCACCCGCTCCCGAGCGATCGCGGCAAGACCTGGCGAAGCACCGGTAGCGGGCGAGCGGGAAACCTCGGTCAGTTCGGGTTCTCGATCACGGCCAGCAGGTCCCCTTCCCGGACCACGTCGCCCGGGCTGACGGCGATCTCGTCGACCCGCCCCGGGCGCTCGGTGAGCACCGGGATCTCCATCTTCATCGACTCCAGCACGACCACCGAGTCCCCGTTGCCGAGCTGATCGCCCGGGCTCACGTCGACGGTCATGACGTTGGCAACCATCTCGGCGCGTATTTCGTGTGCCACCAGCTACCGCTTCCCTTCTGGAACCCGTCCGGCTGACGCTCGGCCACCAGGAAACCACGTGGGCAACCGCCCACGAACACCAGGTCACCTCGCATGTCAGACTGTGGGGGGTCGAATTCGAGTCGGATTAGGAGTGCCCAATGGCCAAGCGGGCCCGCAAGAAGAAGGCCGCGCGCAAGAACAACGCCAATCACGGCAAGCGTCCGCTGCGCGGCAAGTGAGGGTTTTTCGCGGACTATACGGCTCGCTCGCGCCACCGCGGCACCATGCCGCGTCCGCGGCCCACAACAAAGTGGCCCCGAACCGGTCAAGCCGGTTCGGGGCCATCTTTTCGTGTTGTCCGGCTTCTCGTGGCGTCCGGAGAGCGGCTACGGCGCAGCGGAGTCACTCCGCCGAAGAGGTCGGCCTGCTCCGCACCTCGACCGAGGCGCCCTCGGGGCCGTCCTCGACGGTCACCTCGGCCTGGCGCAGCACGTTCTCGCGGATCGAACTACGCAGCCTGTCGTGCAACTCGGCGGGAGCGTGCTCCCCACCGCACTTGCGGTGCAGCAACTCCTTTAGGTGCTCTTCGATTCCGTAGTGCTCCAGGCAGGAGTTGCACTCGTCGAGGTGCTTGCGCAGCGCGGCTCGCCGCTCCTGGTCGCACTCGTTGTCCAAGAACAGCCACACCTCGGCGAGCACGTCCTCGCAGGAAGCCCGCGGGTCTTCGCAACAGCTCACGGCGTGCTCACCTCCCGCTCCTCGGACCGCAGGAAGCCACGTTCACGCGCCACGTCGGTCAGCATCCCGCGCAGTTGCCTGCGCCCACGGTGCAATCGGGACATGACCGTGCCGATCGGAGTGTCCATGATCTCGGCGATTTCCTTGTAGGCGAACCCCTCGACATCCGCCAGGTAAACCACCATGCGGAACTCTTCCGCGAGCTGTTGCAACGCGTACTTCACGTCGGTGTCCGGCAACCTGTCGAGTGCCTCCAGCTCGGCGGAGCGCAGTCCGCTGGAGGTGTGACTCTCGGCCTGCGCCAACTGCCAGTCGGCTATCTCGTCGGTGGGCTGTTGCTGCGGCTGTCGCTGACGCTTGCGGTAACCGTTGATGTAGGTGTTGGTAAGGATGCGGTACAACCAGGCCTTGAGATTGGTCCCCCTGGTGTAGGACTTGAACGCCGAATACGCCTTGAGGTAGGTCTCCTGCACGAGATCCTCGGCATCGGCCGCGTTGCGCGTCATCCGCAGGGCGGCACCGTAGAGCTGATCCAGCAGCGGCATCGCGTCACGCTCGAAGCGGGCGACCCGTTGTTCGGCCGTCTCGGTCGCCTCGGATTCCTCCGCCCGAGTGACCTCGTCCCGTTGCTGCTGCTCACCGGTTTCCGCCGGCTGCTCGTTCTCGGCAGTACTGGCCTGCCCATTGGTACCAGGCACCGGGCTCCTTCCCCGCCACCAAGACGAAAGTGGAGATGGTGACGCCCCCATGCCCTCACCGGCATGAGTACTCTCCCAGGATACCCCGGCACCTTCACGTGCACGCTTCGCGGAATCCCGCGAACCGCGTGACGACACGCACTCTTTCAAGCTGGGCTGCTGGCCGCCGGAGACGGCCGTACCACTCTGCTCGGTCAACACGTCCCGTGCAACGATCGACAACGGCGTGCTATTCCACCCACCGGTCCGATCCGAACCACCGGTCGCACTGAACCGCCGCAACTGGTGACGCCACGTCCGTGGCCCGGTGCGTGCGGCACCTCCCCGTGGGACGGCGTCGATTTCTCGCGAAATTGACGACCCTGATACGGCGGTTCGGCCCCGTACTCCGTCGATTTCTCGCGAAATCGCCGCGCCGTCGACGCGGCCGAGCTCCCAGCACTCCCGCGGGCCGAACCCCGACCACCCTCGCGACCGGAAAACCTCGATCAGTCGAGGAGGCGCAGAATCCTGCCGAGCCACTCGGAGACGGCACGCGAAACCGCTCCCGTGTCGGCCCGCAACGAATGGTCCCCGGGAACCAGCACCACCTCACGGTTGGTGGACGGTTCCGGTTCGCCGAACGGATCGCTCTCGCCCTGCACCACCAGGGTCGGGAGCTCGACCGCGAAGAGCTCGTCACCTCGATCCTTGTCAGGCTTTCCCGGCGGGCGCAGCGGGAACGCCAGGCACAGCACGGCCGATGCTCCCCCGGCGTCGGCCGTGCGGCAGGCCACCCGCGCGCCGGAGGAACGTCCGCCGAAGATCAACGGGAGTTCAGGGAACCACCGCTGCCCCAGGTCATCGGCCACGGCCAGCCAGCAGGCGTCGAGCTGTCGGACCGGAGCGGGCGCACGACGCCCGGCCACCCGGTAGGGCTGTTCGACCAGCGCGACGTGCACGCCCGAGGAGGTGGCGGTACGCGCCGCGCAGACCAGGTCCTCGGCCTCGAAACCACCGCCGGCGCCGTGTCCCAGCAGCAGCGCCGCACGGCCCTCGGCGGCGCTGTGCAGTTCGGCACGGGCCACCCCGTGCGGAGTGTCCACCTCTACTCTTGTCATGATCCGAACAGCGCGTCCTTCTCGGGTACCGGCTCGGTCAGTCCCGGACTGTTGTTGGCCACACTGTTGACCGCACGCGAGACGGGGCGCATCCGTAGTCGCTCCACCAGCTCCCCCGAAGGCGGCACCAGCAGATCCGTGACGTCCTGGTTGTCCGGGTCCAGCCATTCCGCCCAGTCCCGGGACGCGAGCACCAGCGGCATGCGTTCGTGCACCTCGGCGAGCTCACCAACCGCTTCGGTGGTAAGCACGGCACAGCTGACCAGCGGCTCGGCCTCCGGCTCCGCCGGGTCGCGCCAGGTGGCCCAGATTCCCGCCATGCCGAGACTGGAGTCGTCCGGGTTGGTGACGTAGTAGGGCTGCTTGGGGCTGCTGTCCCGTTTCCACTCGTACCAGCCGTCGGCAGGCAGCAGGCAACGGTAATAACGAACAGCCCCCCGAAACGCCGGTTTGGTGGCCACGGTCTCGGAGCGGGCGTTGATCATCCGGCTTCCCACCGAGGGATCCTTGGCCCATTTCGGCACCAGTCCCCAACGCATCACCCGCACGGTGCGTTCGGAGCGGTCCGGATCGGGACTGCCCTCGGCGTCTCTCGGGTGCCGCTGGACGATACTGAACACCGGTTTGGTCGGAGCGACGTTGTAGTCGGGCTCCGGCGCCCGGGAACCGGTCTCGTCCCGCGCGTCGAACTCGGCGGCGAGCTCGCTCGGCGCCTTCGACGAGGCGTATCTACCGCACATCGCTTCGCACCTCCACTCCCTCCACCGCGAAGCGGCAGGCCCCGCGGAACCGGAACCCACGATTACCGTCCACGTTGCGGTTATGCTGCCAGTTCCACCACGTGCTCGCGCAACCCGCACCTGGTTGACGGGCACCCGCGAAAGCACACCCGAACTTCCGGGACGGGCGCAACGTGCGAGACCATCGAGCCATGAGCGCACCCTGGTCCGCCCCACCGGCCCGAGAAGCGGTGCACGCCACCGTCGAGGTCGCGGGCTCCAAGTCCATCACCAACCGGGCCCTCGTGCTCGCCGCACTGGCCACGGGTCCCTCGACGCTGCGATCACCGCTACGAAGCAGGGACACCGAACTGATGGCCGCGGCGCTACGCACGCTCGGTGTGGAGGTCGCGGACGGACCCGAGGGCGAATGGCTGATAGCCCCCGGCAAACCGCACGGCCCGGCGACCGTGGACTGCGGGCTGGCCGGAACCGTCATGCGGTTCCTGCCGCCACTGGCGTGTCTGGCCGAGGGCACGATCACCTTCGACGGGGACCCGCGGGCTCGGGAACGACCGCTGGACACGGTGCTTCGAGCGCTGCGGACGCTGGGGGCTCGGGTGAGCGGCGACGGCCTCCCGTTCACGATCGAGGGCTCGGGGGGAATGGACGGTGGTGAAGTCACTGTCGACGCGTCCGCCTCCTCACAGTTCGTGTCCGGGTTGCTGCTTTCGGCCGCTCGGTACGAGCGCGGGCTGACCGTGCGTCACGAGGGGGAATCGGTGCCGTCGCTGCCGCACATCGCGATGACGGTGCAGATGCTGCGTGCGCGGGGTGTGGACGTGGACGACTCGGAACCCGACACCTGGACGGTGTCACCGGGCGGGATCGAGCCGCTGGAGCTGCGGATCGAACCGGATCTGTCCAACGCGGCCCCGTTCCTCGCCGCCGCAGCGGTGACCGGCGGCGAAGTCACCGTGCCTGGCTGGCCCGAGCGAACCACCCAGGCCGGGGACGCCATCCGGTGGATCCTGCGGGAGATGGGGGCCGGGACCCGGCTGGACGAGCGAGGGTTGACCGTCACCGGCCCGGAACGGCTGCGCGGCGTGGACGTGGACCTGCACGAGGTCGGCGAGCTGACCCCTACTGTCGCCGCGCTGGCCGCGTTGGCGCACGGCGAATCGCGACTGCGGGGGATCGCGCATCTGCGCGGACACGAAACCGATCGACTGGCGGCGCTGCGCGCGGAGTTGACCGGTCTGGGCACGGAGGCCTCGGAGCATCCCGACGGGCTGACCATCGTTCCCCGGCCGATGCGAGGGGGGCAGTGGCACTCCTACGCCGACCACCGGATGGCCACGGCGGGAGCGATCCTGGGACTGCGGGTTCCGGGAACGGTGATCGACGACATCACGACCACCGGCAAAACACTTCCCGGGTTCGACGAGATGTGGACGAAGATGCTGGGCGGCCTGCGGTGACGGGAGCGGAGCGGTGATGACCAAGCGGGGGTGGCGAGACCTCGACGAGTCCGATGTCCGGGTGCGCCCGAACCGGCGCAACAGCAGACCCCGCAGCAAGCAACGCCCCGGACACTCCGATGCGCTCGTGGGGATGGTGGTGGCCGTCGACCGGGGCAGGTGGACGTGCGCCGTCGACGGTGACCCCCGGCAGCAGGTGGTTGCCATGCGTGCCAAGGAGCTGGGCCGAACCCCCGTAGTGATCGGTGATCGCGTCTGGCTGGTGGGTGACACCTCCGGCGAGCCGGACACGCTGGCCCGGATCGTGCGGGTCGAGGAGCGAACCAGCGTGCTGCGGCGTACCGCCGATGACACCGATCCGTACGAACGAGTGGTGGTCGCCAACGCCGAGCAGCTGGTGATCGTGAGTTCGCTGTGGGACCCACCGCCCCGCTCCGGGTTCATCGATCGCTGCCTGGTCGCCGCCTACGCCGGTGGGCTCACCCCGGTGCTGTGCCTGACCAAGGCGGATCTGGCGGCTCCGGAGGATTGGATCTCCGGTTACGCGGAGCTGGGGATCTCCGTGCTCACTACTCGCCTCGACGCCGAACCCACGGAACTGCGGGCCGCGCTGGACGGCCGCGTCTCCGCACTGGTGGGACATTCCGGGGTGGGGAAATCGACGCTGGTCAATCGCCTCGTGCCCGATGCGGAGCGGGCTATCGGACGCGTCAGCGAGGTAGGCAAGGGCAGGCACACCTCGACCTCGGCGGTGGCGATGGCGATGCCCGAAGACATCGGCGGCTGGGTCGTGGACACCCCGGGGATACGGTCCTTCGGACTTGCACACGTCACCGCGAGCGATCTCGTGGACTCGTTCGAGGACCTCGCCGCGGCGGCTGAGGAATGTCCGCCGAACTGCGGTCATCTCGGGGGTACCGAGGATCCGGACTGCCACCTCGACACGTTCGTGGCCGAGGAAGGTCACGAAGCGCAGCTGAACTCGCTGCGGAGACTGCTGCGCTCTCGCGCCGGGCGTGACGAGTGAATCAAATTCATAAAGTTTGTCGTCCTGCGGTGCGGGTCGTTGCTAGGGTCCCGATCCGGTCGAAACGATCGTTACGAAAGGACCGGAATGCGAAGACTGGCCATCGGGCTGACAGCACTGGCCCTGACGGGCGTCACCGCCTGCGGGACCGGACAGACCACTCAGTCGAGTGGTAACCCGTCCGGTGACGCGTCCGAGAAGACCGAGCAGAGCCTGAGTCCGCTGTCGAACGTCTCGGCACTCAGCGACACGGTCGGCGACGCGATGCAGGAGAGCTCCACCGTCAAGATGAGCATGCGGGCGGAGAATTTCCCGGCCGAGGCGGCGAAGACGATGAACTACGACTGCGACTTGGAGCTGGTCGGCCAGAACATGCACTGCACCGGCTTCATGGATTTCATCATGGAGTCGGACACCATGTACATGAAGTTCCCGAAGGAGATGCGGGAACAGCGTGGGATGACCAAACCGTGGGTCGAGATGTCGCCCGAGGACATGGGACAGACCAGTGCGGATTTCAGTGAGCTGACCAAGTTCAGCGACATCGAACGCATGCTGCCCGAGGGCGCGGAGATCAGCGAGAAGCGGAAAACCGAGCTCGAGGGTGAAAAGGCGGTCCGCTACGACGTGGCCGTCGACATGAACGTGATGGCCGAGAAGGGCGAAGAGCAGAACCGGAGCAACGCCCAGGAGATGCTCAAGGGCGGCGTCGAGAAGCTCCACTACGTGTACTGGGTCGACGAACGCGGCCTGCTGATGCGGGTCATCGCCAAAATGCCTCCCATCGGGGGAGCCCCCGAGGACGCGCGAATGGTGATCGACTACTCGGACTGGGGCAAGAAGGTCGACATCTCGGCACCGCCCGCCGAAGAGGTGAACAAACAGTTCACCCAGGGTCCGGCATGAACCACCCGCCGGCATGCTCCCCGGGCGAACGGCGATGCCGAGTGTAGGCGTGACGGGAAATCCCTCGAAATCACCACGTGTGGCCATCGGGCTTTGCTAGGTTGCGGGTGATCCACCCACAGGGGTGAGTCACGGTGAAGGGAGTTTCTCGTGCGCCGCACGACATTGGCACTGTCAGCGTTGGCACTGATCACCACGTTGGGGGCGTGTGGCACGACCTCATCGGACCAGGCGAGCACGGGTAACGGCGGGGACGGGCAGTCGCAGTCCTCCGGCTCCGAGCAGACCTTCCACCAGATCTCCGGACTCGTGTCACAGACGTCCAACACCATGGACGGTAAGCAAACGGTGACGATGAAGATGGAGATCGAGGGCGGCTCCGGCGCCCAGGGGTCGATGATGTCCGCCATGGGCGGCCAGACCTGTCAACTCGACCTCGCCGCGAGCGAGATGTCCTGTGACGGCGCCGTTCCGGTCGTGATGACCGAAAAGGCCATCTACATCAAGATGCCGGGTTCCGCGCAGAGCGGGAAGCCGTGGACGAAGACCAGTACGGGTTCCGCCGGTACGACCGGCAACATGGGTCAGCTCGGGAGCATGCGGCAGTACTCGGACATCGAGTCCATGCTGCCGGAGGGATCGAGCATCGAAAGCACCGAGCAGGTGACGCTCAACGGTGAGCAGGCCACCAGGTACGAGGTGGTCACCGATCTGAGCGAGGTCATGTCCCAGTCCGGGAGTTCGGTCAAGGGCGCTTACGAGCTCTTCCAGAAGCAGGGCATCGAGGAACTGCGGAAGACCGTGTGGATCGGCCCGAACGACCTGCCGATGCGGGTGAAGACGGTCACTCCCGAGATGGAGATGATGGGGACCGAGATCCCCGAGACGACGACGAAGATCACCTACTCCGGTTGGGGTGAACCGGTCGACATCACGGTTCCGCCCGCCGACAAGGTCCAGGGCGCCTGAGACTGCGGCTCCCGCCGAGCTCGGTGTACTCGTCTCCCGGTCGGCCGACCTCCGCGGAAGTCGACCGGGAATTCGGGTTTCGAGTGACCGGAGCTCCCCGGAACGGGCACTCCGGAACCGGACGTCACATCAGTTCGAGCATGAACGGCACCTCCTGCGGAGCGAACCAGGCCAGTTCGTGATCCTCGGCGTCCCCGAGAGCCAGCTCGGCCTTCTCCTCCCCGAGGTCCGCATCGTCGATGAGCGGAGCCGCCTGCCGCACCGCTTCCTCTGCCTCGGCGGTGTCCACGTGCACCGCGGCGATCTTTTTCCAGGGCACCGGATTGGCCAGCCGGACCACCGCGTGGTCCAGATCCGGCCGCAGCGTGGCCTCCTCGTCCCGCACATCGGCGGAGACCACCACTCGTCGAGGTGCCTCCTCCGTTTCGGCCTCCCGCGAATCACCGAGCTCCGTCGAAATCAGCCGGAGCGAGGCTCGGGCCGCCTCCCGCATGGCCGCGTACTCCAGCTCCTCGGCATCCCCGCTGGAATACGACTCCCGCAGGGCGGGAGTCAGTGCGAAGGCCGTGCCACTCAACGGCCGTAGCTGCTGTTGTTCGAAGAACTCCCGCAGCATCCGCACCGTGGCCGGCAAATAGATCCTCATACCTCGACCGTTCCGATCATCTCTTCAACCGACTCCTCGATCATCGCAGCAAGGACATCCACGTCCGGCATGGCTGCCCTGTCGGCGTTGAGGCCGATGAACAGTCCCCCGTTGTAGGAAGTGATCCCGACGGCCAACGACTGGTTCTTCACCAACGGGACCACCGGAAATATCTCGGACATCGGCGCACCGGCCGCGTACAACGGTACCTGCGGGCCGGGAACGTTGGTCACCAGCACGTTGAAGAGCCGGTTGGACAGCCCACTGGCGACCCTGGCCCCCAGGGCGTGCAGGGTCGGAGGGGCGAATCCGGAAAGCCGCACCAGTGCGTCCGCTCCCACGGACTGTCCCGATTCGGCGTGGGCACGCATGGCGTGACTCACCTGATGCAGCCTGATACTCGGGCTGGGCTCACCCACCGGCAGATCCACCAGGTACGAGGAGACCTCGTCGAACGGGAGGTCGCCGAGTTCGGCGCGCGCCACTGCCGCGGGGCCATCGGCTCGGACCGAGACCGGAACCATCGCGCGAACGGTACTACGAGTGGTCACCGCCTCACCCCGCGAAAGTAACCAGTTCCGGAAAGCCCCGGTGAGCACGGCCAGCACCACATCGTTGATGGTTCCGCCGTGCTGCCGCCGCACGTTCCGGAGGTCCTCGAGCCGCGCCCGGGCAACGGCGAACCGCCGCTGCGACGAAGTGGTTCCGTTCAACGGGGTCCCCGGCGGCGGAACAGCGGCGGTGCGCAGTGCGGAGTAGAGCCCCGCCACGGCTCCCGACAACTTGCGCAGCGTGGCGGTGGCGTCGACGGTAGTGGCACGAATGTTCTCCACCACCTCCCCCGGACGCCGAACAGCCTCCGTGACCGCGTTGACGGCGAGTTGAACGGCGCCCGGCTCGGGGCGCGGCAGCCAGGGACCGGTGTGCTCCGCCGATGAGTCAGCGGGAGTGCTCTGCAGGATCAGCTGGCCGATGTCGATAGCCCCGATACCGTCGATCATGGCCTGATGGGTCTTCGTGATCACCGCTGTTCGATCCTCGGAGAGCCCCTCCACCAGGTAGACTTCCCACAGCGGCCGAGTGGTGTCCAGTTTCCGCGACATCAACCGCTGGGTGAGGTCGTGCAGCTGCTCGTCGTTGCCGGGTTTGGGTAGTGCGGAACGACGTACGTGGTAACTGATGTCGAAATTCTGATCGTCCACCCAAACCGGTCTGGCGAGTCGACCCGGGATCTGCACGACTTTCTGGCGGTAACGCGGCACCAGCGCGAGCTTGCGTTCGATGAACGAAACCACACTGTCGTAGTCGAATCCGGAGCTCGGCCGCCGAAAAACAGCCACACCTCCGACGTGCATCGGTGTGGTGTGGTCCTCCAGATACAGGAATGAGGCATCCAGTGCGGACAACCGATCGGACATGACCGCGATACTGACACACGACGGACGCCGAACGAAGTGACGCCGAGCGGCCGTGTAGCGGTGAACTCCCGGCGAAGAAACCGATCAACGGCGGACCGCTTCCGACCCGCTCGTTCGACGAAGAGCGACAACTCTCCGAGAGGAGCCTCGCAACAGTGCCCGAAACCTCACCACGCGACCGATTCGTGACCGTCTACGGCCGTAAACCGGTGTTGGAAGCCCTGTCCGATCTCGAACTTCGCGTGGACAAGGTAGTTCTCGCCGAGGGAATCAGCGGCGGCATCGTCCGCGAGATCAAGGAAGCGGCCGACGACCGCGCTGTACCGGTGCGGCGCGCCAGCGCGCAACGCGTGAAGGTACTCGCGGGCAACGGACGCCACGACCAGGGTGTGATAGCCGACGTGGTGGCCCGGAAGATGCGTCCGCTGGAAGATGCGCTGGCGGATCCGGCAACCGCGCCCCGCAGCATGCTGCTGCTGGACGGGTTGACCACTCCGGCCAACGTGGGAATGATCCTGCGCACCGCGACGGCTTCGGGCATGGACGGCATCGTGCTGCCGCACCGTGGGGTGGCCAATGTGGACCCGTTGGTGGTCAAGGCTTCGGCGGGAATCGCCTTTCACGCTCCGATCCTGCGCAGCCCGGATGCCGGCACGGCCGCTGAAGCGCTGTCCGAGGCCGGATATCCGTTGTACTCACTGGATGCCCATGCCGGGACGAATCTCTTCCGAGCGGACTTTCCGAACCGGGCGGTGTTCGTGCTCGGTAGTGAAACGGCCGGTCTCTCGGAAGAAGTGGGCCAACGGATCACGGAGCGGTTGCGCATTCCGATGTACGGCGGGGTGGAGTCGTTGAATGTGGCCGCCGCTGCCGGTGTGATCTGCTACGAACTCGCACGAAGAGCTTCCGACTGAGTCGGGGAAAACATCCCACGGCGGTACTGCCTGCCCCGGCGATTTCGCGTGGCGTTGTCGGGGTAAGGGGGCAGAGAGTAGTCCGGCCCCACCCTGGTGGGTGGGGCCGGTTTGGGGGGGTTGGGTCGGCGGTGTCCGTGTCTCCCACACCCGTGGGGGTGCAGTACCTGGGGCGCTGGAGGGCTTAGCTGCCGGGTTCGGGATGGATGCCGGGCGTGTCTCCTCCGCTGTGGCCACCGACCCAAAAAACCATTGGGGGCTGATGGGGGTTCAGCCGGTATTGAATTGTCCAGGGGGTGGTGGCTGTGTTGGGAGCCGTATAGTGGTGGCGAGATCGCGTGCTTGCGGGTTGGTGCGTGTGTGGGCGGTGTGTTGTGGGGGTGTCGCCGTTCGGCGGGTTAGTACCCGTCCACTGAACACATCGCTGTGCGTACATGTCGGGCCTATCAACCCAGTCATCTGCTGGGTGCCTTATCCCCCCTTACGGGGGGTGGGAGACGTCATCTTGGGGTGGGCTTCCCGCTTAGATGCTTTCAGCGGTTATCCGTGCCGAACATGGCCAACCAGCCGTGCCCCTGGCGGGACAACTGGCACACTAGAGGTTCGTCCGTCCCGGTCCTCTCGTACTAGGGACAGCTCCCCGCACGTCTCCACACGCGCGCGGCGGATAGGGACCGAACTGTCTCACGACGTTCTAAACCCAGCTCGCGTGCCGCTTTAATGGGCGAACAGCCCAACCCTTGGGACCCACTCCAGCCCCAGGATGCGACGAGCCGACATCGAGGTGCCAAACCATGCCGTCGATATGGACTCTTGGGCAAGATCAGCCTGTTATCCCCGGGGTACCTTTTATCCGTTGAGCGACACCGCATCCGCATGCCGGTGCCGGATCACTAGTCCCTGCTTTCGCACCTGCTCGACCCGTCGGTCTCACAGTCAAGCTCCCTTGTGCACTTACACGCGCCACCTGGTTTCCGTCCAGGCTGAGGGAACCATTGGGCGCCTCCGTTACCTTTTAGGAGGCAACCGCCCCAGTTAAACTACCCACCAGGCACTGTCCCTGATCCGGGTCACGGACCGAGGTTAGACGCCCGGAACGACCAGAGTGGTATTTCACCAGCAACTCCCCACACACTGGCGTGCGTGGTTCACCGTTTCCCACCTATCCTACACAAGCCGAACCAGACGCCCATACCAAGCTGTAGTAAAGGTCCCGGGGTCTTTCCGTCCTGCCGCGCGAAACGAGCATCTTAACTCGTCCTGCAATTTCGTCGGGCCCGTGGTCGAGACAGCGCCCAAGTCGTTACGCCATTCGTGCAGGTCGGAACTTACCCGACAAGGAATTTCGCTACCTTAGGATGGTTATAGTTACCACCGCCGTTTACCGGCGCTTCGGTTCGCAGCCTCACCCCGAAGGGTTCACCACTCCCCTTAACGTTCCGGCACCGGGCAGGCGTCAGTCCGTATACCGCGTCTTACGACTTCGCACGGACCTGTGTTTTTAGTAAACAGTCGCTTGGGCCCAGACTCTGCGGCCACCCCCAGCTCACCCCGCCAATGGGGGATCACCAGGCGCGGCTCCCCTTCTCCCGAAGTTACGGGGACAATTTGCCGAATTCCTTAACCACGGTTACCCCGCTCGCCTCGGTATGCTCTACCAGACCACCTGTGTCGGTTTCGGGTACGGACCACGCGGCCCCTCGCTAGAGGCTTTTCTCGGCAGCCGGGGATCACCCACTTCGCCACACCGGCTCGGCATCCGGTCTCACACCACTGGCCACCCGGATTTGCCTGGGCGGCCGTGCTACACCGTTACCCCGGGACAACCATCGCCCGGGATGGGCTACCCTCCTGCGTCACCCCCTCGCTGCCCAGCACACCCACCAGCAACCACCACCCACACGAACCACCAGGACGAATCCCGATGGCCGCCATGAGTTGACGATCCCTGCATGGGGGCTGGTATGGGGCGGTGCCACGCGGGTACGGGAATATCAACCCGTTGTCCTGTCGACTACGCCTGACGGCCTCGCCTTAGGATCCGACTCACCCAGGGCGGAACAACCTGGCCCTGGAACCCTTGGTCTTCCGGCGGGACAGATTCTCACTGCCCATGCACTACTCATGCCTGCATTCTCACTCCCACACCCTCCACCACAGGTTTGCACCGCGGCTTCACCGGCGTGCGGGACGCTCCCCTACCCACAACAGCAACGCTGCTGTGTCACGGCTTCGGCGGTGTACTTACAAGCCCCGCTACATTATCGGCGCAGGATCACTTGACCAGTGAGCTGTTACGCACTCTTTCAAGGATGGCTGCTTCTAAGCCAACCTCCTGGTTGTCTCGGCAATCCCACATCCTTTTCCACTCAGCACACACTTCGGGGCCTTAGCCGGTGATCTGGGCTGTTTCCCTCTCGACCATGGAGCTTCTCCCCCACGGACTCACTGCCACGCTGCCAACGTTGATGCCATTCGGAG